>DASUUN010000093.1:0-32024 GCA_036374055.1 Burkholderiales bacterium
CCGCAGGGCGGCTTGTTGGTGAACACGCGCGCCGCCTCGAACTTGTAGCGCGGCAGCTCGTAGGTGACCGTCTGCAGCGCGCCGGTGTAGAAGGTGCTCGCCACGCCGTAGGAGCCATAGCCGCCGCCGTCGACCAGGGTCTGCAGGTGCATGCCGGTCAGCTTGCCGTCCTTCGTCACGCCGGTGCGGAACTTCATGAGCACCGGGTGCCGGCCGCGATGCATGTAGAACACTTCCTCGCGGTTGAGGCACACCTTCACCGGCCGGCCGAGGAGCATCGCCGCCTTGGCCGCGACCATCTCGTGATTGCACACATCGCACTTGCCGCCGAAGCCGCCGCCATTGGGCGTGGCGATGACCCGGATCTGAGCCGGTGGCAGCTGCAAGACCCGGGCAAGCGAGCGGTGCACGTAGTGCGGCACCTGGGTGGAGGACCACAGGGTGAGCTTGCCGTCCGGATCCACCGCCGCCACCGTCGCATGCTGCTCGATCGGCAGATGCGTGTTCCCCTCGTAGAAGAACAGGTCCTCGAAGACGTGGTCGGCTCTTGCCAGCGCTTCGTCAACGTCGCCGAACTCGAAGGCCTGCAGGCGGTGGATGTTGCCGAGCTCGCTGTAGGCATGGATACGGGGTTCGGCCGTCTTCAGCGCCTCTTCCGGGGAAGCAATAGTGGGAAGAACCTTGTACCGCACCTCGATCAGGTCCAGGGCTTCGCCGGCGGTCTGCTCGTCCTTCGCGATCACCGCGGCGACCGGGTCGCCGACGTAGCGCACGTGCTCGGGCGCGAGCGGATACTCGTCCTGCGTCACCGGCAGGATGCCGAAGGTGACCGGGAAGTCCTTGCCGGTGAGCACGAGGTGCACCCCCGGATACGCCTTTGCCTTTTCCGTCCTGATTTCTTCGATGAGCGCATGCGGGTGAGGAGATCGAAGAAGCCGCATGTGCAGCATGCGCGGCAGGACCACGTCGTCGGCGAAGCGCGTCTGGCCGGTGACCTTGGCGCGGCCGTCGACGCGGCGGCGCGGCTTACCGAGTACCTTCATGCTCCATCCTCCTGGCCGCTTCCTCGATCGCTTCGAAAATCTGCTGGTACCCGGTGCAGCGGCAAAGGTTGCCGGAAATGGCCTCCTTGATGCGCTCCCGGGAAGGATTCTTCTCGCGCTCGAGCAGCGCCTTGGCGGTCATCAGGATCCCCGGCGTGCAATAGCCGCACTGCGCGGCGCCGAGGTCGGCGAAGGCGTCCTGCAGCGGGTGCAGCGCCGCGCCGCGGGCCAGCCCTTCGACCGTCTCGATGGCGCGCCCCGCGCATTCCACGGCCAGCACCAGGCACGAAAGCTGCGGCTCGCCGTCGACCAGCACCGCGCAGGCGCCGCACTCGCCGAGCTCGCAGCCGTGCTTGGTGCCGGTGAGCTGCAGGTCCTCGCGCAGCACCTCCAGCAGGGTCTTGTAAGGCGCGAAGGACGCTTCGACCGCCTCGCCGTTGACCGTCAGAAACAGCTGCACGTTGCGCCGCATTGTTTGGACCCCAAACTAATTGCGGCTACTGTACTGCAAAGTCCTTGTGGCGGGAAGGGTAAGCGCGGCGCTAGGATTTGGTGCTCATCAAGGAGAGCCCCATGTCACTACGCATCGGCGACGAAGCGCCCAATTTCCAGATCCAGACCACCCAGGGCCCGATCGACTTCCACGAGTGGATCGGCTCGAGCTACGCGGTGCTGTTTTCGCACCCCAAGGACTTCACCCCGGTGTGCACCACCGAGCTCGGCACCATGGCCAAGATGAAATCCGAGTTCGACAAGCGCAACACCAAGATCATCGGCCTGTCCGCCGACCCCGTGGACGACCACGAGCGCTGGGCGAAGGACATCGAGGAGACCCAGGGGGCCGCGCCCAACTACCCGATCATCGGCGACGCCGAGCTGAAAGTCTCCAAGCTCTACGACATGCTGCCGGCGGAAGCCGTGCCCGGAAAGCGCACCGCCGCGGACAACCAGACCGTGCGCACCGTGTTCCTCATCGGCCCGGACAAGAAAATCAAGCTCGTCCTGTACTACCCGATGACCACCGGCCGCAACTTCGACGAGGTGCTGCGCGTGCTGGACTCGATCCAGCTCACCGCGAAGTACAAGGTGGCCACGCCCGCCAACTGGCGGCCCGGTCAGAACGTGATCATCGCCGGCTCGGTCAGCGACGAAGACGCGAAGAAGCAATTCCCCGGCGGCTGGCAGGCGCCCAGGCCCTACCTGCGCATCGTCCCGCAGCCGAAGTAACCGGTCCCAGTAACAAACCGTTACGGATTTCCGGGGTCGTGCCGTGTAGGCTCGAAGGCATGAAGCGCGTCATCCTTCTCGTGATCCTGGCTGTGGCGAGCAGCACCGCGCTCGCCCATGGGCGAGGCCGCGTCACGCTGGGATTGCATTTCGGCGTGCCGCTAGGGTGGTATCAGCCCTGGTACTACGCGCCACCTCCCGTTTACTACTACCCCTCACCCGCCGTAATCACGCCGCCCGCGCCTACCACCTACGTGGAGCGCAGCGACGTGGTGCCCGAGGGCACCGCGAGCTGGTATTTCTGCAGGGAATCGAACGGCTACTACCCGTACGTGAAGCAGTGCCCCGGCGGCTGGGAGCGGGTTCCGGCGCGGCCGCCGCAATGATCCTCAGGCTCACCCCGCTGCTGTTCCTCGCCGCCTGCGCTTCGACGCCGACGGGTCCGAACGTCATGGTGCTCCCGGGAAGCGGCAAGACCTTCGATCAGTTCCGCTTCGATGACTACGAGTGCCGCCAGTACGCGCACGTCCAGTCGGGCGGCCAGGAACCGAACCAGGCCGCCGCGAACAGCGGCGTTGCCAGCGCCGCCGTCGGCGCGGCGGTAGGCACGGTGGCGGGCGCCGCCATCGGCGGCAGCCGCGGCGCAGGCGTGGGTGCGGGTCTGGGCCTCGCTACCGGTGCGGTCGCCGGTACCGGCGCCGCGGCGCAAAGCGGCCGCACGGCGCAGCATCGCTACGACATGGGCTACCAGCAGTGCATGTACGCCAAGGGCCACAAGATCCCGATGGCCGCCAGCCGCTACGACCGCCGGCCAGCCTATCGCGACGCCACCCCGCCTCCGCCGCCCCCACCTGGAACGCCGCCGCCTCCGCCTCGCGGTTAAGAACGATTTCTAGTTGAAGCGGGGCATGACCTTCGAGGCCAGCAGCTCGACGGTGCGGAACGCCTCATCGTCGCTCGAGCCGCCGAAGTTGATCTGCATGGAGGGCTCGATGGGGCCGTCGAAGGTCTGCATGCACTTGTTCACCTGCTCGGCCACGTCGTCGGGCGAGCCGACGAAGGCGCCGCCCTGCGCGATGATCTTGTCCGGGGTGGTGGCGAGGATGCTGGCGACCATCTTGTCGTAGCCGGGATAGTCGGCTTCGTTGCGTCCCTTCCACGACACCACCGCGTCGGCGAAGGTCTCCAGGTAGCGCTTGCAGATGCGCTCGAAGCCGCGGCGCGCCTCGTCGCGGTTCTCGGCGACGTAGCAGAACTGCGCCACCTGGATCTGCTCGGCGCCGGCCTCGTGCCCGGACTCCGCCCACAGCCGGCGGTACATGCGCACGAACTCCTGCAGCTGCCCGGGCTTGCCGGCATAGGGCACGATCATCAGGTTGAAACCGTGCTTCGCCGCGTAGACGAACGACTCCTCGCTCGAGATGGCGGCGATCCAGATCGGCGGATGCGGCTTCTGGAAGGTCCTCGGCATCAGGCGAACGTCGTCAAACGACCAGTGCCGTCCGTGATGGGAAACTGTCTCTTCGGTCCAAAGGCGCCGGATGACGCCGATCGCCTCCTCGAAGCGCTCGCGGCTCTCCGACATCGGCACGCCGTAGACCTCGAACTCCTTGGGCAGGAAGGCGCGGCCGAAGCCCGCGTCCAGCCGCCCGCGGCTCATGTTGTCGAGCATCGCCAGGTCGCCGCCGAGGTGCGCGGGATGGTGGAACGCCGGGATCACCGCGCCGGTGACGAGGCGGATGCGCCGGGTTCGCGCGGCGATTGCGGACAGGAACACGCACGGGTTGGGCGAATGCCCGCCGTAGTCGTAGAACGAGTGCTCCACCGTCTTGACGCTGCTGAAGCCGAGCTCGTCGGCGCGCGCCGCGAGGCGCAGGCACTGGCCGTAGTAGTCGGCGGTGCTGCTGTCTTCGGGCCGGAAGGAGGGAAAGAAGTTAAGTCCGAATCGCACGCCGGGTGCTCTCCAGTAGCGAAGCTTTCATGAGGAAGGCCTTGTGGCGCGCGGGATCGTCGGCCATTTCCCTGAGCTCCTGGAACCGTTTTGCGCGCTGCGCCGGCTCGCGCTCCTCCAGCCGCTTCTTGTTGGCCACGGTCTGCTCCTGCACGTACTCGATGTTGAGCGGCCTTCTCCGGGCTTCGTAGGTATCCAGAATCTCTTCGGTCGCTTCACCTTTGATGACTTTATCGAGAAGCGAAGCGAGGTCCCACGCCTCGTGGATCCCCGAGTTGAGGCCCAGGCCGCCGATCGGGTTGTTCACGTGCGCGGCATCGCCGCACAGGAACACGCGGCCCTTGCGGAAGTGCTTCGCCACGCGCTGGTGCACGTTGTAGAGGTTGAGGTGCAGGTAGTCGCGCTGGTTCTCCGGAACGTAGATGCGCGAAAGCCGGGCGCGCACCGAGGCGTCGGACAGCGCCTCCGCGTCGGTCTCGTCCTTGCGCGTGTTGTACACCGCGCGCCAGCGCCCCTTGAGGTCGTCGCCCGCCACCTTGAAGAGGTTGGTCCACTCGTCCGGGTCGGCCATGTAGTTGCGGAAGCAGCAGCCCAGCGCGGCGGCGAAGTCGAACTTCGTGGTGATGACGAGGAAGCGCTCGGGCCAGGTGTAGCCCTCGAACTCGATGCCGAGCAGCTTGCGCACCGTGCTGCGGCCGCCGTCGGCGCCGATGACGTAGTCCGCATGAAACTCCTCGCCGTTCTCGCAGCGCACCGATACGCCCTTCTCGTCCTGCCGAAGCTCGACGACCTTGAAACCGAAAAACACCGAAGCATCCCCCAGCCGGGCAATCGCCATGCTGCCGAGCTTGTGCTGCTCGGTCTGCACCACGAACGGAAAGTCGGTTTCGCCGCGCAGGCGCTCGAAGTCGAACTCGGCGATGCGCGTGAGCGTGCCGCGGTCCCAGAACTGGAAGGTGCGCGACACCAGGCCGACGCGCAGGTACTCCTCGATCAGGCCGAGCTCGGCCAGGATCTCGAGCGTGGGCGGCTGGGTGGTGGAGGCGCGCGGGCTGTCGTCGATGCGCTGCTGCGCCTCGAGCAGGACCACGCGGTGCCCGAGGCGGGCGCACGCCAGGGCGGCCACGGCGCCGACCGGTCCCGCGCCGACGACCAGGATGTTTCGACGTTGCATGGATCGCGGCGATTATACTGAGGCGGTGATCGAGCCCAACCGGCTGGGAGCGAAAGAGGCGGCACGGCGCATCGCGCGCGGCGAGCTCGACGCGCAGGCGCTCGTCGCGAGCTGCCTCGAGCGCATCGCCGCGCGCGACAGCGAGGTGCGCGCGTGGGTGACCGTCAACAAGGACATCTCCGTTTCGAAAGTCGCCCCGCCCCTGCACGGTGTTCCGGTAGGCGTGAAGGACATCTTCGATACGTTCGACCTGCCGACCCAGCACGGCTCGCCGATCTATGCCGGCCACCGGCCGCGCGCCGACGCCGCACCGGTCGCGCTGACGCGCAGAGCCGGCGGCACGATCCTGGGCAAGACGGTGACCGCGGAGTTCGCCACCTTCGTGCCGCGCGAGACGCGCAATCCGCGCGATCTATCGCGCTCGCCGGGCGGCTCCTCCAGCGGCTCGGCCGCCGCCGTGGCCGACTGCATGGTGCCGCTCGCCTTCGGCACGCAGACCGCCGGCTCGGTGATCCGGCCCGGCTCGTACTGCGGCGTGGTCGCCTACAAGCCGACCTACAACACCCTGCCGCGCGCGGGCGTGAAGCCGAACGCCGACTCGCTCGACACCGTGGGCGTCTACGCCCGCAGCGTCGAGGACGCCGCCTTCTTCACCGAAGCGCTGATCGGGATGCCGCCGGCGAGCATCGACCGGCCGCGCATCGGCATGTGCCGCACCTGGGAGTGGGACCAGGTGCAGCCCGAGATGGCGGCCGCGTTCGAAAGCGCGGCACGGCGCCTGGAGGCGAAGGAAGTGCGGCTGCCGGAATCCTTCAAAAACCTGCGCCAGGCGCACACCGCGGTGATCTGGTTCGAGGGCGGACGCAGCCTGGCCGACGAGATGCGCCGGTTTCCGGAGCGCATCGATCCCGCCCTGCGCGAGCGCTGCGAGAAAGGCTACGCGCTCGAGTGGTCCGAGTACGCCGCCGCGCGGCAGGCGGCTCGGGACGCGCGCGCGAGGCTGGACGAAGCATTCGCGGGCTGCGACGTGCTGATCGCGCCCGCCGCCACGGGCGAAGCGCCGCCCGGGATCGCCTCCACCGGCGACGTGGCGATGAACGTCGTGTGGACATTGCTGCACGTGCCCTGCGTCTCGGTGCCGGGGATGCACAGCCCGGCCGGGCTGCCGCTCGGCCTGCAGGTCATCGGCCGCATCGGCGCCGATGCGCTTACCCTTGCTTGCGCCTCTTGGATCGAAGGAGCCCTGAAATGAAGCGACTACTCGTGATCTTGCTGTGCCTGCCCCTGTTCGCGCATGCCCAAGCCTGGCCGCAGAAGCCGGTGCGGGTGATCGTCCCCTTCCCGCCCGGCGGCGTGACCGATTCGATCGCGCGCATCACCGCCGACTGGCTCACCCAGCGGCTCGGCCAGACGTTCATCGCCGAGAACCGCCCGGGCGCGAGCGGCGCCATCGCCGCGGAGCTGGTGGCGCGCGCCGAGCCCGACGGCTACACCCTGTTCTCCGCCGCGAGCCCGCAGCTCGCCGTGGTGCCGCACGTGCAGAAGATCAATTACGACCCGATCAAGGATTTCGCGCCGATCTCGATCGTCGGCACCAATCCCTTCGCGCTGGGCTGCAACGCCAAGGTGCCCTCCAGCACGCTGAAGGAATTCGTCGACTACGCGAAGGCGCGCCCGGGCGAGCTGAGCTTCGCTTCCCCGGGCGTAGGCTCGATCGGGCACCTCACCATGGCGCTGTTCCTCGCGCGCGCCGGCATCAGGATGGAGGCGGTGCTCTACAAGGGCGGCGGCCCGGCAATCGCCGACACCATCGCCGGCCACGTGCCTTGCTACTTCGGCAACCTGAACGAGATCATCCCGCACGCGGGCAGCGGCAAGCTGAAGGTGTTCGCGGTCTCCGGCGAAACGCGCGCCCGGCAGCTGCCCGGCGTGCCGACCGTCGCCGAGCAGGGCTATCCCGGCTTCCGCACCATCACCTGGAACGGCTACGTCGCGCCGGGCGGCACGCCGCGCGACATCGTTCAGCGCGTCGCGCGCGAGATCGCGGCGGGCTGCAAGGATGCAACCTTCACCGGCCGGCTCGACAAGATCGGCGTCGACGCGGTGTGCAGCACCCCGGAGGAGTTCACGCGCGCCATCCGGGAAGACCTCGAGACCTGGAAAGAAGCGGTGCAGGCCGCGGGCATGAAGAAGAAATGAAAGTCGCCATCCCGGACCTCATCTCGCCGTCCTATTTCCCGGCCATCGCGGCGGTCGAGCTCGGCTGCTTCCGCCAGGAGGGCATCGACGCCACGCTCGAGCTGCTCTACCCGGTGACCAAGACCTACGAGGACCTGCGCGACGGCAAGCTCGACTTCGTCGGCGGCGCAGCGCACGCGGTGCTGTACGCCTTCAAGGACTGGCAGGGCGGGAAGCTGCTGTGCGCCCTCGCGCAGCACATGTACTGGTTTCTGGTTGTTCGTTCAGATTTGAATCCCCGCAAGGGTGACTTGTCGTCCGTCAAAGGCCAGCGCATCGGCGCGGCGCCGGGGCCGGTCGACGGGCTGAAGCGCATGCTCGTTGCCGCGGGCATCGATCCCGAGAAGGATGTCAGCATCGGGCCGGTGCCGGGGTTCACGGTCGGCCAGACCGCCTCGTTCGGGCTGCTCGCCGCCAAGGCGCTCGAGGACGGCAAGATCGACGGCTTCTGGGCCAACGGCATGGGCGCGGAGGTGGCGGTGAAAAGCGGCATCGGCACGCTGGTGCTCGATGCGCGCCGCGAGGGCAGCGAAGAAGCCAAGGGATACACGTTCCCGGCCCTGGTCACCTCGGAAAACGTCATTCGCGAAAACCCCGATGCGGCGCGCGCCGCGATCCGGGCCGTCAAGTCCGCGCAGCAGATCCTGAGGAACAACCCCGCGCGCGCCACCGAGGTCGGCCGCAAGCTGTTCCCGCCGGCGGAGGCCGGCATGATCGCCGAGCTGATCCGGCGCGACGTGCCGTACTACGACGCCTCGATCTCGCCGCAGAGCGTCGAGTCCATGAACCGCTTCGCCCGCGACCTGGGATTGCTCTCGGGCCCGGTGCCCTACGGACAGGTGGTCGCGGCCCTGTAGTATCCTCTGAGGCTTACCTCTAGGAGGAGGGTCCAGATGATCAGAATCGTCCGAACTTCGCTCGCGCTCGCGGTGCTTGCCGGTGCTGCCGCCCCCTTGGCGGCGCAGGAGCTGCGCCTGTCGACCTTCGTGCCGCCGGTGCACGTGATCTACCGCGAAATCATCACCCCGTGGGCGGCCGACGTCGCCAAGGCGACCAACGGCGAGGTGAAGGTGACGCTCTACCCGTCGATGCAGCTCGGCGGCAAGCCGCCCGAGCTTTTCCGCCAGACGGTCGACGGCGTGGTCGATCTCACCTTCACGCTGCCGGGCTACACCTCGCCCGCGTTCCCGCGCGTCGGCATCATCGAGCTTCCCGGGCTCAAGCAGGACGGGCTCGCCGCCACCAACATGATGTGGGACCTGCTCGATCCGTACCTGCTGCCCGAGTTCGAGGGCACCAAGGTGATTGCCCTGTGGGGCGCCGAGGACGCCGGCCTCATGTCGCGCGGCAAGGCCTTCAGGTCGATGGACGACCTGAAGGGCCTGCGCATGCGCTCGCCCTCGGCGGCGCAGGCGAAGCAGCTGCAGTACATGGGCGCGGTGCCGATCGCCGCGCCGATCACCCAGGTGTATCCGGGCCTCGAGCGCGGCACGATGGACGGCGCGATGGTGCCGTTCACCACCATCCTCGACTTCCGCCTCGGCGAGGTAGCCAAGGGCTTCACCATCTCCGGCCCGATCTTCGGGCGCTCGGTATTCCTGATCGCGATGAACAAGAAGAAATACGACAGCCTGTCGCCGGCGGCGCGCGCGGCCATCGACAAGCTGTCGGGCCGCCAGCTCAGCCTGAAGGCCACCGAGACGTACATCAAGCGCGCCGAGCAGGCCGTGAACAGCGTGCGCGGCAAGGCCGACGTGGTGACCCTGTCGGCGGCCGAGCAGCAGCGCATCAGCAAGACGCTGCGGCCGATCATCGACGAGTGGATCAAGGAGTCCGAGTCCAAGGGCATCCCGGCGCGCGAGATGCTGAAGAGAGCCGGCTACAAGGGCTAGGGGGCGTGCTCGACCGCTTCCTCCGCGCCCTCGCCTTGTGCGGGGGCGCGGTGCTTTTGGGCCTGATGGGCCTGATCGCCTTCGACGTGGTCATGCGCTACGTCCTGCGCCTGCCGTTCCTCGGCGCCTACGAGATGACCGAGCTCGGCATGGCGCTCATCGTGTTCCTTGCGCTGCCCTACTGCGCGGCCACCGGCGGCCACGTGGCGGTGGACGTGCTGGGCCGCTGGCTGGATCGCCCCGGCGCGCGCTGGATCGCCGTGCTGATCCACCTGGCGGGCGCGGCGCTGCTCGCGGTCATGGCCTGGCAGGCGGCGCTGTTCGCCGTCGGCTCCCGGGCGCGCGGCGAGGCGACCAACATGCTCGCCATCCAGACCTGGCCGTTCGAGCTGCTGACCGCGGCCAGCATGGGCCTGTTCGCGCTGGTGCTGCTGCGGATGGTCTGGAAGCGCCCATGAGCCCGACCGCGGTCGGGCTCGTCGGCATGGCGGCGCTGCTCGTCCTGCTATTCCTGCGCATGCCGATCGGCATCGCCATGTCGCTGGTCGGCGCGGCCGGCGTCGCGCTGCTCAATTCGCCTTCGGCGGCGCTGCACAGCCTGGGCTCCTTCCCCTACTCGCACGCGGCGGTGCAGGCCTTCGCCGTGATTCCGCTGTTCGTGCTGATGGGCAACTTCGCCGCGGTGTCCGGCATGGGCAAGGACCTGTACGCGGCCGCCTACGCCTGGATGGGGCACCGGCGCGGCGGCCTCGCCTCGGCGACGGTGCTCGCCTGCGCCGGCTTCGCTGCGCTGTCGGGCTCGTCGGTCGCCTCGGCCGTCACCATGGGACGCGTGTCGCTGCCCGAGATGCGCCGCTACCACTACGACCCGCGTCTGGCGACCGGCGTCATCGCCGCCGGCGGCACGCTCGGCATCCTGATCCCGCCCTCGACCGTGCTGGTGGTCTACGCGCTGCTCACCGAGGAATCCATCGGGCGGCTGTTTCTCGCCGGCTTCCTGCCGGGGCTGCTGCTCACCGCGCTGTTCATCGTGACGGTCAGGGTGCTGTGCGCCTTCCGCCCGGCCTACGGTCCGCCCGGCGAGCGCTTCTCGCTGCGCGAGCGCATCGTCGCCACCGGCGGCGCCGCGCCCTTTCTCGTGGTGGTCGCGGTCACCATCGGCGGCATCTACGCGGGCGTATTCACGGTGAACGAGGCGGCCGCCGTAGGGGCGCTGCTCACCATGGCGCACGCGCTGTGGCGCCGGCGCCTCGGCCTGGCGGCGCTCACCGACGCGCTGCTGCAGACGGTGCGCACCACGGCGATGGTGTTCCTGATCCTGATCGGCGCGCACATCTTCTCGCCGTTCCTCGCGCTCAGCCGCATCCCGGTGAACCTCGCCGGCATGCTCACCGAGATGGCGCTGCCGGCTGCCGGCGTGCTCGCCATCCTGATGCTCGCCTACCTGATCCTCGGCATGTTCCTCGAGGGCTTCGCCATGATGGTGCTCACCATCCCGATCGTGTTCCCCATCATCATGGCGCTGGGCATCGACCCCATCTGGTTCGGCATCTTCATGGTGATCGTGCTGGAGATGGGGCTGATCAGCCCGCCGGTGGGCATCAACGTGTTCGTGGTGAAAGGCGTGGCGGAGGACGTGCCGATGGGCAAAATCTTCGCCGGCATCATGCCGTTCTGGCTGGCGATGGTGGCCTGCATTGCGATCCTGGTGGCGCTGCCGCAGATCGTGATGTTCCTTCCCAATACAATGATGCGATGAAGCCCAGGCTCGAGAACCGCGTCGCCATCGTCACCGGCGGCGCCACCGGCATCGGCAAGGCGATCGCGGCGCGCCTGGCGCGCGACGGCGCGAAGGTGGTGGTCGCCGACCTGCAGAAGGCCGCGCACGGCGCCCTGAACCTGCAGGTGGACGTCTCCAGGGAGGACCAGGTGGAGCGCATGGCCGCGGAGACGATGCAGGCGCTCGGACGCATCGACATCCTGGTGAACAACGCCGCGATCTTCAGCACGCTGGAGCTGCGGCCGTTCGAGAGCATCCCGGTGGACGAGTTCCGCAAGGTGATGGAAGTCAACATCATGGGCGTGTGGCTGTGCTGCCGCGCGTGCGCGCCGCACATGCGCGAGGGCGGCTACGGCCGCATCATCAACCTCGCTTCGGGCGCGCCGCTCAAGGGCGTGCCGCTCTTTCTGCACTACATCTCGAGCAAGGGCGCGGTGATCGCGATGACGCGCGGCCTCGCGCGCGAGCTCGGCAAGGACGGCATCACCGTGAACTCGCTCGCGCCCGGCTTCACGCTGTCGGAGAATGTCGCGAAGCAGGCCGAGCACGTGCAGCAGGGCGAGCGCACGCGCCTCACGCGCGCCATCCCGCGCGACGAGACGCCGGAAGACCTGGTGGGCACCGTCAGCTTCCTCGCCAGCGAGGACGCCGCCTTCCTCACCGGCCAGACCCTGGTGGTGGACGGCGGCTCCGCGATGATCTAGAAGCAAAATCCCGTTCTCTATACTCAGCCGCATGACCGAATGCATCGACGTGCACACCCACATCGTCCCGGAGTCGTTTCCGGCCTATTCCGGCAAGGGCCGGGACGTCCCCTGGCCGTCGATGGCCGAGGCCCACGCCTGCCACAAGCACGTGATGATTTCGGGCAAGGTCTACCGCACCGTGTCCGACGGCTGCTGGAGCGTGCCGCGGCGCATCGAGGACATGGGCGGCATGCGGGTGACGCGCCAGGCGCTCTCGCCGATGCCGGAGCTGCTGTCCTACTGGCTGCCCATGCCCGACGGCGGCGTGCTCATCCGCTACCTGAATGAGCAGATCGCCGCCATGGTGGACCGCGCCCCGGACCGTTTCGTCGGCCTGGGCGCCGTGCCCCTGCAGGACCCTGAAGCCGCGCTTCGCGAACTGGAATACCTTCTCAAAGTTCTGAAATTCCAGGGCGTCGAAATCGCTAGCCACGTCAACGGCGTGTCCATCGGGGATGCACGCTTCGAGCCGTTTTTCGCCGCCGCGGAGCAGCTCGGCGCGGCGGTCTTCGTGCACGCGCTGCGGCCCGCGGGGCAGGAGCGCATCGTCGGCGCCTTCTCCGAGCAGGCGGTATGCTTCCCGGGGGAAATCGCGCTCGCCTGTGCCTCGATGATCACCGGCGGCATCGCGGCGCGCCATCCGCGCCTGCGCATCGCCTTCAGCCACGGCGGCGGCGCCATGGCGATGCTGCTGCCGCGGCTGGTGCACGCCTGGCAGGCGATCCCGAAGGCGCGCGAGTCGCTCGCCGAGTCGCCCGCCGAGACGGCGAAGCGCTTCTTCTACGACCACCTGGTATTCGACCCCGCGGCGGTCAGGTTCCTGGCTGCGCGCTTCGGCGCCTCGCAGATCCTGCTGGGCTCCGACTATCCGTTCAACATGGGCGATCCCGATCCGCTGGGCACCCTGGAAAAAGCCGGCCTCGACCCGGCGCTCACTGCGCGGAACGCTCGCCGCTTCCTAGGATTGCCGGAAGGATCTCGCTGATCGGCTGGTTGAACACCGCGTCGGCGATGCCGTCGAACGGCGTGGGCTGCGCGTTGACGATTACGATGCGCGCGCCGGCCGCGCGCGCCACTTCCACCGTGCCCGCGACCGGGTAGACCTGCAGGCTGGTGCCCACGGCGAGGAACAGCTCGGCCTCGGCCGCGGCCTGCATCGCCTGGTCGATCACTTCGGGCACGAGCTGCTGGCCGAAGGAAATGGTGTCGCTCTTGAGGATGCCGCCGCAGTCGCGGCAAGGCGGGTCGGCCTCGCCCGCGCGCACGCGCTCGAGCACGAGCTGCATCGGGCCGCGCATCCCGCAGCCCCAGCACATGAACCTGCGCATCGTGCCGTGCACTTCGATCACGCGCTCGGGGGAATTGCCCGCGAGCTGGTGCAGCTCGTCGATGTTCTGCGTGATGAGCGCATGCAGCTTTTTCCTGCGTTCAATATCAACGAGCGCCATGTGACCCGGGTTCGGCTTGGCGCTCCACGCCGGGCTGGACAGGCGGTTCTGCCAGGACGCCTTGCGCACTTCCGCGTCGGCGAGGTAGTAGTGGATGTTCGACATCTTCTCGGCCACCGGATTCTTCGTCCACAGCCCCTGCGGGCCGCGGAAGTCCGGAATGCCGGAGTCGGTGGAGATGCCGGCGCCCGTCAGCGCGACGACGCGCTGCGCGCGCTCCAGCCAGGAGCGGACGTGCGCGATCAAGGCATCTGGATCTTGCCGCCGCCGGGGCCGCCCATCGGCGGCAGCGGGCCCTGCGGCACGACGATCGACGAGGCGGCCTGGCGGCGCAGCTCCTGCAGCTCCTTCACCGTGCGCTCGATCGCCTCGCGCGCCAGGTCGCCGAATTTCTGCGCCGCCTCCTCCAGCGAGCCGGCGCCGATCTCGAAGCCGATCGGCAGCGCGCCCGCGGGCGTGAGCACCTGTGTCTCGCCCACGTACAGCACCGGGCGGGACTGGTCGCGCACGCCCTCGCCGTTCACCGGCGTCAGGCGCCGGATCGTGCCCACGCGCCGGTCGGTGAAGACCTCTTCCAGGTACAGGGCCTTCGGATCGACCTTGATGTCGTTCGTGGTTTGCTCGGGTCTGGTAGCCATGGTGGAATTTTACCGCTGCAAGGACCGTACCGACCCGGCCTTCAGCGCAGCTTGAACCGCTGGATCTTCCCGGTGGCGGTCTTCGGCAGCTCGCTCGCGAACTCGATCCAGCGCGGGTACTTGTGCGGTGCGAGCCGGCTCTTGACGTGCTGCTGAAGGGTCTGCTTCAGGTTCTCATCCCCCGTTATTCCCTGTTTTAAGACGACGTAAGCCTTCGGCTTGACCAGCTTCTGCTCGTCTTCCTTGCCGACCACCGCGGCTTCCAGCACGGCGTCATGAGTGATGAGCGCGGCTTCGACCTCGACCGGCGAGACATAGATGCCGCTCACCTTGAGCATGTCGTCGGAGCGGCCGCCGTAGGTGTAGTAGCCCTGCTCGTCGAAGGTGTACTTGTCGCCGCTGCGCGTCCAGGGGCCCTGGAAGGTGGTCTTGGTGCGCTCGCGCTGGTTCCAGTACATGATCGCCGAGGTCGGGCCGCTGATCTGCAGCTCGCCCATCTCGCCCGGCTTGGTGATGACGTTGCCCGCGTCGTCCACCAGGCGCACCTGGTAGCCGGGCACCGGCTTGCCGGTGGTGCCGTAGCGCACCTCGCCCGGGCGGTTGGAGATGAAGATGTGCAGCATCTCGGTCGAGCCGATGCCGTCGAGGATCTCGACGCCGGTGCGCTCGGTCCAGCGATCGCCGAGGTTCTTGGGCAGCGCCTCGCCAGCGGAAGTGCAAACACGGAGACTTAGTTTGGACTTTTCGGGAAAAGAGGAACTCGCGAGGAGCGCGGCGTAAAGCGTCGGAACGCCGTAGAAGATCGTCGGCTTCTTCTCCACCAGCCGCTTGAACACGGCGTCCGGCGTCGGCCGCTCGGCCATGAGCACGGTCGTCGCCCCCACCGCCATCGGGAAGGTGAGCGCATTGCCCAGGCCGTAGGCGAAGAACAGCTTCGCCGCCGAGAACACCACGTCCGCCTCGCGGATGCCGAGGATCGGCTTCGCATACAGCTCGGCGGTGGCGATGAGGTGCGAGTGCAGGTGCACCGTGCCCTTGGGCGCGCCGGTGGAGCCCGACGAATACAGCCAGAAGCACATGTCGTCGCGCGTGGTGCGGGCAGCCTCGGCCTTCGCATTCGCTTTCGAAAGCAGTTCTTTGAGCTGCGAATGGGGTACGACGTGCTGCAAGTCCGGGCACTGGAGGCCCTCGAAGCTCTTGAGCAGCGGCTCGGAGACGAACAGCGCGCGGGCGCGGCTGTCCCGCAGCTGGTAGTCGTAGTCGGCGGGCGTCAGGAGCGTGTTCATGGCCACCGGCACGATCCCCGCCTTGATCGCGCCGAGGAACAGCGCCACCCAGTCGGCCGAGTCGAGCATGGCGATCCCGATGCGCTGCTCGCGCTCGATGCCGAGCGCGCGCAGGGCATTTGCGGCGCGGTCTACCCGCTCGGCGAGCTGGCCATAGGTGCAGCTTCCGGCGTCGTCGATGTAGGCGAGCTTGCCGGCGCGGCCGGCGGCCAGGTTGCGGCCGATCAAATCGACGGCGGCGTTATAGTCCCGCGGGAGCTCCATTGCCTGTCCTCCTCGATAGCCGGCGCATTGTTGGCGCCGCGCGCGGGGGCGTCAAGCCCGCGTTCCAAGGAAAGATAATGCAGCCGGCGGGTCGGTTATGATCGCCCCGCCATGACCTGGTCGATCATCGCGCGGGATGGCGCGAGCGGCGCCTTCGGCGTCGCGATCGCAACGCGCTTCTTCGCGGTCGGCGCGCTCTGCCCGCACGCCGAGAGCGGCGTCGGGGCGCTCTCCACCCAGGCGCTGGTCAACCCGCACTATGGAAGGCAGGGTCTCGAGCTGCTGCGCGCCGGCGGCGCAGCCCCCGAGGTGGTGAGGCGCCTGGTCGCGCCCGACGAAGGCCGCGAGCAGCGCCAGCTGCACGTCGTCGACGCCGCCGGGCGCATCGGCCAGCACACCGGCGCGCAATGCATCGGCTGGTGCGGCGCGCTCTCCGGTGACGGGTTCTCCGTCGCGGGCAACATGCTTTCCAACGAAGCGGTCATTCGCGAAACCGCCCGCGCATTCGAGAAGACCCGGGGAGCCCTTGCCGAGAGGCTGATCGCCGCGCTGCGGGCGGGGGAGGCGGCCGGCGGCGACAAGCGCGGCAGGCAATCTGCGGCCTTGCGGGTCGTGTCGAAGGAAGACTATGCGGACCTCGACCTGAGGGTGGACGACCACGCCGACCCGCTCGCGGAGCTCGCGCGGCTGTACGAGAAAGCGCACGAGCGCTTCATCCCTTTCCTGCGCTGCGGCCCGAGCAAGGCCCGGCCCTGGGGGACTCTCGACCGGCAGGAGATCGAAAAGCAGATCGACGAGTATGGAAAGTCCCGCAGCCGCACTTCTTGAAGTGCGGGGGCTGCGCACGCACTTCGCCTCGGAGCGCGGTGAAGTGCGGGCGGTGGACGGGATCGACTTCAGCCTGCAGCGCGGCCGCACGCTCGGCATCGTCGGCGAGTCGGGCTGCGGCAAGAGCGTCACTGCGCTTTCCATCATGGGCCTGGTGCCGCAGCCGCCCGGGCGCATCGCCGGCGGCGAGGTGCGGCTCGAGGGCGAGGACCTGCTGAAGGCGTCGCCGCAGCGGCTGCGCGACCTGCGCGGCGACCGGCTGTCGATGATCTTCCAGGAGCCGATGAGCTCCCTCAATCCGGCGTTCACCGTGGGCGAGCAGATCGGCGAAGCGATTCTCAGGCACAGGAACGCGAGCAAGGCAGAGGCAGCAAACCAGGCTGTCGAGATGCTCCGCAAGGTGCGCATTCCCTCGCCCGAAGCGCGCGCCGGCGAATACCCGCACCAGCTCTCCGGCGGCATGCGCCAGCGGGTGATGATCGCCATGGCGCTCGCCTGCAACCCGAAGCTGCTCATCGCCGACGAGCCCACCACCGCGCTGGACGTCACCATCCAGGCGCAGATCCTCGAGCTGATGCGCGCGCTGCGCGCCGAGCTCGGCACCGCCATCATCCTCATCACCCACGACCTCGGCGTGATCGCCGAGCTCGCCGACGACGTGCTCGTCATGTACGCCGGCAAGGTGATCGAGCGCTGCGCCGTGCCGCGCCTGTTCTCCGAGCCGCAGCATCCCTACACCGTCGGCCTGCTCGGCTCGATCCCCCGCCTCGACCTCGAGCAGGAGCGCCTCAGCGCCATCGAGGGCTTCGTACCCGACGCCGCGGCCATGCCCGAGGGCTGCCGCTTCCACCCGCGCTGCCCCTTCTCCGTCGACAAGTGCCGCCGCGAAGAGCCCCGGCTCCAACAGGTTTCTGACGGGCATTTCACTGCCTGCTGGAGAGCTCCCCTGTGAGCCAACCGCTGCTGCGCGCCGAGCGCCTGGTCAAGCACTTCAAGAAGGTGCAGGCGGTCGACGACATCAGCTTCGAGCTGCATGCCGGCGAGACGCTCGCGCTGGTGGGCGAGTCGGGCTGCGGCAAGTCGACCGCCGGGCGCCTGGTGCTGCGGCTGATCGAGCCGACCGCGGGAAAGGTCTGGTTTTCCGGAAGGGATCTTTTCTCTCTCCCTGAACGCCAAGTGCGCTCGCTGCGTCGCGAGATGCAGATCATCTTCCAGGACCCCTACGCCTCGCTCAATCCCAGGATGACGGTGGGCGACATGCTGGCCGAGCCGCTTCGCCTCCATAAGCTTCACCGGGGAAAGGAAAGGCAGCGCGTTGCGGAGCTGCTCGGGCTGGTCGGCCTTGCGCCGTACCACGCGTCGCGCTACCCGCACGAGTTCTCTGGCGGCCAGCGCCAGCGCATCGGCATCGCGCGGGCGCTGGCGGTCGAGCCGCGCCTGGTCGTCTGCGACGAGCCGGTGTCGGCGCTCGACGTGTCGATCCAGGCGCAGGTGATCAACCTGCTGCAGGACCTGCAGCGGCGCTTCGGGCTCGCCTACATCTTCATCGCGCACGACCTCGCGGTGGTCAAGCACATCGCCACGCGCGTGGCGGTGATGTACCTAGGCAGGATCGTGGAGCTCGCCGACAAGCGCACCCTCTTCGCCCGCCCGCGCCATCCCTATACCCGGGCGCTGCTTTCCGCGATTCCGGTTCCCGATCCGTCGCTCAAGCGCCAGCGCATGGTCCTCGAAGGCGATGTGCCGAGCCCCTACGCACCGCCGTCGGGCTGCCGCTTCCGCACGCGGTGCGCTTATGCCCAGCCGCGGTGCAGCAAGGAGGTACCGGCTCTCGAAGAGGGGGTGGCCTGCCATTTCTGGCGCGGCCTCGAACCCTTCAGCGCCGCTTCCCACTTGACGGCAGTCAATGAGAGACTGTCGCGGCTTCAGGCAGCGTTCCGCACTCCGGGAGGTTCACCCACATGAAACGCATTTCGGTTCTCGCTTTCCTGCTTGTTTCGTTTACCGCAAGCGCGCAGACCCTGCGCATCGGCCTGGCCGAGGATCCGGACATCCTCGATCCGACCATGGCGCGCACTTTCGTCGGCCGCATCGTGTTCGCCGGCCTGTGCGACAAGCTGTTCGACCTGGACGAGAAGCTGAACATCGTGCCGCAGCTCGCCACCTCGTACCAGTGGTCGGCGGACAACAAGTCGCTCGAGATCAAGCTGCGCCAGGGCGTCACCTTCCACGACGGCGAGAAAATGGACGCCGCCGCAGTCAAGTACAACCTGGAGCGCCACAAGAACATGAAGGGCTCCAACCGCCGCGGCGAGCTGGCGGTAGTATCGAGCGTCGACGCGGTCGACCCGTCGACCGTGCGCATCAACCTCGCCGCGCCGTTCGCGCCGCTGCTCGCGGCGCTCACCGACCGCTCCGGGATGATGCTCTCGCCCAAGGCGGCCGAGGCGGCGGGCGAGAAGTTCGGCGCGAAGCCGGTGTGCTCGGGCCCGTTCCGCTTCGTCGAGCGCATCGCCCAGGACCGCATCGTGCTCGAGCGCTTCCCGAGCTACTGGAACAAGGGCCAGATCCACTTCGAGCGCATCGTCTACCAGCCGATCGTCGACGCCACTGTGCGCCTCGCCAACCTGCGCTCGGGGCAGCTCGACTTCATCGAGCGCGTGGCGCCCTCGGACATCCCCAGCCTGCGCAACGACAGCCGCTTCAAGGTGGCCAAGATCGTCGAGATCGGCTACCAGGGCATCACCATCAACCTCGCCAAGAGCGACCTGGCGCAGAAGAATCCGCTCGGCCGGGATGCGCGCGTGCGCGAGGCCTTCGAGCTTTCGCTCGATCGCGACGCCATCGTCAAGGTGGCCATGGAGGGCGAGGCGCAGCCGGGCAACCAGTGGGTGGCGCCTTCCAACCGCTTCTACGGCAAGAGCGCGCCGATGCCCAAGCGCAACGTGCAGCGCGCGCGGCAGCTGCTCAAGGAAGCGGGCGTGCCGAACCCCAGCTTCACGCTCATGACGCCCACCACCTCGGACGCGCAGCGCGTCGCGCAGATCGTGCAGGCGATGGCCAAGGACGCGGGCTTCGACATCAAGATCCAGTCGACCGAGTTCGCCACCTCGCTCAAGCTCCAGGATCAGGGACAGTTCGAGGCGTATGTGCTCGCCTGGAGCGGCCGGCCGGACCCCGACGGCAATCTGCATCAGTTCCTGTCGTGCAAGGGGCCGCTCAACGGCTCGGGCTACTGCAAGGATGACGTGGAGGCCCTGATCAACGAGGCGCGCACCACGCTCGATCCGGCACGGCGCGCCGCGGCCTACGACAAGATCGCGCAGCAGGTGCAGAAGGACCGGCCGGTGGTCTACCTGTACCACCGCCACTGGCTGTGGGCGCACAGCGCCAAACTCAGCGGCCTGCGCACCGTGCCCGACGGCATGGTGCGCGTGCAGGGCCTGAAGATGAACTAAGGCGGTGCTCAGGTTCCTGCTGCAGCGTCTGGCGACCATCGTCCCGACGCTGTTCTTCGTCTCGGTCCTGATCTTCGGGCTGCAGCAGCTCCTCCCCGGCGACCCGGCGATCGCGCTGGCCGGGGAGGACCGCGATCCGGACACCGTCCGGTACCTGCGGGCGAAATTCCACCTGGATGAGCCGCTGCCGGTGCGCTACTGGTACTGGGTCTCGGGCGTGCTGCGAGGCGACCTCGGCGAGTCGGTGCGCATCCAGAAGCCGGTCACCGAGCTGATCCTCGAGAAGCTGCCGGTGACCCTGCAGCTGGCCACGATGGCGATGCTGATCGCGCTCGCGATAGGAATAACCGCGGGCATCGTTTCGGCGGTGAAGAAGGACACGTGGTGGGACTACGGGGCGAACGTGTTCGCGCTGTGGGGCCTGTCCACGCCCAACTTCTGGCTCGGCATCCTTCTCATCCTGTTTTTCGCCGTGGAGCTCGGCTGGCTGCCGGCGTCGGGCTACGTCAGCCCCTTCGAAGACCTCAAGGCCAACCTCGCCGCGATGATCATGCCCGCCTTCGTGCTCGGCAACGCCATCGCGGCGGTGCTGATGCGCCACACGCGCAGCGCCATGCTGCAGGTATTGAGCTCCGACTACGTAAGGACGGCCAGGGCCAAGGGGCTGAACGAGCGCGTCGTCGTGCTCAAGCACGCCCTGAGGAACGCCCTCATCCCGATCATCACCCTCGGCGCGCTCGAGTTCGGCACCCTGCTCTCCGGCGCGGTGCTCACCGAGCAGGTGTTCTCGATCCCGGGCTTCGGCAAGCTGATCGTCGACGCGGTGTTCAACCGCGACTACCTCGTGGTGCAGGGCGTGGTGCTGTTTACCGCCACCGTCTACATCACGCTGAACCTGCTCGCCGACCTCGCCTATTTCCTCGTCAACCCGCGGCTGAGGGTCTGATGGCTGCGGTCGTTCTGCAAGACCTTCAGGTTTCTGCTCGAGGAAAAGTCTTGCGCCGGCTCGCCCGGCGCGGCGGCGCCGTGTTCGGCTTCACCATGGTCGCGTTCTTCGTCGTGCTGGCCGTGTTCGCGCCGCTGCTCGCGCCCTATGACCCCGTGGCAACGAGCTGGAGCGCGGTGCGCGGCGCGCCGGGCGCCGCGCACTGGTTCGGCGCCGACGAGCTCGGCCGCGACGTGCTGTCGCGCATCATCTGGGGCGCGCGCGCCTCGCTCCTCGCCGGCGTAGTCTCGGTGACCATCTCCCTCTCGCTGGGCGTGCCGATCGGCATGCTCGCCGGCTATCTCGGCCGCTGGGCCGACGCGCTGATCTCGCGCGTCACCGACGCCATGCTCGCCTGCCCGTTCCTGATCTTGGCCATCGCGCTCGCCGCGTTCCTCGGCCCGAGCCTCACCAACGCGATGATCGCGATCGGCATCTCGGCGACGCCGGTGTTCATCCGGCTTACCCGGGCGCAGGTGCTGTCGGCGAAGTCCGAGGACTATGTCGAGGCCGCGCGCGCCCTGGGCAACCCGCACCTGCGCATCGCGTTGCGCCACATCCTGCCCAACATCGTCGCGCCGCTCATCGTGCAGGCCACCCTCGCCATCGCCGCCGCCGTCATCGCCGAGGCCAGCCTGTCGTTCCTGGGGCTGGGGCAACAGCCGCCGGCGCCCAGCTGGGGCAGCATGCTGAACACCGCGCGCAACTACGTCGACCAGGCTCCCTGGATGGCCGTCTGGCCGGGCGTGTCGATCTTCCTGCTGGTGCTGTCCTTCAACCTGCTCGGCGACGGCCTGCGCGACGCCCTCGACCCGCGCCACAAGTGACGCAATCGGGGTCAGAGCCCGATTAGAGCTGACGCATTGAAGCGCGCGCCTTGCGCAGCTGCTCCATCCTTTCCACGCAGGGCGTGAGCGCGTGCGACACCGCGAGGAGCGCGAGGCCCAGGAATAACAGGACGACCGGCTGCCAAGGCACCAATACCGACAGCATGAGAAGCAGAACGCCTGCAGCCGCGCATGCACGCGAGAGCTTGACCCGTGTGCGCGGGGCTTCTTCGGCAGGGTTGGAGACTAGAGGGCGGGGTTCGGCAGGGGCAGGCCTGGTCCGGAACAGGGGCCAACCCGTGTACATGCAGAACGCTCCGAAGATCGCGAAGACGCTCAGGACCGCGATGTCGCCGGCGTTTAAGGCTCGGTCGAGCAGCATCAGCTTCCGGGACGCGAAAAGAAGCACGCCGAACGCAGCGAGCCCGATGCCAAGCAATACCGCACCCACTGCCCTTTCACCGGTCGCATGGACCCTGCGCTGGTCGTCCATCGAAGAATCCGGGCTCTGACCCCGATTAGCGGTTGCTGCTGATGAGGTCGGAGGCCATGAGCTCGGGGGCGATGCCTTCGGCTTCGGCGGCGTCGAAGTTCAGCTCGATCTTGATGCCGTTCGGGTCGTGGAAGAACAGCTGGAACAGCGCCTGGCCGTTGGCGCGGCGCTGGCGGAACTCGATCTTCTCGCGCCGCAGGTGCTCCATCATGTCGCGCAGGCCGGTGGCGCGGAAGGCGATGTGGTCGAGCGCGCCGGTGCCCTGCCCGGCATCCTGCGATGTGCGCCCGAGGTACTGCTTCTGGATCGCGCCCGCCATGCGCGCGCTCGGCCCGATGTGCACCACGTCGACCCCGCCGAGGTACATCCAGTGCACCGGGAAGCCGAAGTCGGGGTGCGAGCCGGAGGTCATTCCCAGCACGCGGGCGTACCAGTCGCGGGTCGCGTCGATGTCGTCGGCAGCGACCAGGAAGTGCTCGATGTGGGTCAAAGGCATGCACTAATATATAACCAAGAGGAGGAGAAATGTACGTCGCAGATTCGAAGCGCCTGACCGCTGCGGGCGCCCGCAAGGCCGTGGACACGGCCGTTGCCCACGCCCGGGAAGCCGGCCTCGCCGTCACCATCGCCGTAGTCGACTCGGGCGGGCACCTCGTGCTGCTCGAGCGCATGGACGGCGGCAAGTTCCACACCGTGCATTCGGCCACCACCAAGGCGGTGTGCGCGGCTTCCAACAAGCGAAACACCGGCTCGAAAGGCGCCGTGGGCCAGTCGCTCGACGTGGCACACGCCCTGGGCCTTGCGCTCGCGGCCGGGCCGGAGCGCTGGACCGCGATGGAAGGCGGCTGGCCCATCCTGGCCGGCGGCGAATGCATCGGCGCGGTCGGCGTGGCGGGCGGCAACTGGGAATTCGACGAGCAGGCGGCGCGCGCGGCGGCCGAGTCGGTGAAATGAAAGTCGCCTGCCTCGGCATGGGCTGGTGGTCCGACGTGCTGGCGGATGCGATCCAGCGCTCGGGCAGGCTCAGCATCGCAAGCTGCTACAGCCGGTCCCCCGAAAAGAGGGCGGCGTTCGCGAAGAAGTACGGCTGCAAGGCGGCGGGCTCGTACGACGAGATCCTGAGCGACCGCAGCATCGAGGCGGTGATCAACACCACCCCGAATGCCACCCATCTGGAGACCACGCGGGCGGCGGCGGCGGCCGGCAAGCACGTGTTCCTCGACAAGCCGATCGCCAACACCATCGCCGACGCGCGCGCCCTCACCGAGGCCTGCCGCAAGGCGAAGGTGGTGCTCGCGCTCGGCTACCAGCGGCGGCGCGAGAGCCACTTCCGCACCATCAAGGAAAGGATCCACGAGTTCGGCAGGCTGGTGAACGCGGAAGCCAACATCAGCCGCGACCGGCTCGGGCAGATCGACCTGAATTCCTGGCGCTACACCGCCGAGGGCATGCCGGGCGGCGTGATGCTGCAGATCGGCATCCACTACACCGACGTGCTCGAGTACCTGCTCGGCCCGGTGAAAGCGGTCAGCGGGCGCTTCGTGCGCCTGGTGCTGCCCGGCGACAACCCGGATGTCGCCAGCCTGATCCTGGAGCACGAGAACGGCGCGCTCTCGACGCTGAACGCGAGCTACGCCTCGGCTTCCGAGTACTACCTGATGAACGTCTACGGCAAGGAAGCGAGCGCCTATTACGACCTGCACCAGGGGCTGCGCTTCCTGAAGCGCGGCGCCAAGACCTCGACCCCGGTTCCCACGCAGAAGAACGACACCATCGTGGAGGAGCTGGAGGAGTTCGCGCGCGCGGTGCGCGGCGAGACCGAGCCCGAAATGGACGGCGAGCGCAGCACCGCCTCGCTCGCCGTCATCCTCGCCGGGATCCGCTCGGCGAAGGAAGGACGCAGAGTCGAAGTGAAGGAGATCCTCTCATGAGAAGCATTTGGATTTTTCTGGCGCTCGCGGCCTTTTCCGCAAATGCCCAGGACGCCCCGTACCCCCAGCGGGGTCCGCTCGAAATCACGGTGCTGTTCCCCGCGGGCTCGTCGGCCGACGTCACGGCGCGCATGCTGGCCGACGGCATGAGCCGGCACCTCGGCCAGAAGGTGCTGGTGGTGAACCGGCCGGGCGCCGGCGGCGCGATCGGCTACAAGTACGTGCAGGCGCAGAAGCCCGACGGCTACTCGCTGGTGTGGAACTCGAACTCCATCTCCACCACCTACCACTCCGGCCAGCTGCCCTTCGACTACCGCGCGTTCGACGCGGTGGCGCGCGTGCTGTCGGAGTCGGTGGTGCTGGCGGTGAAGGCCGATGCGCAGTGGAGCACGCTCAAGGAGCTGGTCGCCGAGGCGAAGGCCCGGCCCGGGGCGGTGAGCGTCGGCCACTCCGGCGTCGGCAGCCATACGCACATCTCGCTCGCCGCGCTGTTCCGCGCCTCGGGCGTGGAGGTGAACGAGGTGCCCTTCGGCGCGGCGCAGGTGGTGCCGAGCCTGCTCGGCGGCCACGTCGGCGCGATCGTGCAGTTCCCGGGCGCGCTCGCCGGGCCGGTGAAGCAGCGCCAGGTGCGCCTGCTCGCCGCCCTCACCCAGAGCCGCGACCCGGCATGGCCGGAGGTGCCGACCGCGCGCGAGCAGGGATTCGACGTGGCGCTCGACGCCTGGCGCGGCATCGCGGTGCCGAAGGGGACGCCGAGGAACGTGATCGCGATGCTGGAAGACACGATCAGGAAGACGGCGGCATCTGCCGAATTCGCGAAGGCCAGCGCCAACCTCGGGGTGCGCCCGGCGTTCCTGCCGGCCGCCGAGTTCAGCGACCTGATTTCGAAGGAGGACGCTTCGCTGTCGAGCCTGATGCAGCTGATCGGTCTGAAGAAGTAGCTTCGGCGATCAGCTTGCCGCAGTTGCTGTCCTCGCCCTTGCCCTCCTTGAAAAGCGGCAGCACGGCGAGCAGCGGGTTGATGATGCCCAGCACCACCGCGCCCACGCCCTTGGCCGCGAGCTTGCCGACGTCGGGTGAGACCTTCGGATCGCTGAAGGTGCCCTGAACGAACAGCGGGCTGTTGAGCGAGGCGATGCTGCTGTCCTTGGGCTTGGGGCTCAGCCGCAGGTTCATTTCCTCGTTCTTCAGGTTGATCACCCCGCCGCCCTCGATCAGCACCACCGAGGTGTCGAACACGAAAGCGTTGGTCTGCATCAGGCCGCCCTTCACCGCGAAGTCGGCGATGGCGCAGCGGATGGCGACCTGCTCGTCGCCCTTCAGCTTGAGCGCCGCGGCGTCCCACAGGTCGAGCGCCGCGAGCTCCATCATGAAGCGGCTGATCCGGCCGCCGTCCATGAACACGCCGATCTTGCCGTCGGCACCTCCGAGCATGCGGCCCACCGAGTTGCCGCTGCCGGTGAGCTCGATCAGCCCGCTGAGGTCGCCCACCGAGCCCTTGTTCTGCTCCAGCGTGGGGAACAGCTGGGCGAGCTGCAGGCTTTGCACGCGCATTTTCACGTCGGCGCGGATGGTGTCCCTGCTGCCGTCGAGCGTCACCGGGCCGACCAGCTTGCCGCCCGCGATGCCGAACTCCAGCGGGTTGAGCCTGAGCACCCGGTCCTTCATCTGGATGCGGGTGGCGAGGTTCTCGATCGGCAGCTGCTCGGGGCGCTTGATGGTGCCGGCCTGGATGCGCACGTCGGCATCGACGCTGTCCCAGCGACCCGGATCGAACGGCGAGTCGGGCAGCACGCCGTCCTTGCGCGGCCGATTGGTGCCCACCACGATGCCGAGGTCCCCGAGGTCCATGACCTTGGATTTCAGGTCCCCGGTCATGTACGGGCGCTTGCCGCCGGTGTCGACCTGCAGCGTGCCCGCAAGGTCGCTCTTTCCGACCTTGCCGGTGAACTTCTCGTAGCGCACTACGTCGCCTTCGCGGATCAGCCGGCCCGAGGTGGTGTAGGCCGGCGTTTCGGGGAAGGCCACGTTGACGATCTGATAGAGGTGCGACAGCGACTTGCCGCTCAGCTGCACCGACGTGTCGAAGGCCTCGAACGCCGCGATGCCGGTTACGCTGCCGTCGACCTTGAGCCGGGTGGCGCCGATGCTCGCCTCGCCTTTGAGCGGAAACGGCGAGTTCGTGTCGCGCAGCGAAAGCACGTGGCCGGCCTGGCCGGCGGCCTTGATGTCGAGCCCGCTGTAGGTGCCCTTGGCGGTAAACGCGATGCCGGCATCGTTGCTGGAGAGCTCGGACCGCACGTCGATCTTGCGGCCGGCGTCGGCATACCTGAGCCGTCCCTGGTCGAGCGTGAGATGCCGGATGAAGAACCGCGACTCCCCCTTCTCCTTCTGGTCCGGGTCGAGCACCCAGGTCTTGCGGCCCTCGGCGTCCTGCTCCAGGTCCACCTGCGCGCCCTCGAGACGCAGGTCCGGCACGACGACCCGGCCGCGGAGCAGCGGCAGCAGGCTGACGGAGGCTTCCACCGCGTCGGCGGTGAACAGGTGATCCTCGGACGCCCATTCCGGATTGGCGAAGCTCACGCCCTCGGCGCGAAAGCGCGGGTAGACCCAGTTCCACATCGGGCGCAGATCGCCTTCGATGCGCAGCTCGCGCCCGGTAGCCTCGGTCACCGCACGCTCGATCGGGCCGCGCAGCAGGTTCAGGCCGAACAGGACGAACAGCGCCAGCACCACCAGCAGGCCGAGGACCAGCCACATCGTCCACTTCAGAGCCGCGCGCACGCACCATTAAGATGCAATACCCGTGCCTTCGCCATCGCTTCGCCATAATCTTTTCAGGGTATTGCCATGCGCGGGAGCCATGCTGCCGCGATGCGCTTTCCTCTTCTCGGCCGGTTCCTCCTCGTCGCTTGCGTCGCGCTCGCGCTTCTTCTTCCGCTTTCGCTGATCCGCGACAAGGTGTCGGAGCGGCGCGACCGCGCTGCCGCAGTGCAGAAGGCCTTCGCCGGCGAGACGAGCGGCGAACAGGTCGTGGCCGGCCCCCTCCTCGCGCTCACCTGCGAGGAAACCTATGTCGATGAGCGGGTCGTGCACCAGGCGAACGGCAACCCCGTCACCGTGCGAGAAAACCGGCGGCGTCCCTGCCCGACCCGCCTGGTGCTGCCGGCCGACCTGAAGATCGAAGCGAGCGTTCCGGTGGAGCAGCTTCACCGCGGCCTCTATCCCATCCGGCTTTATCGCGCCAGCATGACGCTGTCGGGCAGGTTCGAGCTTCCGGGCGCGCCGGGCGGCACGCGCGTCTGGAAAGAGGCCTACTTCGTCGTCGGCATCAGCGATGTGCGGGGCCTCAAGGCGGCGGCCGGCGCGAGCGCTGGCGGCCGCAGCCTGGCTTTCATCCCCGGGCCCCTCGACAAGCGCATGCAATCCGGACTGCACGCGCCGCTCGGCCCATACGCTGCCTTGGACCAGGGCTTCGGCTTCCAGGTACCCCTCGAGCTGGTCGGAACGGACCGGCTGGCTATCGCGCCGGTCGGCGGCCAGAACGACATCCGCATCCAGTCCGGCTGGCGCCACCCTTCCTTCATCGGGGCCTATTCGCCCGACCGGCGGGAGATCGGGCCGGGCGGCTTCCGGGCCGCCTGGCGCGTCAACCAGCTTGCTACCGGCGGCAACGCCTTCTGGCTGGAGAATGCCGCGGCAGGCCAGCTTTTCTCCAGCCCCCGCTTGCTCGGGGTGGCGCTGCTCGAGCCGGTGAATCCCTACAGCATGTCGTTCCGCGCCATGGAGTACGGGTTTCTCTTCGTGCTTCTGACCTTCGCCGCCTTCTCGCTGGTCGAGCTGGTGTGGCAGGTGAAGCTGCACCCGGTGCAGTACGCGTTGACAGGCTCCGCGCTCGCCGTCTTCTTCCTGCTGCTGATCTCGCTTTCGGAGCACATCCGCTTCGGCGTCGCGTACCTCGCCGCCGCCGGCGCCTGCGTCGCGCTCCTGACGTTGTACCTGCGCCATCCGCTGGGCAGCGCCTGGCGCACGGCGTTGTTCGGCGCGCTTTTCGCCGGCCTTTACGCCGCCTTGTACGTGCTGCTGCGTTCCGAGGATCACTCCCTGCTGCTCGGCTCGCTGCTGGTGTTCGGCGTGCTGGCTGCCGTGATGCTGCTTACCCGCAAGCTCGACTGGAGCGCGCTGTCAAGCCGGCTGCGACAGCCGCTCGCGGACCCGTCCTAGCCAGTCCTGGCACCACTCCAGTGCGGTTTCCTCGGGCAGCACGCCGCTCGAGGCGTCGTGCATGTGGCGCTCGCCGATGCGCTGGGCGCCGAGCTCGGCGAGCAGCTCGTCGAAGCGCTTGCCGCCGAAGTTGAACGTCTCCGCGTAGGTGCGGTCGCCCAGGCCGAACACGCCGTAGCGCACGCGCGACAGGTCCGGGCGCTTCGCCTTGAGGTCCTCGTACAGCGCCCGGGCGTTGTCCGGCACGTCGCCCTGCCCGTAGGTGGAGGTGCAGATGAGGAACACCCCGTCGCGCGAAAACACCGCGCTGTCGAGGTTGTCCATCATGAGGGTGGCGACCCGGGTGTCGCCGTCGTCGAGCGCCAGCTCCATTTCCTGCGCGCACAGCTGGGCCGTGCCCGTCATGGTGCCGACGAGGATATTGATGGTCACTTCCATCTGATGGTCACTTCCATTGACAGTCAATATATTGCCGCATAGAATCACCGTCAAGCACTATCTTGCATGAACGCGCCCCTGACCGAGCCCCAGCAGGAATCGCTCTACCTCTCGCGGTTGGGCGAGCGGGTGCGCGCCTGGCGCATCGAAAGCGGCACCACCCGCAAGGCGCTGGCCGCCGCCTCCGAGGTTTCGGAGCGCTACCTTGCCCAGCTCGAAGCCGGCGAGGGCAATATCTCGGTGCTGCTGCTGCGCCGCGTGGCCCGCGCGATGGGCGTGGCGATCGAGACGCTGGTGAAGGAAGAGGACCTCGCGCCGCGGCGCGACCGCATCGCGCTCATCGGATTGCGCGGCGCCGGCAAGTCGACGCTGGGCGCGAAGCTTGCGCAGCTCCTGCACATGCCGTTCGTCGAGCTCGACCGCGAGGTGGAAAAGGAAGCCGGCGCCCGGCTGGGCGAGGTCTTCGCCATGTACGGGCAGGACGCCTTCAGGCGCTTCGAGCGCCGCGCGCTGGAGCGCGTGCTGGAGCAGAACGCGCGCGCGGTGATCGCCGCCGGCGGCGGCCTGGTCACCGACCCGGCGACCTACGAGCTGCTGCTCGAGCGCTGCTTCTGCGTCTGGCTCAAGGCGTCGCCCGAGGACCACATGGCGCGGGTGATCGCCCAGGGCGACATGCGGCCGTTCAGGGGGCGCGCCGCGGCGCTCGACGAGATCCGCACGCTGCTCGCCGACCGCGACCGGCTGTACGCGCGCGCCGGCGCCACGATAGAAACCTCGGGAAAGACCGTGAAGCAAAGCCTCCAGGACATCCGCAAAGCGCTCTCATGATCTCCTTCGAAACCCGGCCCGACCGCTACAACCACTGGAAGCTCGGCTTCGACGGCCCGCTCGCCACCCTCACCCTCGACGTCGCCGAGGACAAGGGCCTCGTGCCGGGCTACAAGCTGAAGCTGAACAGCTACGACCTGGGCGTGGACATCGAGCTGCACGACGCGCTCAACCGCATCCGCTTCGAGCATCCCGAGGTGAAGGCGGTGGTGCTCACCAGCGGCAAGAGCCGCATGTTCTGCTCCGGCGCCAACATCTACATGCTGGGCACCTCGAGCCATGCCTGGAAGGTGAACTTCTGCAAGTTCACCAACGAGACGCGCAACGGCATCGAGGACTCGAGCGCGCACTCGGGGCTCAAGTTCCTCGCCGCGCTGAATGGCACCACCGCCGGCGGCGGCTACGAGCTCGCCCTCGCCTGCGACGAGATCGCGCTGGTCGACGACCGCTCCTCGACCGTGAGCCTGCCCGAAGTCCCCCTGCTGGGCGTGCTGCCGGGCACCGGCGGCCTCACGCGGGTCGTGGACAAACGCAAGGTGCGCCGCGACCTCGCCGACATCTTCTGCACCACCGCCGAAGGCGTGCGCGCCGACCGCGCGCAGGAGTGGAAGCTGGTCGACCACATCGCCAAGCCCCAGGAGTTCGCGGCCATGGTCAAGGCGCGCGCCCTGGAGCTGGCGGCTCAGTCCGACCGCCCCGGCGGCGAGGGAATTGCTTTGACCCCGCTCGGCGACAACCAGCTGGTTAATGTCGTCATCGACAAAGACGCGCGCACCGCCACGATCACGGTCAAGGGACCCGACAGCGCCAAGCTGGAGCACAGCGCCGACTGGTACCCACTGCGCCTTGCGCGAGAGCTCGACCGGGCGATCCTCGACCTGCGTCACAACTACCTCGACGTCGGCCTGTGGCTGCTGAAGACGCAGGGAAGCGTCGATTCGGTTCTCGAGCTGGACGAGCTTCTGGAGAAGAACAAAGGCGACTGGCTGGTGCGCGAGACCATCGGCTACCTGCGCCGCACGCTGTCGCGCCTGGATGTCTCCTCGCGCTCGATGTTCGCGCTGATCGAGCCGGGCTCGTGCTTCGCCGGCACGCTGATGGAGCTCGCCCTCGCCGCCGACCGCAGCTACATGCTGGATGCCGGGAACGGGCCGCGGATCGCCCTGTCCTCCCTGAATATGGGGACGTATCCGATGGCCAGCGGCGTGTCGCGCATCACTGCGCGCTTTTGCGGCGACGCGCCGGCCTTTGAAAAGCAAAAGCAATTCGACGCAAAAGCGGCCGCAAGCCTCGGCCTGGTCACCTCGGCGCCGGACGACATCGACTGGGAGGACGAAGTGCGCATCGCGGTGGAGGAGCGCGTGAGCCTGTCGCCCGATGCGCTCACCGGCATGGAGGCGAGCCTGCGCTTCGCCGGGCCGGAAACCATGCAGACGCGCGTCTTCGGCCGCCTCACGGCGTGGCAGAACTGGATCTTCATCCGCCCCAACGCGGTCGGCGAGCAAGGGGCTCTCAAGGTCTACGGCACGGGCGCCAAACCTAAATTCAACTGGGAAAGAGTCTGATGAGCAGCGTCAACTACGCGGAAAAGATCCCGAACAACGTCAATCTGGCGAACGACCGCACGCTGCAGCGCGCGCTCGAGCACTGGCAGCCGCACTTTTTGCAGTGGTGGCACGAGATGGGGCCGACCGATTTCGAGAAGTCGGACGTCTACCTGCGCACCGCCATCTCGGTGGACGCGCAGGGCTGGGCGCACTACGGCGCGGTGAAGATGCCCGACTACCGCTGGGGCATCTTCCTCGCCGACCCGGTGGCCGACCGGCGCATCGGCTTCGGCGACGCCATGGGCCAGCCGGTCTGGCAGCAGGTGCCGGGCGAGTACCGCTCGGTGCTGCGCCGCCTGATCGTCACCCAGGGCGACACCGAGCCCGCCTCGGTCGAGCAGCAGCGCCTGCTCGGCCACACCTGCCCGTCGCTCTACGACCTGAGGAACCTGTTCCAGGTGAACGTCGAGGAGGGCCGCCACCTGTGGGCCATGGTGTACCTGCTGCACGCCTACTTCGGTCGCGACGGCCGCGAGGAGGCCGAGGAGCTGCTCGCGCGCCACTCGGGAGACGCCGACAAGCCGCGCATCCTCACCACCTTCAACGAGCCGATCTCGGACTGGCTGTCGTTCTACTGCTTCACCTACTTCACCGACCGCGACGGCAAGTACCAGCTGAAGAGCTTCGCCGAGAGCGGCTTCGACCCGCTGTCGCGCACCTGCCGCTTCATGCTCACCGAGGAGGCGCACCACATGTTCGTCGGCGAGACCGGCATCGG
>DASUUN010000094.1:0-3997 GCA_036374055.1 Burkholderiales bacterium
GGCGCCGCTGCCGGCCACCTCGCGCACGAAGCCGTCCTTGTCGAGCTGCGCGATGAGCACCTGGAAGGCGCCGTCGAAGGGCTTGCCCACCTTCTGCGCCACCTCGCCCAGCGTGGCGCGGCCGTCGATCGCGGACAGCACCGCGCGATCAGCGCGCTTGAGCAGGCTGGTCTTGCCGGAGGCTTCCTGGACTCCCTTCCCCGACTTGGAGTAGATGGCGCTTGGATTCATCGCTTTGCCGTCATTTTATAGCGCCGTAGCCCCCCCCGCCCGGACTCTCACACACGAATACATCCCCGGCAGCCATCTCGGTCTGGTCGAAGGGCCCGAGCTCGTCGCGCCGCCCGTCCGCGCGCAGCACGTAGTTGTGGCCCGCCGCCCCCGGCTCGCCGCCCGCCATGCCGTGCGGCCGCACCAGGCGGTGCCCGGACAGGATGGCCGCCGTCATCGGCTCGAGGAAGCGCACCGCGCGCAGCGCGCCGTCGCCGCCGCGCCAGCGGCCCCGGCCGCCCGAGCCGCGCCGGATCTCGAAGCGCTCCAGGCGCACCGGAAAGCGCCACTCGAGCACCTCCGGGTCGGTGAGCCTGGAATTGGTCATGTGGGTCTGCACCACGTCGGCGCCGTCGAAGCCGGGCCCCGCCCCGGAGCCGCCCGCGATCGTCTCGTAGTACTGGTAGCGCTGGTTGCCGAACGTGAAGTTGTTCATGGTGCCCTGCGAGGCAGCCATCACCTGGAGGGCGCCGTACAGCGCGTCGGTGATGCACTGCGAGGTTTCCACGTTGCCCGCCACCACCGCCGCCGGGTAGCGCGGCCGCAGCATGCAGCCCTCGGGAATCGACACCTCGAGCGGCTTCAGGCAGCCGGCGTTGAGCGGGATGTCGTCGTCGACCAGCGTGCGAAAGACGTACAGCACCGCCGCCATGCACACTGCCGCCGGCGCGTTGAAATTGTTGGGCAGCTGGGCGGAGGTGCCGGCGAAGTCGATGCTGGCCGTGCGCTGCTCCCTGAAGATTCTCACCGCGACGCGGATATGCGCGCCGTTGTCCAGCGGCAGGTCGAAGCGCCCGTCCTTCAGCACCCCGATGACGCGCCGCACCGACTCCTCGGCATTGTCCTGCACGTGGCCCATGTAGGCGCGCACCACGTCGAGGCCGAAATGCCCGACCATGCGGCGCAGCTCCTGCACGCCCTTCTCGTTCGCCGCCACCTGCGCCCGCAGGTCGGCGATGTTCTGCGCCACGTTGCGCGCCGGGTACTTTCCCGAGCCGAGCAGCGCGACGGTCTCCCGCTCGCGGAAGCGCCCCTGCTCCACCAGCAGGAAGTTGTCGATCAGCACCCCTTCCTCCTCGACCACCTTCGAGGCCGGCGGCATCGACCCGGGCGTGATGCCGCCGATGTCGGCGTGGTGGCCGCGCGATCCGACATAGAAGAGGATTTCCTCGCCCTGGAAGACCGGCGTGATGACGGTCACGTCCGGCAGGTGCGTGCCGCCGTTGTACGGCGCGTTGAGCACGTAAACGTCGCCCGGCTTCATCCTGCCGGCGTTCAGGCGGATCACGGTCTTGATCGACTCGCCCATCGAGCCCAGGTGCACCGGCATGTGAGGCGCGTTGGCGATGAGATTGCCCTGCGCGTCGAACAGCGCGCAGGAGAAATCCAGCCGCTCCTTGATGTTCACCGAGTAGGCGGTGTTCTGCAGCCGCAGCCCCATCTGCTCGGCGATCGACATGTACAGGTTGTTGAAGATCTCGAGCATCACCGGGTCGACCTGCGTGCCGATGGCCACGCCGCTCCTTCGCGGCACCGCCCGCTCGAGCACGAGGTGGTCCAGGGGCGTGACCTCGGCGCGCCACTCGGGCTCGATCACGGTGGTGGCGTTCGCCTCGGCGATCACCGCCGGCCCGTGCACGCGCTGGCCGGGCCCGAGATCCTCACGCCGGTACAGTGGCGCCTCGTGCCAGCGCCCGCCGCTGAACATGCGGACGGTTTCGGCAGGTTTGGCTTCGGCCTTTGCCGCATGCACCCCTTCTTCCATGGCATCGCCCGGCGCCACCGCCTCCACCGAGACCGCCTCGGCGATCAGCGTCTTGCCCGGCATGAGGAAGGAGAACTGCTTGCGGTACGCCGCCTCGAAATGGCGCTGCATGTCCTGCAGCGTGCCCAGCGGCACGACGAGCGCGGTATCGGTGCCTTCGTACTTCAGGTGCGCCTTGGCGAGGATGCGCACGCGCTCCCCCGGCACGCCCTGCGAGACGAGGTCTTCGCGCGCGGCGGCGGCGAGCCGCTCCGCCGTGCCCTGCAGCGTTGCAAGGCTTTCCTCCTGCAGCGGCGCCTCCACTGTCTGCTCGCGCATCGCCACCTGGTCCGCGAGCCCCATGCCGTACGCCGAGAGCACGCCGGCGTAGGGATGGATGAACACGCGCCCGATGGCGAGCGCGTCGGCCACCAGGCAGGCATGCTGCCCGCCGGCGCCGCCGAAGCAGCACAGCGTGTACTGCGTGACGTCGTGGCCGCGCTGCACCGAGATGTGCTTGATCGCGTTGGCCATGTTGCCCACCGCGATCTGCACGAAGCCTTCAGCCACCTGCTCGGCGCTGCGACCGTCGGCAATGTGGTTTTTCAGGTCTTCGAACTTGTTCTTCACGACCTTATCGTCGAGCGGCTCGTTTCCGTGCGGACCGAAAACGGCGGGGAAGAAACGCGGCTGGATCTTGCCGAGCATCACGTTGGCGTCGGTCACCGTGAGCGGCCCGCCGCGCCGGTAGCTCGCCGGGCCGGGGTTGGCGCCGGCGGAGTCCGGGCCGACGCGGTAGCGCGCGCCGTCGAAGTGCAGGATCGAGCCGCCGCCCGCCGCCACGGTGTGGATGCTCATCATCGGCGCGCGCATGCGCACGCCCGCGACGCGCGTCTCGAACTCGCGCTCGAACTCCCCGGCGTAGTGCGACACGTCGGTCGAGGTGCCGCCCATGTCGAAACCGATGATGCGCTCGAACCCCGCGGCGAGCGAGGTGCGCACCGCGCCGACGATGCCGCCGGCCGGACCGGACAGGATGGCGTCCTTCCCCTGGAAGCGACGCGCGTCGGTCAGGCCGCCGTTGGACTGCATGAACAGCAGCTGCACGCCGGCGAGCTCGTCCGCCACCCGCGCGACGTAGCGCCGCAGGATCGGCGACAGGTACGCGTCCACCACCGTGGTGTCGCCGCGGCCGACGAGCTTCATGAGCGGGCTCACGCGGTGCGACACCGATATCTGCGTGAAGCCGGCGCACTCGGCCATCTGCGCCACCCGCGCTTCATGCTCGGGGAAGCGGTAGCCGTGCATGAAAACGATCGCGATCGAGCGAAAACCCGCGTCGTAGGCGCTTTTCAGATCCTTGGCGGTCTGTTCGGTATCCAGGGGCAAAACCACGTCGCCGCGCGCCCCTACCCGCTCGTTCACCTCGAACACTTCCGAATACAGCATCTCCGGCAGCACGATGTGGCGGTCGAACAGGCGCGGGCGGTTCTGGTAGGCGATGCGCAGCGCGTCGCGGAAGCCGCGCGTGATGAACAGCGCCGTGCGCTCGCCCTTACGCTCGAGCAAGGCGTTGGTCGCCACCGTGGTGCCCATCTTGACCACGTCGATGGGTTCACTCAGGGAATTCATGATTTCCCGGATACCCGCGATCGCGGCGTCATCGTACCGCTCCGGGTTCTCGGACAGCAGCTTGTGCGTGGCGAGCGAGCCGTCGGGGCGGCGCGCCACGATGTCGGTGAACGTGCCGCCGCGGTCGATCCAGAATTGCCAGCCGCTCATCGGCCAGCCTCCGCCGCCCCCCCGACAAGGGGGGCGTGAGCCGCCTTTGCCCTTGCCGACCCCCTGACAAGGGGGTCGTGAGCCGAAGGCGAGCGGGGGGTTGGTTTTCGCAAAAAGCAAACCCCCCGCTCGCAAAAACCGCTCGCTTCCCCCCTTCTCAGGGGGGCAGGAATCAGCCGGACGCTCATGCGTGTGCGAGCC
>DASUUN010000095.1:0-2707 GCA_036374055.1 Burkholderiales bacterium
CGTAGATCAGCATGCGCTTCTTCTGCGCCGCGGCCTTGCCGGCGAGCCGGCAGGCCACCTGGAAGCGGTCCTGCGCGTTGAAATAGAAATCGATGGTGGTCAAGCGTTGCCCAGGGCGAAGCGCACCAGCAGCGGCACCGGGCGGCCGGTCGAGCCTTTCTCGCGGCCGCTTTTCCAGGCGGTGCCGGCGATGTCCAGGTGCGCCCAGCGCAGCTCGCGCGTGAAGCGCGAGAGAAAGCAGGCCGCGGTGATGCTGCCGCCCGGGCGGCCGCCGATGTTGGCGAAGTCGGCGAAATTCGAGCGCAGCTGCTCCTGGTAGTCGTCCCACAGCGGCATCTGCCAGACGCGGTCCCACGCGTCGTCGGCCGCCTCGCGAATCTCGTCCGCGAGCTTCTGGTCGTTGGCGAACAGGCCGGTGGCGACGTGGCCCAGCGCGATCACGCAGGCGCCGGTGAGCGTGGCGACGTCGACCACGGCCGCGGGCTGGTAGCGCGCAGCGTAGGTGAGCGCGTCGCACAGGATGAGCCGGCCTTCAGCATCGGTATTGAGGATCTCCACCGTCTGGCCCGACATCGAGGTCACCACGTCGCCCGGCCGCGAGGCGGCGCCGCCCGGCATGTTCTCGCACGTCGGGATGATGCCGACCACGTTGACCGGCGCCTTCATCGCGGCGAGCGCGCGGATCGCCCCCAGCACGCTGGCGGCGCCGGACATGTCGTACTTCATCTCGTCCATCTCGCCCGCCGGCTTGAGGGAGATGCCGCCGGTGTCGAAGGTGATGCCCTTGCCGACCAGCGCCAGGGGCTTTTTGCCCTTGGCGGCGCCCGAGTAGCGCAGCACGATGAGCTTGGGCGGCTGGTGGGAGGCCCGCGCCACCGCCAGGAGCGCGCCCATGCCCAGCCGCTCCATGTCCTTGCGCTCGAGCACCTCGACGCCGAGCTTGAACTGCTTCGCCAGCTTCTTCGCCTCGTCGGCGAGGTAGGACGGCGTGCAGATGTTCGGCGGCAGGTTTCCGAGCGTGCGCGCGAGCTCGGCGCCGTCGGCCGTGGCCTGCGCCTCGGCGAGCGCCTGCTGCAGCTGGGTGTTCGGGCTCAAGGGGATGAAGACGTGCCCAAGCGGGGAAGCGGGGGACTTCTTCTGCGTCTTGAGCTGGTCGAAGCGGTAGAGCGCCTCGCGCAGGCCGAGCGCCGCGTGGCGCACGTTCCAGGACAGCGGACGCGCCCCGACCTTGCCGTCGACCAGGAACAGCGCCGCGTCCCGGGCGCCGAGTTCGCGCAGCGCGAGGCCGGCGGCGCGCAGCGCTTCGCGGTACGCGGCCTCGGCATAGTCTTTCTTCTCGCCCAGGCCGACCAGCAACACGCGCTCGGCCGCCACGCCGGGCAGCGCGCGCAGCAGCAGGGTGGATCCGGTGCGGCCGGCGAGGTCGCCGAGGGCTTCTTTCAGCGCGCCGCCGGCGGCCTGGTCGACCCGCTTCGCCGCGGGCGTGAGCTCCTTTCCCGCATGCACGCCCAGCACCACGCAGCCCGCTTTCGCCGTCTCTGGCGAGAGGGTCTTTATGCTAAATTGCATCGCGAAAGTATCGCATGACACGGCGCGGTTTTTTCAATTGATATTTCACCGGGCGCTCCTCAGGGAATTCGCCGGCCTCGCGGGCGCGGTGTTCATGACGCTGTTCGCGATCGCGCTCACCACGCGCCTCATCCGCCTGCTCGGCCAGGCCGCTGGCGGCAAGATTCCGTCCGACGCGGTGGTGGCCTTCCTCGGCTTCTTCTCGCTCGGCGCGCTGCCGGTGCTGCTGTCGCTCACCATGTTCATCTCGGTGCTGCTTACGCTCACGCGCGGCTGGCGCGACTCGGAGATGGTGATCTGGTTCGGCTCGGGCCTGTCGCTTGCCGCGTGGATGAAGCCGGTGATGCTGTTCGCGCTGCCGCAGATCGCGGTGATCACCGCGCTGTCGCTGTACATCTCGCCATGGGCGGCGCAGATGAGCGAGCAGTACCGCACCAAGATCGAGTCGCGCGACGACGTGAGCCGCGTGAGCCCCGGCGTGTTCGGCGAGACCTCGGGCCGTGACCGCGTGTTCTTCGTCGAGTCCATCTCCGGCGACGCCTCCGCGGTGCAGAACGTGTTCGTGAGCTCGGTGCACCAGAAGAAAAGCGGCGTCAGCATGAGCCGCACCGGACGCACCGAAACCGCGCCCAACGGCGACCGCTTCATCGTGCTCGAGGACGGCCGGCGCTACGAGGGCATGCCGGGCGACGCGGAGTACCGGGTGATGGAGTTCGACCGCTACGCCGCGCGCATCGAGACCAAGGAGGGCGCGGAGCCGCAGGTCACGCACAAGAGCCTCGCCACCTGGGCGCTGATCCAGAATCCGACCCCCGTCAACCTGGGCGAGCTGCTGTGGCGCGTGGGCGTGCCGGTGTCGGCGGCGGTGCTCGCGCTGCTCGCCATCCCGATGAGCTTCGTCAACCCGCGCGCCGGGCGCTCGCTCAACCTGCTGTTCGCGCTGTTCACCTACATCGTCTACTCCAACCTGCTCAGCGTGAGCCAGGCCAAGGTGGCACAGGGGCGCCTGGACTTCGGCGTCGGCATATGGCTGGTGCACGCCGGGATGGTGCTGCTGCTGCTGTTCATGTTCGCGCAGCGCATGCAGCTCATCCGCCTGCGGCTGGGGCGCTAGCGCGTGGCCGCGCCGCGCCTGCGC
>DASUUN010000096.1:0-3419 GCA_036374055.1 Burkholderiales bacterium
GCCTTGGGCTGGATCACGGCCTTCACCCTGCCGCCGGGCTCGCCCTTGCCCGAGCTTACCGAGAAGAAGTCCGACGCCTGGTCGACGAAGATGTAGTCGCCGGTCACCTCGTCGCCGCCGCGGTTGACGCGCGCGCCTTCGAACAGCTCGACCTTCTGGTCGCGGTCGTTGATCTCGATGCGCCGCGCCTCGCCGTCGAGCCAGCGCGCCTCCTTCTCGCCTTCCTTCGGGTCCATGCGCTGCTTGAAGCGCACCGGCGAGCCGGTGGCGGTGGTGTGCTGGAAGCCCTCGGCGTCCTGGCGCACGACGATGCGGTCGGCGCGCACCGCGAGGGTTCCCTTGGTGAGCACCACGTTGCCCTCGAAGATGTTCACGCGGCGCGTATCGTCCGCGCTCATGCGGTTCGCTTCGATCTGGGTCGGCTTGTCCTTGTCGGCCCTTTCCGCCTGGGCGACAACGGGTAGCGCCAGTACCAGGACGATGAAGATTCTTTTCATTGGATCTGCTTGGGCTCGAAGCGCCCGACCACGTCGGCGTGCAGCTGGAATTGCCGCGAATCGCTGTTGTACTCCATGCCGCGGCCGGTGAGCGAGCGGTTGTCCTCCACCAGCGTGACCTCGCGGTCGGTGCGCACCAGCGAGCGCTCGCGCACCACGTGCAGGAAGCTGGTGGTCATGCGCGCTGCGGGCTGCGCCGCGCTCGCCTCCCGCACCAGCACCACGTTGTCGTACAGGAAGATCTCCTCGCCGTCGCCCGAGAGCGCGCCGCGCTCGGCGGTCACCGTGATGCGCGGCTCGTCCGGCTTGCTCTGCTGCACGCGCGGCGCGAGCAGCTCGGTGGAATCGTCGTCCGGATAGTGCAGCATCTTGTCGGCCGAGAGCACCGACAGCGGCTGGCCGTCGCGGTCGTAGGTGGTGGTGGTGAAGTTGCTGACGATGTAGTCCGGGTCGTGGCGGCGCGCCGCGGGCGGGGTGTCTTCCTCGCGCGCCGTGCGCTCGAGGTAGAAGGTGAGCAGCGCGAGCGCCAGCATGAGAGCGAGCGGAAACAAGCGGGTGGTGGTGAGCCTCATGCGAGGTAGCCGCGCAGCGCGGGCTCCAGGCGGCCCTGGGCGCGCATCACGAACTCGCACAGCTCGCGCGCCGCGCCCTGCCCGGCGGGCGCCGAGACGACGTAGTGCACGCGGCTGCGCACCGCTTCGGGCGCCTCGTGCGGCGCGCACGCGAAGCCGCAGCGCGTGAGCACCGGAAGATCGACCAGCTCGTCGCCCATGTAGCCGGTTTGCACGGGTATGAGGTTTTGTTGACGAAGCAATTCGTTATACGAGGCAAGCTTGTCTTCTATTCCCTGCAGCACGTGCTCGATGCCGAGCTCGGCGGCGCGCGCCGCCACGGCGCCCGAGCGCCGCCCGGAAAGCAGCGCGCAGGGCACGCCGCTGCCGGCGAGCATCTTAAGCCCGTGGCCGTCGAAGGAATGGAACACCTTGAGCTCCTCGCCGGAGGGGCCGTACCACAGCCTGCCGTCGGTCAGCACGCCGTCGACGTCGAAGATCATGAGCCGGATGCGCCGCGCCCGTTCCAGCGCGTCGGGGGCGGAGAATTGCATCGCGGCGCTAGAGGACTTTGGCGCGGAAAAGATCGTGCATGTTGAGCGCGCCGACCAGGCGGCCGCGCTCGTCGACCACCAGCAGCTGGTTCACCTTGTGGCGCTCCATCAGCTGGACCGCCTCGACCGCGAGCGCCTCGGGCCGGATGGTGCGCGGCCCCGCCGTCATCACCTCGCTCACCCGCGTGGTCTCGAAGTTCATCACCTTGTCGAGGGCGCGGCGCAGGTCGCCGTCGGTGAAGATGCCGCGCACCTCGCCCCCGGCGCCGAGCACCGCCGTCATGCCCATGCGCCCGCGCGACATCTCGAGCACGGCCTGCTTGAAGGTGGCGTCCTCCGGCACCGCCGGCATGTCGGCGCCCTTGCGCATGACGTCCGACACATGGGTGAGCAGGCGCCGGCCCAGCGTGCCGCCGGGATGCGAGCGGGCGAAATCGTCGGCCGAGAAGCCGCGCGCGTCGAGCAGCGCCACGGCGAGGGCATCGCCCAGCGCGAGCGCGGCGGTGGTGCTGGCGGTGGGCGCGAGGTTGTGCGGGCAGGCCTCCTGGGCGACGCCCGCGTCGAGCAGCACGTCGCACTCGCGCGCCAGCGCCGAGTCGCTGCCCCCGGTGATGGCGATCAGCTTGGCGCCGCGCCGCTTGACCTGCGGAACGATGCTGAGCAGCTCCTCGCTTTCGCCCGAATGCGACAGGGCGATGAACACGTCGCCCGACTCGATCATGCCGAGGTCGCCGTGGTTCGCTTCCGCGGGGTGCAGGAAGTACGCCGGCGTGCCGGTGGAGGACAGCGTGGAGGCGATCTTGCGCGCGATGTGGCCGGACTTGCCGATGCCGCTCACCACCACGCGGCCGCGGCGCTCGAGGATCAGCGCCAGCGCGGCGAGGAAGCGCTCGTCCAGGCGCCCGATCAGCGCGCGCACCGCCTCGGCCTCGATCAGCAGCACCCGCCGCGCCAGCTCGAGCGCGCTTTCGCCATGGCTCTGGCGGCCGCTTCCTGCCGGCTTCGGGGCTGCCCTCATCATGCGCGGGGAGTATAGGGCAAAAAAAAGCCGGCCCGCGGCCGGCTTTCCGTCAAGCCCGGTGCCCGGCTTACATCTGCCGGCACACCACGTAGGTGCTGACGCCGTCCTCGGTGTAAGTCTCTGCAGTGGCGGCGATAGCGGGGTTCGGCGCAGTCTGCTTGAATCCCCGCACGTTGCCCGTGGTGCCGACGCCGTCGTCCATCTGGGCGTCCACCGAGATGGCGATCTTGTCCGGCAGGTTGGCCGTGCACATCATAAGTGTAGCGATCGGCGTCGTCGTAGGGTCGGTCGGGGTCGCACCGGGGGTGGCCAGCACACCGGTCGGCGTACTGGCGCCATCTCCAGTCTGTACGCCCATTCTTCCGGACACCGCGTTGAACGGCTGATCGGTGCCGGTGCCGGCCACGAAGCCGGCAAGGCGCAGGTGATGCCAGAAGTTGACCGACTCGTCCGTTAGCGTTGCGGACAGATAGGCCCCTTCGATGATGCCGTCCCCGTCGCCCGGGTCCGCGCTCGCCCAGCGGGGGAGCGCGGCCTTGTCATCCCCGGGCAGCGCGCGATAGCGGTCCTGGTAGCCGAACATGGCGGCGGAAACGCCCGACATGTCGGCGATCACGTTCTTGATCTTCGCCTGGGTGATCATCTCCTGGCCCTTCAGGATGCCGCCCAGCAACAGCCCGATGATCACCAGCACGATCGCGATTTCCACCAGCGTGAAGCCTCTCTGCATTTTCTTCGTCCTCATCGCATCTCCCTCACATCTGGCGGCACACGACGTAGGTGCTTACGCCGTCTT
>DASUUN010000097.1:0-2011 GCA_036374055.1 Burkholderiales bacterium
CTGCTTGAGGAGCTTCAGGCGGTTGATTTTCTCCCAATCGAACAGCCGGCCGACCGGCGCCCTGAAGCGCTCTTCCTTCGGCAGCGGATAATCGCCCAGCGCGAAGAAACCCTCGAACTGCTCGATCACGCCGTTGGCGCCCGGCGCCGGGCAGTACAGCGAGCGCGCCAAGGCGCCCCATTCCTCGCCTTCCGCCGTATTTTTCTTGAGATATCCGGCAAGCCAGGCTGCCCGCTCGAGGTTATGGCGCGCCATCCAGTTGGTGTACGCGTTGTCATTGACTCCATGGTGATATTCGTCGGGGCCGACGACGCCGCGGATGTGGTGATGCCGCTCGCCTCGCGTCACGCGGCTAGTCCAGAAGCGCGCCGTCTCGAACAGCAACTCCGCGCCGGCGCCGGCGAGGAACGCCTCGTCCTGCGTCGCTTCCCAGTAGCGCCACACCCCATAGGCGATACCGGCGGTGACGTGCACCTGCTGTTTGCCGGTGAAAATAGGGATTTCCTTGCCCGAGCTTTTCAGCACGATCCTGCTCGGGGTTACGTCATCACCGGTGACCGTCGATTCCCAGGCGAAGCAGGCGCCGCGATAGCCGAGCCCACGCGCTCGCCGGCGCGCGCCGTCGAGCGTGTGATGGCGGTAAAGCAGCAGGTTGCGCGCCCGCGCGGGCTCGAGATGCAGGTAGAACGGCAGCATGAAAATCTCCGTATCCCAGAAGACATGTCCCTCGTAGGCGCGGCCGCTCAGCGTACGTGCGCCGATGGAAGCTCGCGCATCGTCACCGGCCGCGATCCTCAGGTGGTAGCTGCCGAAGCGCAGCGCCTGCTCGACGGACGCGCGCCCCGGCACGCGGATGTCCGCCCGGGTCCAGAAGTCGGCCCACTTCTGCGAATGCCCCGCGAGCCGCGCCTCGAACTCTTCCCAGCGCAGGGCCTGAAGATGGGCGAGCGTTGCCGCGCGCGGGTCCGGGCCATCGCGGCTCGTGAACACCGAGACCATGCGGCGCAGGACGAGCGGCTCGCGCAACTCGCGGCTGGCGATGCAGATCTCGATGCCGGAGGCGCGGGTGGCGTAGCGAACCAGCTCGAACTGCGGGGTTTTCAGATGCTCGATGGCCTCGACATGCGGATGGCGCTCGGGCTGGGGCTCTTCCAGCGTGGCTGCGAGATCGATCGCGCCCCAATGGTTCTCGGGCGTGGCAACCGCCTCCTGCAGGAGGAGATGCTTGTCGGCGAGGGAGGCGCAACGGCGCGTCTGGATCGCGGTACGCCGCCCGCCCTGGGTTTCGTAGACGGCCTCGATGTGCAGCACGCCGCCGCGCAGGTCGAGCGTCCGGCGCAGCTCTCGCCCGTAGGCGCCGGCGAAGTCGAGCGGATCGCCCGCCACCGAGGCGCTCAACCGTAACGGAAACGGCAGCGGCACCAGCTCGGCATACGGGTCGCTGCGCTCGGGAGCCAGAAACTCGATCTCGGAGTACGGCAGGTCGTCGCGCTTGCGGTCATAGACGCCGGCGATGAAGAGGTCGCATTGCGAGCCGGGCAGCGGCGTATCGAGCGCGCCGCGCACGCCGAGGTAGCCGTTGCCCACGGCGAACAGGCTCTCCATCGTGCGCTCGCGCGCGCGGTCGAAGCCCTCCTGCTCAACCTGCCAGGCGATTTCCTCGCGGCGCCTCCGCCAGGCCGCTTCCAGCCGATCGGGATCGAGCTCGGCGAGATCCTGCACCACGACGTCTGCACCCGCGCGCTTGAGCGCCTCGCGGTTGCCGCCGCGGTCGACCCCCACCACCAGGCCGAAGCCGCCGCGACGCCCGGCCTGCACGCCTGCGACGGCATCCTCGAGGACGGCGGCGCGCCCCGGGGCCACGCCGAGCGCCTCGGCCGAGCGCAGGAACATGTCCGGGTCGGGCTTGCCTTTGAGGCCCTGCTCCTCCAGATCCATGCCGTCGAGCCGCGCATCGAACAGCGATTCGATGCCGGCCGACTGCAGGATCTCGCGGCCGTGGCGGCTGGAA
>DASUUN010000098.1:0-9934 GCA_036374055.1 Burkholderiales bacterium
GGCGGCTTCATCCTGCCGTTCTACTTCATCTTCAACCCCGGCCTCACCATGGAAGGCGGCCTGGTGTACATCCTGGAGTGCACCTTCTTCGCGGTGGCGATGGTGACGTTCGCCTCCCTCGCGCTGCAGGGGTTCATGGGCCTGAGGCCCATCGCCTGGCCCCTGCGCTGGCTGCTGTTCGCCTGCGCCGTGGGCACCGTGTCGCCGCGCTTCGACTTCACGCTCGGCGTGGTGCTGGTCGGCGCGGCGATCCTAGCGTTTGCCTATCTGCGAGGCCGCCCAGCGAAGATCGACGTTTCCGCCTGACAGGATCACGCCGACGCGCAGGTCTTTCGATTGTAGTTTCTGATTCAAAAGGGCAGAGGCCGCGAGCGCGCCGGTCGGCTCCACGACCACCTTCATGCGCTCCCACAGGAAGAACATCGAGCGCAGCAGCTCCTCGTCGGTCACGGTGAGCATGTCCGAGACGTTGGCCAGCACCAGCGGGAAGGTGAGCCTGCCCAGCGACGTGGTGCGCGCCCCGTCGGCGATGGTGTCCGGCACGTCGATGGTCTTCAGGGTCTTGGTTTTGAAAGACTGAGTTGCATCATCCCCTGCGGCGGGTTCGACGCCGATCACCCGGCAGTCCGGGAGCAGCCGGCGCGCCGCCACCGCGCAGCCCGAGAGCAGCCCGCCGCCACCGCAGGGCACCAGCAGCAGGTCCAGCACGCCGGCATCCTCGATCAGCTCCTTCGCCGCCGTGCCCTGCCCGGCAATGATGTGCGGATGGTCGAACGGCGGGATGAGCGTCAGCTTGCGCTCTTCCGAGAGCTGTTGTGCGATCGCCTCGCGGTCCTCGCCCTTGCGGTAGGTCACCACCTCGCCGCCGTAGCCGCGCGTCGCCTCGAGCTTCACCCTCGGGGCGTCTTCCGGCATCACGATCACCGCCTTGATTCCGAGAATCTTCCCGGCGAGGGCGACCGCCTGGGCATGATTCCCGGACGAAAAGGCGAGCACGCCGCGCTTTTTCTCTTCGGGACCGAGCTGCGCGAGCGCGTTGTAGGCGCCGCGGAACTTGAACGCGCCCATGCGCTGGAAGTTCTCGCACTTGAAGAACACGCTTGCGCCGGTGAGCGCGTCGACGGTGCTGGAAGTCAGCACCGGCGTGCGGCGCGCCTGCGCCCTGATGCGCTCGTGCGCCGCGGCGATGTCGTCGAATGAAACCATAAAGGGGTCAGAGCAATTTTCCGGATTGTAGAATGTGCCATGGACTACTCCAGCTACAAAGACCTGAAAGTCCGGACCCTCGAGCCGGGCATCCTCGAGATCCTGATGGGCGAGGAGGGCAAGCTCGCCGTGGCGACGGCCAACGCGCACGCCGAGATGGCCCGCATCTGGCTCGACGTCGACCGCGACCCGGCGTGCCGCGTCGCCATCCTGCGCGGCGCCGGCAAGGGCTTCTCGGCCGGCGGCGACCTCGCCATGGTGGAGCAGATGACGCAGGACTTCGCCGTGCGCGCGCGCGTGTGGCGCGAGGCGCGCGACCTGGTCTACAACATGATCAACTGCTCGAAGATCATCGTCTCCGCGGTGCACGGCCCGGCAGTGGGCGCCGGCCTGGTCGCGGCGCTGATGGCCGACATCTCGATCGCGGCGAAGAACGCGCGCCTGATCGACGGCCACACGCGCCTGGGCGTCGCCGCCGGCGACCACGCCGCCATCGTCTGGCCGCTGCTGTGCGGCATGGCCAAGGCGAAGTACTACCTGCTCACCTGCGAGCAGATCAGCGGCGAGGAGGCCGAGCGGCTCGGCCTGGTGTCGCTCACCTGCGAGGAAGCCGAGCTGCAGGCGAAGGCGCTGGAAGTGGCGCGCAAGATCGCCTCCGGCGCGCAGACCGCCATCCGCTGGACCAAGTACTCGCTCAACAACTGGCTGCGCATGGCCGGCCCGGCCTTCGACGCCTCGCTCGCGCTGGAAGTGCTCGGCTTCACCGGCCCCGAGGTAAAGGAGGGCATCGCCTCGCATCGCGAGAAGCGCAAGCCGAGCTTCCCGCCGGAGCCTAAAGACTTCTAGCGATCGGGCGCGCTCACGGCGGCGGCGCGCTGAAGTCGAGATCCTCGCCGGGACCGCCGGTCGGCGTCTTGCCGCCGCCGCACAGGCGCTCGAGGTCCTTGACGATCGCCGCGGCGTCCGGCCCGGTGCGGCCGCCCATGGTGGTGAGCAGGATCCGGATCGGCAGGTCGGTGAGCGTCGGCTCGGGGTGGTCGCGCAGGTGCGCGACGTTTTGCAGCGCCGGCACGGCGCGCCCGCTGCGGAAGCCGCCCATCTCGTTCTCGATCCCCTGCACGATCGCCGCCTGCGCGCGGGCGATGCCCATCAGGAGCTCCGCGAGGTGTTGCGCCGAGATCTGCATGCTTCCTCCGAGGTTGGTGCGGCGATGGTAGCATCCGCGCGATGTTTTCCTGGAGGCGTCCGGGCAACCTCGGCGTGCGCGACGGGAAGCTCGCGCCCTGCAAGCGCTCGCCGAACTGCGTGTCCTCGCAGGCAAGTCCCACCGACGCGGAGCATTACATCGCGCCGCTCCACGGCACGATGGACGCGGTACGGCGCGCAGTCGGGGCTTTTTCGGGAGCGAGCATCATCGAGAAAAGCGAGACCTACCTCTACGCGGAGTTCCGCTCGAAGCTGCTGCGCTACGTCGACGACGTGGAGTTCTTCTTCGACGGCAGCGTGATCCACGTGCGTTCCTGCTCGCGCCTGGGAAGGCGCGACTTTGGCGTGAACCGCCGGCGCGTCGAGGCGCTGCGCCGGCTCATCGAAGCTCGACGATGACCGGCTGGTGGTCCGAGGCGCGGTTGTCCGCGTCGATGCGGATCGAATGCAGGCGCGGCGCGAGATCGGGCGTCACGAACACGAAATCGCAGCAGTAGGGCGCGACGCCTTCCTTGCGCGCGTGCAGCCGGAATGTCGGCGGGTGCGGCCGGCCCGGGTTGAGCGCCTGCCAGGCGTCCACCAGGCCGCCATCCAGCAGCGCGCGATGCAGGGGGTCGTCCGCGTTCAAATTGAAGTCCCCGCACAGCACGGCGCTCGCGCGGCTGGGGCCTTCGAGCAGGATCTCCTTCAGGCGCCGCACCTGCGCGGCGCGGTGGGCGCCGGAGGAGTTATCGAGGTGCGTGGTGATCACGCGCAGCGGGCCGAGCGGGGTTTCCAGCGCCGCTTCGACGGCCGTGCGCGGCATGCTGGGCGCCTCGGGCGACGCCGGCCAGGGCAGCGAGTGGCGCAGGATGCGCGCCACCGGCAGGCGCGACAGGATCATGTTGCCGAAGCGCATGCGCATGCCGGTCCGGGAAGGCACGTCGACGCTCCAGCCGACAATGGGCTCGAATGCCGGCAGGTCTTTCCACAGCGCGACCGGCTGGTCCTCGCCCTTGCTTCCCGGCAGCTCGGGGAAGTTCGAGGCGATCTCCTGCAGGCAGGCGACGTCGGCGCCCGTCGCCTGCACCTCCGATGCGACGCGCCCCGGATCGACGACGCCGTCCAGGCCGCGGCACCATTGCACGTTCCACGAAAGCAGGCGCATCATTCCGGCGTCATGCGGGCATTGCCGCTTATTCTGGGGCTGGCAGCGTCGGCCGCGCTAGCGCAGCCGAGCCCGGATGAAACCCTGTCCGCGGTGGTCGGCGTCAGCGCGAAGATCCAGCAGGACGCGCGCAGCGCCGAGACGCTGGGGCGCGAGCGGCGCGGCAGCGGCGCCCTGATCCGGGCGGATTACGTCCTCACCATCGGCTACCTTGTCATCGAGGCCGAGGCGATAGAAGTGTCGTCTAGCGACGGCAGGACCCTGCCCGCGACGCTCGCGGCCTACGACCACGCTTCCGGCTTCGGCCTGCTCAAGCTCGCCGCGCCGCTCGGGGTCAAGCCGCTGCCGCTCGGCGACTCGGCGGCCCTCGGCGAGCGCGACCTCGCGATGGTGCTCAACGGCCGCAGCCGCGACGGCGCGAGCATCGTGTACGTGGTGTCGCGGCGGCCGTTCTCCGGCAGCTGGGAATATCTGCTCGAGTCGGCGATCTTCACCGCGCCGGCGGTGGCGGAGTGGTCGGGCGCGCCGCTCATCGGCGCGAAGGGCGAGCTGCTCGGCATCGGCTCGCTGATCGTGCCCGACGCCGCAGGCGCAGGCCGCCAGTCGCCGGGGAACATGTTCGTGCCGGTCGAGCTGCTCAAGCCGATCCTCGGCGAGCTGATCGAGAAAGGGCGGCGCAGCGCGCCCGCGCGGCCGTGGCTGGGGGTCAGCGCGGACGAGCTGCGCGGGCGCCTGTTCGTGTCGCGCGTGTCGCCCGAAGGTCCCGCGGAGCGCGCCGGGCTGCAGGAGAACGATCTCGTGCTGGCGGTAGGAAGCGAGGAGGTGACCACGCTGGCGGACTTCTATCGCAAAGTCTGGGCGCGCGGCGCGGCGGGGGTCGAGGTGCCGCTCAAGGTGCTGCGCGGCATGCAGCTGCAGGACGTGCGCATCCGGTCCATGGACCGCACGCACTACTTCAGGCCTTCAAAGGTCCACTAGCGTGCGAGGGGGCTGGCGGCGCAGCTCGGCCTCCGGGGTCTCGGCCACGCGCTCCGCGTAGCGCACGTTCTTGCGGATCTCGTCGAGGTAGGGGTTGTCGCCGCCGAAGTGGCTGCGCGCGAACTCGTAGCTGCGCGCGAGCGGCAGCTCGAGGCGCTTGACCGCGCCCTGGTAGAACGCCGGGGTCTTCTGCACCAGGTCCTCGCCCGAGGCGAACACCGGCAGCCTGAGCATGCCGGCGCGCCCGCGCCCGGCGAGCCCGCCGAGGACGAATTCCGGATACAGCCGGTCGCGGCATTTCTCGAGGTAACAGCGGTCCGACATCTGCGCGATGATGTCGGCGGTGCCGAGCATCTGCCCCACGCGCCGCAGCAGCGTATCGTCGATGCGGATGGTCTCGGCCGGGCGCTCGTAGCCGGTGTAGTGCACGAGCGCGGCGGCGGCGCGGGCGTGCTTCTCCTCCATCCCGAGCTCGCGGGCATAGCAGCGCAGGTACGCGGCGCCGCGGCTGACGTGCGTCAGCGTGTACTCGGCGCCGTAGCGGTGCTTGCGGTCGTTGCGCCGCCGCAGATAGCCGAAATCGTGGAACAGCGCGGCCAGCACGCCCACCAGGAACACCTGCGGCGTGAGCGGCTCGTCGGTGGCGCGGCGCCCCCGCTGGTAGCCGTCGAGCAGGCGCGCCATGGCGAGCGTGACGTCGAGCACGTGCTGCAGGTCGTGGTACGCGGTGTCGCAGGCGAAGTAGTCGGGATGCCGGCCCCGGTAGAAAGCGGTCGCGTCGCTGAAGGCACGCACCAGCTGCCCGGCGGGCGCCGGGTCGAACAGCCCCCGGAAGAGGCGGACCACTTCGCCAGCCACCGCCCCCGGATCGGTAGTCCGGATGGAGTCGGTGACGTCGTAGTCGTTGCGGCGCAAGGGAAGGTCTTTCGCGCTGGGGAGTATAGGGATACGATTCCAGGTCCGATTGGAACTTTTTCACGGTGACGGACCTTCCACTGTCGGAAGAGGAGAAGGCGCAGATCCAGCAGCGCCTCCACGTGCTCGAAATCGAGCACCACGACCTCGACGACGTCATCGACCGGCTGGCCATCGATCCCGGCCAGGACCGGCTGCAGCTGCAGCGCCTGAAGAAGCGCAAGCTGCTCCTGAAGGACCAGATCGCCAAGCTGCGCACCCGGCTGATTCCCGACATCATCGCTTGATCGCCCTCATTCAGCGGGTAACGTCGGCGAGCGTGACCGTCGAGGAGGAAACCGTGGGGGAAATCGGTCCCGGCATCGTCGCGCTGGTGGGCGTGGAGCGCGGCGACGGCGACGAGCAGGCGGCGCGGCTTGCGCAAAAAGTCCTGACCTACCGCATCTTCCCGGACGCCGCGGGCAAGATGAACCTGTCTCTGGCGGACGTCGGCGGCGAGCTGCTCGCCGTGCCGCAGTTCACGCTCGCCGCCGACACGAACAGCGGCACGCGGCCGAGCTTCTCCAGCGGTGCTGCGCCCGAAGCGGGTGAAAGATTGTTCGAGAAGTTCGTGGCGCTGTCAAAAGCCAGGGCGCGCGGGCGCTTCGGCGCCCACATGAAAGTCAGCCTCGTGAACGACGGGCCGGTGACTTTCTGGCTGCAGGCGAAGCCCGGGTCCTGAAGGACGCGGGCGCGACCACCTCGATCATCTCGAGGTTCTTCGAGTGGCGGATCTCGCGGTGGCGGATGTTGGGCGGCTGGTAGAAGCAGGTGCCGGCCTTCATCAGCACGCGGCCGACGCCTTCGTACTCGAACAGCGCCCAGCCCTTCAGCACGTAGACGAACTGCACGCGGCAGTCGTGGCGGTGCCACTCGCCGTGCGGGGCCTTTTCCGGGCGCGCGCGGATGACGTGCGCCACCACCTTGCCGCGGGTCGCGCGCCTGATGCCGAGGTCGCGGTACTCGAAGTAGCTGCGCAGGCCGCGGCGCTCGAACTTCGCGTTCTTCAGGTGATCGACGTGGAAGCGGCGGCTCATCGCTCGGGGGATTCTAAGGTAAGCTTGGCCGCGCATGTTCGAGCAGTTCATCGGCACCAAGCCCGTCGAGGAGCGCCACCGCATCGATCAAGCGGCGCTGGAAGGTTTTCTGGGTTTTCGAATAGAAACCATAGAACAGTTCAAGGGCGGCCAGTCGAATCCGACCTACCGGCTCACCGCCGCCGACGGCAAGAAGTACGTGCTGCGGCGCAAGCCGCCGGGCAAGCTGCTGCCTTCGGCGCACGCGGTGGACCGCGAGTACCGCGTGATCAGCGCGCTGCATCCGGTGGGCTTCCCTGTCGCCAGGCCCCTGGCGCTGTGCGAGGACGAATCGGTCATCGGCACCGCGTTCTACGTCATGGATTGCGTCGAGGGGCGCGTGCTGTGGGACCAATCGCTGCCGGGCATGTCGAAGGAAGAGCGCTTCGCCATCTGGGACGAGCTGAACCGCGTCATCTCGCTTTTGCATACGATCGATTTTCAGGAGGTAGGCCTGGCGGGGTTCGGCAAGCCGGGCAACTACATCGAGCGGCAGGTGGCGCGCTGGAGCAAGCAGTACCAGGCCTCCGAGACCGAGCCGATGGCGGCGATGGACAACCTGATCGCCTGGCTGCCGAAGAACATCCCGCCGGAGACCGCGACCACCGTGGTGCACGGCGACTTTCGCCTGGACAACGCGATCTTCCATCCGACCGAGGCGCGCATCCTCGCGGTGCTCGACTGGGAGCTGTCGACGCTCGGCGATCCGCTCGCCGACTTCGCGTACCACTGCATGAGCTGGCACATACCGCCGGGGCAGTTCCGGGGGATCGCGGGCTTGAACCTCGAGGAGCTGGGCATTCCCTCGGAGAACGAATACGTGGCGCGCTACTGCGAAAGGACCGGGCGCAAGTCGATCGACCCGTCGCACTGGGACTTCTACATCGCCTATAACCTGTTCCGCATCGCCGCCATCCTGCAGGGCATCATGAAGCGCGTCGTGGACGGCACCGCCGCGAGCGTGCACGCGCGCGACGCCGGGATGCGGGCCCGGCCGATGGCCGAGCTGGGCTGGAAGCAAGTTGAAAAGATACTCAGGAGAGCCGCTTGAACTTCGATTACACCCCCAAGGTGCAGGAGCTGCGCCACAAGCTGATCGCCTTCATGAAGGAGCACGTCCATCCGAACGAGCACAAGTGGGAGGCGCACGTGCGCGGCGAGCGGCGCTGGGAGCCGGTGCCGGTGATCGAGGAGCTCAAGGAGAAGGCGCGCGCCGCGGGCCTGTGGAACCTGTGGCGGCCCAGGTCGCACGGTGGCACGCTCACCAACCTCGAGTACGCGCCGCTGTGCGAGATCATGGGCCGCGTGCACTGGGCGCCCGAGGTATTCAACTGCTCGGCGCCCGACACCGGCAACATGGAGACGCTGCTCAAGTACGGCACGCCGCAGCAGGTGAAGCAGTGGTGCGAGCCGCTGCTCGAGGGGAAGATCCGCTCCGCGTTCCTCATGACCGAGCCGAACGTCGCTTCCTCGGACGCCACCAACATCCAGACGCGCATCAAGCGAGAAGGCGACGAGTACGTGATCAACGGCGTCAAGTGGTGGTCGAGCGGCGCCGGCGACCCGCGCTGCAGGATCTACATCGTCATGGGCAAGACCAACCCCGACAACGCTGCGCGCCACAGCCAGCAGTCCATGGTGCTGGTGCCGGCGGGCACCCCGGGCGTCAAGGTGCTGCGCCACCTGCCGGTGTTCGGCTACGACGACGCGCCGCACGGCCACATGGAAATCGCGCTGCAGGACGTGCGCGTGCCGGCGTCCAACGTGCTGCTGGGCGAAGGCCGCGGCTTCGAGATCGCGCAGGGGCGCCTCGGGCCCGGGCGCATCCACCACTGCATGCGCCTGATCGGCCAGGCCGAGGTGGCGCTGGAGAAAATGTGCCGGCGCGCCAGCGAGCGCGTCGCCTTCGGCCGGGCGGTGGCTGACCAGACGGTGACGCGCGAGCGCATCGCCGAGGCGCGCATCATGATCGACTCGGCGCGCTTCATGGTGCTCAACGCGGCCTGGAAGATGGACACCGTCGGCAACAAGGTGGCGAGGAAGGAGATCGCCATGATCAAGGTGCTCGCGCCCAACATGGCCTGCCAGGTGATCGACTGGGCCATGCAGGTGCACGGCGGCGGCGGCGTGTCGGACGACTTCGGCCTGGCGCGCGCCTACGCCGGCGCGCGCACCCTGCGCTTCGCCGACGGCCCGGACGAGGTGCACCGCAACGCCATCGCCAAGATGGAGCTCGGCGAGCAGACCTCGCTGGAGGACGCGCTTGCGCCTCGGCGTCCCGCGTGAGGTCAAGACCCACGAGTACCGCGTCGGCCTGACGCCGACCTGCGTGCGCGAGCTCGTCGCGCACGGCCACGAGGTAGTGGTCGAGAAGGACGCGGGCGCCGGCATCGGCGCCGCCGACGCGGCTTACCAGAAGGCCGGGGCGCGCATAGGCGATCCCTGGAGCGCCGAGCTCGTCGTCAAGGTGAAGGAGCCGCAGCCGGCGGAGCGCGGCAGGCTGCGGGAGGGGCAGGTGCTCTTCACTTACCTGCACCTCGCCGCCGATCCGGCGCTGGCGAAGGATCTCCTCGACAGCAAGGCCATCTGCATCGCCTACGAGACGGTGACGCGCCCGGGCGGCGGCCTGCCGCTGCTCGCACCCATGTCCGAGGTCGCCGGCCGCATGGCGATCCAGGTCGGCGCGAGCTGCCTGGAGAAAGAGCGCGGCGGCATGGGCATCCTGCTTGGCGGCGTACCCGGCGTGCCCCCGGGGAAGGTCACCATTCTCGGGGCAGGCGTCGTGGGCACGAACGCCGCGCGCATGGCGGTCGGCTCAGGAGCGCTGGTCTGTGTGCTGGATCGCTCCATCGACGCTCTCAGGAACCTGGAAAAAGAGTTCGGGTCGCGCGTGGTGACCGTCTACTCGAGCAGCGACGCCGTCGAGCAGCATGTGCTTTCGTCCGACCTGGTCGTCGGCGCCGTGCTGGTGGCCGGCGCCGCCACGCCGAAGCTCGTGTCGCGCGACCTGGTGAAGGCGATGAAGCCGGGCGCGGTGCTCGTCGACGTCTCGATCGACCAGGGCGGCTGCTTCGAGACCTCGCGGCCCACCACGCATGCCGATCCGACCTACCTGGTCGGCAACGTGGTCCACTACTGCGTGGCCAACATGCCCGGCGCCGTGCCGCGCACGTCGACCTACGCGCTGAACAACGCGACGCTGCCTTTCGTCCTCGCCCTCGCCGGCAAGGGCTGGAAGAAGGCGCTCGAGGAAGACGAGTCCCTCAGGCACGGGCTCAATGCGGCGCTCGGCCGGATCACGCATCCGGCGATAGCGGCCGCGCTGCAGCTTCCCTGCGCGAGCGCCGAGGCGTTCCTCTAGAAGCCG
>DASUUN010000099.1:0-26699 GCA_036374055.1 Burkholderiales bacterium
GAGGTGTTCCAGGCGGCGAGCCGGATGGTGCCGGGGGACAAGGAGAGCTGGCATCGCGAGTGGCTGCGGATCGCGGAGCGGAACTGGAAGCGCGGGGGCGAGGAGGAGGCGGCGGGGCATATCCGCACGGCGATGAACTGCTGGCTGCGCGCGGCGGATTACTACCGGCAGGCGGAGTTCTTCCTGAAGCCGGACGATCCGCGGCGGCTGCCGACGTTCGAGAAGATGGAGGCGTGCAGCAGGAAGTTCATTTCCTATCTGAATCCGCCGGGCGAGGCGGTGGAGATTCCGTACGAGGGCGGGGTGTCGCTGTGCGCGTATTTCGTGCGGGCGCCGTTCCCGGTGGCGCGCCAGCCGGTGCTGATCTGCATGGGCGGGCTGGATTCGATCAAGGACGAGATGTGGTTCATGCAGGCGCGCGGCGCGGTGCAGCGCGGGATCTCGGTGCTGATGATCGACGGGCCGGGGCAGGGCGGCACGTTGAGGCGCCACCGAGTTGTTAACCGCGTGGACACCGAGGTGCCGATCGGGCGGTGCATCGACTGGCTGGAGAAGCGCGCCGACGTCGATGCGTCGCGCATCGCGGTGTGCGGCTCGAGCCTGGGCGGCTACTACGCGGCGCGCGCGGGCTGCTACGAGCACCGGCTCGCGGCGTGCATCGCGCACGGCGCGATCTGGGCGATTACGGACCTGTGGGGCAATGCCGGCGAGGACCACGGCCTGGCGGAGCACATCAAGTGGGTGTTCGGCACGCGCTCGATGAAGGAGGCCATGGCGAAGGCGAAGGACTTCACGCTGCAGGGGCACCTCGAGAATATGAAGTGCCCGTTCCTCGTCATGCACGGCGGGCACGACGTGCTCACCGTCTCGCAGGCGAGGAAGGTCTACGACTACGGCAGGGCCAAGGGCGTCGACGTGACCCTGCGGCTGCTCTCCGAGGAGGAGACCGGCGCGGAGCATTGCCAGCACGACAACCCGACCATCGGCCAGGAGATCCTGGCGGACTGGCTGGCCGACCGCTTCGGCATCCGACAGAAAGAGCTGCTCGCTTCCGCAGCCGGCGTCGGATCCTATTTGGGGTGATCCGGCCCGGCGCCGCGTTCCTCTTTTTCGTTCACGATGTCCAGGGCGCGCAGAAACACCCACGCAGGGATGGCCGCCTTGCCGTGCAGCCACCGCTGCAGCTCGGCTTCATGAACTGTGAAGGAGCGTACGAGGGCTGAGTGTCCGCCGAGCATGTCGCGCGCCCGGCGGAGGGTTTGCTGTCGGACGCCAGTTCGGCGCAATGCCTCTACCTTCATCTCGCGCAGGATTCTGCAGACCCGGGGATGGCGCGTAAATCGCCGGACGACGATTTTCGTGTAGCCGATTCCGCAAGCTGCAATGCCGCGCGCGGCCGTCACGCTTCCCCTGAGAAGGCGGCCCGCAAGCCCCCTATGGGAAGGGCCAGTAGTTGCGTCCGTCCTGCCCGCTGTCCGGCGACGAGACTATGGGCGCGACCTTGGCCCCGGGCGGCGGCTCGCGTTCACTGCGACGTTGTTGGGCGCTTTGCTGCTGGCGCCTGATCCGCGCGAATGTCAGGCGCACGTCCGTGTCGTCGGCGCTGCGGTACTTGAAATCAGGATCGAGGACCGACTTGAACATCTATGCAAGGCGCCACCAGAAGAACAACGCAACAGCCACGAAAGCCAACACGAGCCATAGCGCCTCCAATGCCTGAGTCAGGACGTAATGGCGGACGTGTGCCTGCCGCCAATCTGCGAGCTGCCATTTCTCCATGGGCCGCCTCCTCGCTTTCGATAGCCTGGGGAGCACAGCATCCGCCTTACCCGGCCGCGGCCTCAAGTCGCGGCGGACAGGTTTGCGCTGTAGGGATTTGGCGTCACGTCGGCCGCTTTCGTGAAATTTTTCACGCAGAAGCAAGACGGAGACGCAGAAGACCGGGCTCTGACCCGATCCTGCGGGCCGGCGCCGCCGTCGGCGCCGGCCCGGGGTGGTTATTTCTTGGGAGTGGGGCTGCTGCTGCCGGGTTTCGAGCTGGCGCCGGCGGCGCTGGAGCCGCTGCTGGCCTTCTTCTCGTCGCTGATGCACTTCGCGCGCTCGGCGCCCGCCATGGCAGCGCACTTCGCCGGGACTGCGGAAGCGCCGCTTGAGGCGGTGGATCCGCTGGCGGCGGTCGGGCTCTTGGCCTTGTCGGACGAGCTCGACTGGGCCCAAGAGGCGGTGGAGAAGCCGAGAACGGCCGCCGCTAGGGCTGCGCCGATGAGTTTCAAAGTCATGTCATAACCTCCATGGTTGGTACAGCACCAGCAGAATTGCCCAGCCAGGGCGAAGCCGGCAATGCGCCGTTCAGCGCGTGCGACTGTTACTTTCGAGACACAGGCAGCTGGGCCCACCAGCGCTGCAGGTGCGCTTCGATGGGTTCGCGGCCGCGAAGCGGCATGGCGGTGTGGTTCAGCGACAGCTCGTGCTCCTTCGAGCCGTGGCTGGTGAGGAAGAAGAACAGGATGTCCTGCTCGCGGTCCATGCGCTCGCCGATGGTCTTCAGGTGTATGCGCGAACCTAGTCCGTCCGGAGCGGGTTCCGGAGCACGTGGCATTCGGACCCTTGAACTAGCATTCGGTCCAAACGGAGGTCAGCATGCTCATCAAAGGCCAGGCGGATATCCAGATCTACATCTCGGATGGCGGCTACATCTGCATGAAGCAGCGGCACGAGGACGGCGGGGAGAACATGATCGAGTTCGCGCCGGCGTACGGGCCCAAGGTGGCCGAGGCCATCGGTTCGCTGCGCGACTTCGCGCAGGTGAAGTTCGAGAAGGTCGCGCTGGCGGACGACTGAGGGCTCAGCGCACGCGGGCTTTTGCCAGCACCCCGGAAGGCGCGAACAGGAGCACGAGCTCCGGCGCGGGCGGCGGCGCCTTGTCGCGCAGCCTTTCCCGGTAGACCCACACCTCGTAGCCGCTCTCGAAGTCGATCACCGTGGCCTCGCCGAGCGCGGCCCGGACGTCCGCTTTAATGCTTTTGCCGATAACGAGCGCCTGCAGCGCGGCCCGGGCGGAGCGGATTTCGCCTGGGCCGAGGGGCGCCTCGGTTGGTTGGACTGCGATGCATCCACTGACGAAGGCGCAGGCGGCGAGCAGCGCCCTCACGCACCGCCCTCCATGTATTCGAGCTCGACGCGCGTGTCGTCCGGCCAGCTCGGGTCGCCGAGCGGCAGAAAGTAGGCGCGGTCCATCAGGACTTCGCAGTCGCAGTAAGGCAGGTCTTCCTTCCAGTCGGGATCGCGGCTCGCGCCGCCGTAGAGCCGGTCGACCGGCAGCACTTCCCGGCGCATGCCGTCGACCAGGGTGACGCTCCACAGGGGCCGGTCGGCGAAGAAGAGGTAGCGCGGCGCGGCGCGGCGGCAGTACTCGGGCCCCTCGCGCACCAGCGCGTCCATCCAGCCGAAGAAGAGCGGCCGGTAGTTCGAGATCAGCCGCGCCTGCATGCCGACTTCGCACTCCAGGCGCAGGTCGCCCAGCCGGCGCGTGCCCGGCGGCAGGCCAGGCGTGCGGATCTCGGCGCGCCACGTGAGCGTGCCCGCCTTGCGGTCCGGCATCACCGACGCGTTCTCCTTCAGCGCGGCGTCGTGGCGCTCCAGGGTGAAAGTGTGGTCCGGGGCGACCCGCAGCGCCTTCCAGAAGCGCTCGCCTTCGATGGCGAGCTGCACGCTTTCCATGTCGGTGCGGCGGTTGCGCGGCAGGAGCTTGAAGCGCAGCGATGCCGCGGGCGCGAGGTGGCGCCTTTTCTCGAACAGCTCCATCCCGGCGACCATCCGGCGGTAGGACTTGGCCACCGGGTCGCGCAGCGCGGTGATGACCACAGCATCGCTCGCCTGCGCGTGGGGCGCCCAGAAGAACACGAGCAGAAGCACCGCGGGCAATACGGCCATAGCCGCGAGCATAGCTTTCAGGCGAGCAGGCCGCCCATCTCGGGCACCAGCACCGGCTCGGGCAGGCCGAGGGCGCCGCGGTCGAGCAGGCTTTGCTCGACCGGATCGCAGCCGCTGAAGGCCGGCCCGGCGCCCGCCGGCGGCAGGCCCGCGCCCTGGCAGCCGGCAAGAAGGGCGGCGCCGATGGCCAGCATCGCTACGTCAACCCGTTTCATGGCTCGCCTCTCAGTTCAAGGTGAAGCGCGCAAGGCTCTCTTCGCAGTACCGCACTTCCTTCGCTTCCACCCTCAGGTCGGAGGGCAGGCACGAGTCCAGGGCGCGCTGCGCTTCCTCCATGTTCCGCGCGTGAACGAGGAGGACCAGGCCGACTTCGAAGGTCTTGATCTCGATGGTTTTCATGGTTGCAGCGGCGGGAGCTTTCGCTCCCGCCTTCCGTGGTGTTACTGCGGTGGCGCGATGAAGTTGTGGTCGTTGGCCCAGGGCGAGGCGCTTTCCTCGCCGGCGGACTTGTAGGACGTGCCGCCGATCTGCGCGAGCATCACGCGCTCGCCGGTGTCGCGCAGGTTGGGCAGCGCCGTGTCGATCCGGTGCTGGTCGTACGGCATGCGCTCGGCGGAGACCGGCTGCTCGGAAACCGCGACTTTCTCCGGCAGCGTGGGCAGCGCACGGTCGAACGTGGTCTGCTCGAACGGCGCGCCGCGATCTTCGGCGAGCAGCGGGGTGGTGGCGAGGGCGAGGGCGACTGCGACGATGAGGCGTTTCATTTTCAATCTCCTTCAGGTTGGGTTGGGTTACACCGTGCTACACCCCCACCTTAGGGAAGAGCGCCCTCGCAGGAAGTGCGCTTACGCACCGGGCTCGTGAAGGCGCCGGCGTCGTCGCGCGGCGACATGCGGCTGCGCGCGCGATCATGGCGAGCTAGCTGCGCGCATCGCTTCGGTCATAGAATCGTCGCGGGCATTCACGCCCGGGCGGTGTTGTGAGCGGCGACCAGGAGTGGCAGTTCCTTCCGCACAGCGAGGCAGTGTGCGGTGGATGCGGCTTTGCCAATCCTTCCCGCTTCCGCTTCTGCGGCGGCTGCGGCATGTCGCTCGAGCGCCGGGATCCCGAGCGCCGGCAGCTCACCGTGCTGTTCTGCGACCTGGTGGGCTCGAGCATGCTCGCCAGCCGGCTCGATCCGGAAGAGCTGCGCGACCTGATGCTCGCCTATCAGAGCGCGTGCACCGCGGTTATCCGGCGCTTCGACGGCACCGTATCGCGCTACGTCGGCGACGGCATCCTGGCGCTGTTCGGCTACCCGCGCGGGCACGAGGACAATGCCGGGCGCGCCGTGCGCGCGGGGCTCGACATCATCCCGGCGCTCGCGACGCTGCCGGTCCCGGCGAATGCAGGCGGGCGTCTCGCGGTGCGCATCGGCATTGCCACCGGGCTGGTCGTGGTGGGCGATCTCATCGGCGCGGACGCCGCCGAAAAGCAGGCGGTGGTCGGCGAGACGCCCAACCTGGCGGCGCGGCTTCAAGGCCTCGCCTCGCCCAACAGCGTGGTGATTTCGGCGGCCACGCGCGCGCTCATCGGCGAGCACTTCGACTGCGCCGAGCTCGGCTCGCATGCGCTGCACGGCTTCGCCGATCCGGTGCGCGCCTGCCGCGTGCTCGCGGCGCGCCAGGGGGCGAGCCGCTTCGAGGCGGCGCAGCCGGCCGGGCTCAGCCCGCTCATCGACCGCGAAGCGCTGATGGCGATGCTGCGGCGGCTGTGGGCGGACGCGCAGCAGGGCGCGGGCCGCGTCGTCCTGCTCGCCGGCGAAGCCGGCATCGGCAAGTCGCGCGTGGTGGAGGCGCTGCTCGAGCAGATCGTCGGCGCGCCCCAGGCGGCGCTGCGCTGCCAGTGCTCTCCGTACTACGTGAACACCGCGCTGCACCCGATGATCGAGCACGTCGAGCGCGCCGCCGGCATCGGGCGCGAAGACACGCCTTCGGCCAAGCTCGCGAAGCTCTCGGCGTGGCTGGGCAGCGCGCCCGAAGCGCTCGAGGCGGTTCCGCTGCTCGCCGCGCTGCTGTCGATACCGGCTCCGCCGTTGCCGGCCATGAGCCCGCAGCGGCAGAAGGAGCGCACGTTCGAGCTGCTGCTGGGTTACATCGAGCGCCGCGCGGCCGCCTCCGCGGTGCCGATCGTGTTCGAGGACGTGCACTGGGTGGATCCCACGACGCAGGAATTGCTCGGCCTGCTCGTCGAGCGCGTGCGCAGAATGCGCGCGCTCGTCGTGCTCACTTTCCGGCCGGATTTCTCACCGCCCTGGCGCGACCGGCCGCACGTGGAGCTGCGCGAGCTGGGCGGGCTCGCGCCCGGGCACGCGCTCGGGCTGGCGCAGCAGGTGGCCGGCCCGCGCTTGCCCCCGGCGACCCTCGCGCAGGTGGTCGCAAAAACCGACGGCGTGCCGCTGTTCATCGAGGAGCTGACGCGCGCGGTGCTCGGCAGCGGACCCGCGCATGCCATCCCCTCGACGCTGCAGGATTCGCTCATGGCGCGGCTGGACCAGCTCGGGCCGGCGAAGATCATCGCGCAGGTGGCGGGCGCGCTCGGCCGCGAGTTCAGCTACGAGCTGCTGGAAGCGGTGGTGCCCCTGCCGGCGCAGCGGCTGCGCGACGGCCTGGAGGCGCTGCGGCGCGCCGGGCTGGTGTACGTGGACTCGCGCGTCTCGGGGCCGGTCCATGTATTCAAGCACGCGCTGGTGCAGGAGGTGGCCTACCAGAGCCTGCTGCGCAGCCGCCGGCGCGAGCTGCACCTGCGCACCGCCGAGGTGCTGGAGCGCCGTTTTCCGCAGACCGCGCGTGATGCGCCCGAGCTCCTGGCGCACCACCTGACCGAGGCCGGCGACTTCGAGCGCGCGGTCACCGCATGGCTCGCGGCCGGTCGGCGCGCAAGCGAGCGCTCCGAATACCGCGAAGCGATCGGGCACCTGCGCACCGGGCTCGGCCTCATTCCGAATCTCGCCGATGCCGAAGCGCGCCGGGAGCGCGAGATCGCGCTGCTGCTCGCCCTCGGCCCCGCCCTGATCACCACCGAGGGCGGCGGCACGCCGGAGGTGAGCGCCCTGTACCAGCGGGCCCTCGACCTGTGCGCCGGAACGCCCGAGTCGGCGCCGCACTTCGCCGCCTACTGGGGCTGGTGGCGCACCTCGATGGACTTGCGTACCGGACGCGAGTGGGCAGACAGGATGGTAAGCCTCGCCGGAAGGCTGGCGCAGCCGGCGCTGCTGCTGCAGGCGCATCACTGCGAATGGGCCACCCACTACATGCTGGGAGCGCCGGGCACCTGCTGCCGCCATGTCGACCAGGGCCTCGCGCTCTACGACCCGGAGCGCGACCATCCCTACGCCGCGCTCTACGGCGGCCATGACGCCCGGGTGTGCGCCCTGGGCGAGCGCGCGCTGGCGCGCTGGCTGCTCGGACATCCGGACGAAGCGCTCGAGCATGTGCAGGCGGCCGTGGCGTGGGCCGACGAGCTCAAGCACGTCGGCAGCCGGGCGCACGCCATGGATTACGCCCTCGTGCTGCACAAGTTCCGGCGCAACGTCGACAGGGTGGCCGCCTGGTCCGAAACGCTGATGGCCTTTGCCTCCGAGCAGCAGCTGCGCGACCACCAGGCCAAGGCCGCCCTGTTCCGGGGCTGGGCGCGCAGCATGCAGCATGACGCGAGAGGCGGCGTGAGCGAAATGCTCGAGGGCATGGCGGTGTTCCAGTCCGTCGGCACGCCCGAGGACGTCTCGCTGTACTACGAGATGCTGGCCGAGGCCTTCGGCGCGGCCGGCCGCTACGAGGATGGCCTGCGCGCAGTGGAGGAAGCGTTCGCGCAGACCGCGCGCTGCGGCATCCGCTTCTGGAGCGCGGAGCTGCATCGCCGGCGCGGCGAGCTGCTGCTCGCCTCGGGAGCGCCGGCTGCCGCCGCGGCCGCCTGCTTCCACGCGGCGCTCGAATGCGCGCGGGCGCAGAACGCGATCGCCCTGGAGCAGCGTGCCGCGCTCAGCCTGGCCCGCTTGCAGCGAAGCGAGGAAACGCACGCATGAACGCGGCGCTCCCGCGGCTCGAGCCGCTCGAAGCAGCCAAGCGCTACTTCCAGGGCACGCACCGCACGTGCGCGCCCGCGGAGACGGTCGCCCGCCTGCGGCCCTGGCTGCGCGGCATGGGGATCACGCGCATCGCCAACGTCACCGGCCTCGACCGCACCGGCATCCCGGTGGTGATGGTCTGCCGGCCGAACTCGCGCTCGGTGACCGTCGCGCAGGGCAAGGGCATCACCCTGGACGCGGCGAAGGCCTCGGGCGTCATGGAGGCGGCGGAGGCCTGGCACGCCGAGCGCATCATGCGCCCGCTCAGGCTGGCGAGCTTCGAGGAGATGCGTGCGGAGCATCGCGTCGTGGACGTGGCCGCGCTGCCGCAGGCGCCGGAGCGCCGCTTCAGCGCCGAGTTGCCGCTGCTGTGGATCGAAGGGCAGGACCTGCTCGGCGGCGGGTCCGCGTGGGTGCCCTTCGAGCTCGTGAGCGCGAACTACACGCTGCCGCTGCCGCCGGGCAGCGGCTGCTTCCAGGCCAACACCAACGGCCTCGCCTCGGGCAACCACTGGCTCGAGGCGGTGAGCCACGGGCTGTGCGAGGTGGTCGAGCGCGATGCGACCGCAAAGTGGAAGCGCGCGCATTTTGCCACGGCGCTCGACCCGGACAGCGTCGAACACCCCGACTGCAGGAGCGTGCTCGCGCGGCTCGCGGCCGCGGGCCTGCGCCTGCGCATCTGGGACACGACGAGCGAGGTCGGCATCGCGAGCTTCGTCTGCCTGCTCATGGGCCCCGAGGGCGACAACGCGGACCCGGAGCTCGGCGCCGGCTGCCATCCCGCCCGGCACATCGCGCTCGCGCGCGCGCTCACCGAGGCGGCCCAGGCACGCACCACGTACATTGCCGGCGCGCGCGACGACTATTCCGCGCATCTGTACAGCGCGCCCGTGCGAGCCCGGCGGCGGGCCGCGTGCGCCCGCCTGCTGGCGTCGTCCGCGCGGCCGCGCGCCTTTGCCGAGGTGCCGAGCTTCGAGTCGCCGTCGATCGAGGGCGACCTGCAATGGGTGCTCGCACGCCTGCGCGCGGCCGGCATCGAGCAGGCTGTCGCCGTGGATCTCACCCGCGAAGCCATCGGCGTGCCGGTGGTGCGCGTGATCGTGCCCGGGCTGGAAGGAATGCCGGAGGAGGAGGAGCACGGCGGATGAACGCGTGCATTTTCGCCGGCCCGACCCTGCCGCCGCGCGACGAAGCGAGGCAGCACGCCGCCACCTGGCTGCCGCCGGCGCAGCACGGCGACGTCCATCGCGCGGTGTCGATGCTGCGGCCGCGCGCCCTCGGCATCGTGGACGGCTACTTCGAGTCGGTGCCGTCGGTCTGGCACAAGGAAATTCTCTGGGCGATCCGGCAGGGGGTGCACGTGTTCGGCGCGGGGAGCATGGGGGCGCTGCGCGCCGCCGAGCTCGCGCCGTTCGGCATGCGCGGCGTCGGGGTCGTGTTCGAGGCGTACCGCGACGGCGTGCTCGAGGGCGCCGGCGAGCCTTTCGAGGACGACGACGAAGTGGCGGTGGCCCATGGCCCGCCGGACAGCGGCTACCTCGCGGCCTCGGAGGCGATGGTGAACATCCGCTGCACGCTGGCGAGCGCCGAGCGCGCCGGCGTGATCGGCGCGCAAACGCGCCTGCGGCTGGTCGCCCTGGCGAAGGGCTTGTTCTTTCCCGAGCGAAGCTATGCGCGCCTGCTGGAGGAGGAGGCGCTGCCGGCGCTGGCGGCGTGGCTGCCGGCGGGACGCGTGAATCAGAAGCGCGACGATGCGCTCGCGATGCTCGAGGCGATGCGCGCGTTCCTGGACGCCGAGCCCGGGCCCGCGAAAGCTTCCTTCCACTTCGAGCACACGACGCTGTGGGAGCGCGCCTCCGCGGCCATGCTGCCGCAGACGGCGCAGTTCTCGGATCTGCAGCTGCTCGAGCTCACCGACTGGTATTTCTCCAAGGTGCTTGGCCGGGAGATCCCCGACGACCTGCACGCCTGGGTGCGCGCCCGGGGTTACGAAGACGAGGCGCAGTTCCACCAGGCCATCTTCCGGGAGTACGTCTGCCGCCATGGCTGAAGGCACACGCTTTCGCCTCTATCCCCAGCCGCCGGTGCTCACCTCCATCCAGGGGCCGGAGACCGTGTGGGTGGCGGCCGCGCCCGGATCGATCGGCCCCGGGCCCTCCGACGATCGCATGTACGTGGTCGACGCGATCGGCAAGGACCGTCCCTACGATTATCCGTATCTGCCGCCCTATCGCGGCGCGCGCAATCCGCCGGTTCTCCCGGCGACCGACGGCCACTTCGATCATCTCGACGATCCGTGGAGCCGCGAGTTCATGGCGGCGCACATGTTCGGCACGCTGCGCTTCGTGCTGGACGTGTGGGAGAAGTACTTCGGCGGCGAGCTCCCCTGGCACTTCGCCGACGAGCGGCCGCGGCTCGAGCTGGTGCCGCTGGTGGAGTGGAACAACGCGCACTCGGGCTACGGCTTCATCGAAACCGGCTTCGCGCGGCCCGGCGCGCCCGACCCGCAGCCCTTCTGCCTCAACTTCGACGTGCTCGCGCACGAGCTCGGACACGCCTTCATGTACGCGCTGCTCGGCACGCCGCCCGAGAAGCGCCTGCGGGCGCCGTACCTCGCCCTGCACGAGTCGGCCGCCGACTGCGTGGCGATGATCGCGGTGCTGCATTTCGACTCGGTGGTGGACCGGCTGCTGGAACGCACCCGCGGCAACCTGTACCTGCCCAACGAGCTGAATCGCATCGGCGAGCTGTCCGAGACCGCGCAGATCCGGCTCGCGAGCCATTCGCTCACCCTGGCCGACGTGCCGGATCTCGATACGCCGGTCGCCCGCCTGTCGCAGCCGCAGCGCCACGACATGGGCCTGCCGCTCACCGGGGCCGTGTTCGACGTGCTGGTGGAAGTCTTCGAGGAGCTGCTGGTGGAGGACGGGCTGATCGGCCCCGGGCTCGACCGGCTTTCGCGCCAGGAGACCGATCCGCCCTATGACGCGGTGCAGGCGGGATTCGATCGCGCCTACGCCGGGCGGCAAGGCGCCTTCAAGGCCGCGCTGAACGACGCCCGCGACTACGTCGGTCAATGCCTGGCGCGCGCCTGGGGCAGCTTGTCCTGGGCGGCGGGGTTCGAAGAAGTGGCTGCTGCGCTGCTTGCCGCCGACCGGCAGGTCGCGCGAGGCGCGGGCCGGCGCATCCTGCTCGACAGCCTGCGCTGGCGCGGCATCGAGGTGATTTCTTGAAGGACAACCAGGAGAGCTCGTCATGCCCTTTGCGGACTTCAGAGGTAACGCCGGCTTTACGGACGCGGAAACGTTCTTCGAGCCGACCCGGATCTGGCTGTTCGGCAAGAGATTCACCAGCCTGACCTACAACAAGGCCAGCATGGCGAACGAGTTCGGCGACTACCAGGTCGCCCCTGCCGGCAACGACCCGGTCGACCTGCCGACGCCGCCCAGGCGCATCGAGCGCACGCTCGGCCGCGAAGAAGGCGGCGCGGCGCAGATCTTCGCGCGCATCTACAGCTTCGCCTTCGAAGGCCATTACTACAAGCTGCCGCGGCCGCTGCTGTTTCTCGTGAACGGCCTGGGCGAGCGGGCGCGGCAGCCCGAAGAGGGTGGATTCAAAACGAAGTTCACCGGGCTCGAGGCGAAGGACTGGTACTTCTCCGAAGATATCCGCGTCTGGGCCGTGGACAAGAAGGACCTGGCGGTATGTCTCGACGTCGAGGTCGCCAACTACGAGCAGCTGCTGCTGGATTCGATGATCGCGTTCGAGGAGGACATGGCCGCGCGCGGCTCGGTGAGCGCGCGCGGGTCGGTCAGCGCGCGCGGCTCGGTGAGCGCGCGCGGCTCGGTCAGCGCGCGCGGCTCGGCGTCTTTCCGCGGCTCGATGGTGGGGCCGCACCAGGAGCGCTAGCGTGAGAAAGCTCCTGCTCTTCCTGGGCCTGTGCCTGGCGGCGGAACTGGCAGCGGCGCAGGGCTATCCCTCCAAGCCCGTGCGCCTGATCATCCCCTTCCCGCCGGGCGGCTCGACGGATCTCGTGGCGCGCTCGATCACGCCGAGGCTGGGCGAGCTGCTCGGCCAGCAGATCGTGCTCGAGTACAAAGGGGGCGCCGGCGGCAGCATCGGCACCGCCGAGGCCGCGCGCGCGGCGCCCGACGGCTACACGCTGCTCATCGTCTGGGACACGCACGCCGTCAACCACCACCTCTACAAGGTGCAGTACGATTTCTCCACCTCGTTCGAGCCGATCAGCCTGTTGCTGGATGCCCCCGGCATGCTGGTGGCGCACCCGGGGTTCGGCCCTTCCAGCGTCCGGGAGCTGATCGACTTCGCGAAGGCGAATCCCGGAAAAGCGAGCGTCGGCATGGTCGGCGCCGGCAGCTCCGGGCATCTCGCCGCCGTGCGCTTCAGCCAGCTCACGGGCACGCAGCTCACCACCGTCAACTACAAGGGCGGCGGGCCGCTCACCAACGACATCCTCGGCGGCCACGTCCACCTGGTGTTCGGCTCGCTGCCGCTCTGGGAGCAGCACGTGCGCTCGGGCAAGCTGAAGGCGCTCGCGATGCTGTCCGCAAAGCGCCTGCCGCAGTTTCCCGACCTGCCGACGGCAAGCGAGACCGTGCCCGGGTTCGAGCTGAAGACCTGGTTCGGGCTGCTTGCGCCCGCAGGCCTGCCCCCGGAGGTGGCCGCGCGCCTGAACCAGGACGTCGTGCGGGCGCTGGCCGATCCGCAGGTGAACGAGCGGCTCGTGAGCCGGGGCTTCCGCGTCGCCGCCGGCACTGCGGAAGCCTTCGCCGCGTTTCTCAAGCGGGAATCGGAGGCGGCGGGCCGCCTGATCAAGGCTGCGAACATCACGGTGCAATGATCTCCAGCCTGGGCCTGCGCGGCATCGCGCTGCTCGAAGGCGTGCCGGCGGAGCGGCTCGAGGCGCTGGCGCAGCTGTGCGCGTGGCGCAATTCCCGCGCCGGGCAGCGCATCCTCTCGCGGGCCGCGGGCGACCGCGATGTTTACCTGATCGTTTCCGGGCGGGTGCGCGTCACCACGTATTCCGCGACCGGCAGGCAGGTGACGTTCCGCGACATCGCCGCCGGGGAGCTGTTCGGCGAGGTGGCGGCGATCGACGGCATGCCGCGCTCGGCCGACGTGCTGGCGCTCGAGAGCACCCTGACCGCATCGATGCCGCCGGCGGCGTTCCGCGAGCTGCTGCGCGAGGAGCCGGAAGTGGCCGAGCGCGTGCTGCGGCGCCTGGCGAGCCTGGTGCGGCGCATGTCCGAGCGCGTGATCGACCTCAGCACGCTCGGCGTGCACCAGCGCATCCATGCCGAGCTGCTGCGGCTGGCGCGCGAAGCGGGCGTGAAGCAGAACGCCGCGCGCATCGAGCGCCCGCCGAAGCATGCCGACCTGGCGAGCCAGGTGAGCACCTACCGCGAGGAGGTGACGCGCGAGCTGTCGGCGCTCGCCCGGGCCGGGATCGTGCGCAGGGACGGCCGAGCGCTGCTGATCCGCGACGTCGGGCGCCTGGAGACGCTGGTGGAGGAAGTGAAAGCGACCTAGGCCTGTGCCTTCGCCCGGCTCTGCGGCGTCTCGAGCGTGACGCGCCCGATGGCGCCGCTGCGGTAGTCCTTCAGGAGCGCGCGGGCGGCTTTCTCGTAATGCGGCTTGCCGCCGGCGCGCAGGTAGCCGCGTCTGGCGGCGATCGTGGCGATCAGGCGGTAGCCGTCCATGCCTTCGGTCTCGAAGCCGTAGCGTGTCCTGAGGAGACCGGGGTAGCGCTCGAGCAGAAGATCGGCGAGGAAGGTGGCCACCTCGTCGATGTGGTAAGACTCCGGGCCGATGAGGTGGCTCGCGGCGAGCATCAGGCCGTCGCTCTCGCGCGCGATGGCGGCCGACACCAGGCCGGGCGTGTCGATCAGCTCGTGGCGCGCGTCGAGCTCGAAGCGGCTCTGCTGCCGGGTGATGGCCGGCTCGTCGCCGGTCTTCGCGGCCTTGCGCTTGAGCAGCGCGTTGATCAGCGTGGATTTGCCCACGTTGGGCATGCCCATCACCATCATGCGGACCGGCTTGAGCGTGCTGTCGCGATGCGGCACCAGGCTTGCGGCGAGGCGCGGCACCTTGGCCACGTCGCCCGGCCGCTTGCACGACAGCGCCACCGCGCGCACCAGCTTCTCGCCGCCGTAGTGCCGCAGCCAGGCGGCGGTCGCCTCCGGGTCGGCGAGGTCGGCCTTGTTGAGGATCTTCAGGCAGGGCCGCTGGCGGTCGCGGCGCAACCGCTCGATCAGCGGATTGCTGCTCGCGCCGGGCAGCCGGGCGTCGAGCAGCTCCACCACCACATCCGTCCGCGCCATGGTCTCGGCGGCTTTCTTGCGCGCCGAGGCCATGTGCCCGGGAAACCAGGAGATGCTCATCGGGCCGCCGCGCGCTCGGCATAGGCCCGCAGGGCCGGATCGTTGGCGCGCGAAGCTGCGCGCCGGAGGAGCTGCACCCGCGCTTCCTGCTCCTTTCGCGCCAGCTCGAGGTAGGCGCGGTCGAACTCCGCGCGCGGCAGGCGTTCGAGCTTGCGCAGCGCGGCCTCCTGCTCGGCATCCGGCCGCGTGGGCAGCGGCACGCCGCGGGCGGACTTGAGCTCGCTCGCCTCGGCCTGGAGCAGGGTGTGCGCCTTCACCATGCGCTGGCCGTGCTGTCGGACCTCGCGCGAGCGCGCCCGGGAAACGGCGAGCCGGCCGGCGGCGATCGCGGCGAGGTTGGCCTGCACGATGCTGCGCACGAGCTCGGCGTCGCGCGTGGCGGCGCGCTCCGGGCTGACGAGCGGCGCGCAGGCGCCGAGCGCCGCAACCATGACGAGCGCCAGGACGCCGGGAGCGGCTTTTGCTGGTTTCATGACCTCATCATGCTGGAAAGCCCGGCTGCATGCGCATCCGCTCGCGTCTCCTGCTGCTCGTTTCCGCGGTCCTGGTGCCTGCCCTGGTCGGTGCGGGTATCGGGCTGGCCTACATCTACAAGGAAGAGCGGGAGTTCAATCACGCGAGCATGCAGGGGACGGCGCGGGCGCTCGCGCTGGCCCTGGATCGCGACATGTCGCGGCGGCGGGCGGTGCTGCAGACGCTGGCGTTGTCCCCCTTGCTCGAGCTGAACGAGCTGGAGCGCTTTTACGGCTACGCGGCCGAGCTGGCGAACCAGAGCGGCAGCGCCATCATCCTGTCGGACCTCGAGGGACGGCAGCTGCTCAACACGCGCCTGCCCTACGGCGCGCGCCTGCCGCAGATGGTGCCGGCGGAGCGCGAAGCGCGGGCCCGCCTGGGCAACGAGGCAAGCATCATCAGCGACGTGTACCTGCCGCCGGCGGGGCTGGGGCCGCACAGCTTCGCCATCCAGGTGCCGGTGTGGCGCGACGGCAAGGTGGTGCGGTTCGTCACCATGGCGAGCTTTGCCTCGCAGATGCAGGAATTGCTCGCCGAGCAGCGGCTGCCGCGCGGCTGGCACGCGACCATCGTCGATCGCCAGGGCGTGGTGGTGGCGCGCAGCGTGGAGCCGGAGAAGTTCACCGGCAAGCCGGTGCGCGAGGAGCTGGCGGCGAAGATCGCCGCGCAGCCCGAAGGCCTGCACGACGGCGTGAACCTGAGCGGCGCGCCGAGCACGGCGTTCTTCAGCCGCGCGACCGATTCGGGCTGGACCTTCGTCGTCGCCGTGCCCCACGCGGCGCTGTACGGCCCGCCGGTCCGCGGCGCCGTGCTGCTCGCGGCGGTCAGCCTGCTGCTGCTCGGGCTGGGGGCGGTGGCGGCGCTCGCCGTGGCCGGGCGCATCTCGCGGCCGGTGGAGGCGCTGCGCAGGGCGGCGCAGCGCCTGGGGCACGGCGACCCGGTGCACGCGCTGCCCACCGGGACGCTGGAGCTGGACGAGGTCGGCCGTGCGATGGCCGACGCGAGCGAGCGGCTGCGCGGGTCGACCGCCGAGCTCGAGCGGCGCGTGGCCGAGGCGGTGGACAGCTACGAGCACTCGCAGCGCGCGCTGGTGCAGGCGCAGAAGCTGGAGGCCCTGGGGCGCCTCACGGGCGGCATCGCGCACGACTTCAACAACGTGCTGCAGACCCTGACCGCCAGCCTGCAGGTGCTCGCCCGCAGGGCCACGCCGGAGGAGCAGACGCTGCTCGAGCGCTGCCAGCGCGCGGTGGCGCGCGGCAGCGGGCTCGTGCGCCAGCTCATGGCCTTCGGCCGCGTGCAGGAAGTCCGGGTAGAGATCCTCGACACCGCGGCGCGGCTCGGCGAAGCGCGCCACCTGCTGGGCGGGGCGCTGCCGGCCAACGTCGGCCTGGACTACGACCTCGCGGCGGACCTGTGGCCGGTCACGGTCGATCCGGCGCAGCTCGAGCTCGCGCTGCTCAATCTCGTGATCAACGCGCGCGACGCCATGCCCGGTGGCGGCCGCGTGGTGCTGCGCGGGACGAACCGCACCCTGGAGCGCGAGACGACGGACCTGCCCGCCGGGGATTACGCGGTGCTCAGCGTGTCCGACAGCGGCCGGGGCATGAGCGAGGAGATCATGGCGCGCGCGCTCGACCCGTTCTACACCACCAAGGGCGTGGGCAAGGGCGCGGGCCTGGGCCTGCCGCAGGCCTACGGCTTCGCCCGGCAGAACGGCGGCACGCTGATGCTGGAGAGCCGGCCGGGGCAGGGCACCACCGCCACGCTCTACCTGCCGCGCGCCAGCCAGGCGCCCGCGCGGCGCGCGGCGCAGGCCGCGGCGCACGGCATTCCCGCCGGCCAGGGAAAGGTGCTGCTGGTGGAGGATGACGAGCACGTGCGCGAGACGGTTTCGCTTGCCCTTCGGGCGGCAGGCTTCGAGATCCACACCGCGGCTACGGGCGACGAGGCGATCCGCCGCCTCGACGGCGGCGAGCGCTACGACGCGGTGCTGACCGACGTGGTGATGCCCGGCGAGCTCTCGGGCATCGACCTCGCCGAGCAGATCCGCAGCCGCCATCCGCGCACCGGCGTGGTGGTGGCCACCGGCTACACCGACCGCAGGTTGAAGCTGCCCGGCGTGCGCGCGCTGGCGAAGCCCTACGGCCTGCAGCAGGCCGTGGCCGCGCTCAACGAAGCTCTAGACGCTGTCCGTTGAGCTTGCCGCGGTACTCGCGGCCGCCGGCGCGGAAGGAGACTTCCTCGCCGAGCACGCGGCCCTCGACCGGGACGGTGCGGCCCTCGGTGCGCAGGGTGCCGGTGAGCATCTGGAACTGCTGCTTGAGCGTGAGCTCGCCCTGCGGGATCTTGTGCGTGCCGGCGACCTTGGCGGGCACGATCCACAGCAGCGCGGTGCACCAGGAGCCGTTGCAGCCCTCGGGACTGTCGGTGGCGTCGGCTTCCCAGTCGCCCATGGTGAAGGTGTTCGACACGACGCGCGTGCCGGGCTTGAGGTCCAGAATCTTGGGGCGCAGCTTCAGGTTGATGTCCGGCAGCAGGAACATGGTGATCACGGTGGCCTTCGAGAAGTCGGTCTCGAACAGGTCGGCCTTCATGAAGGTGGCGCGCTCGGAGACGCCTTCCTTGGCGGCGTTGCGCTTCGACAGCTCGACCATGTCGGGGTTGTACTCGATGCCCATGGCGCGCACGCCGCGCTTGGCGGCGGTGATGACGGTGCGCCCGTCGCCCGAGCCGAGGTCCATGACGAAGTCCTTCGGCGTCACCTTGGCCATGTCGAGCATCTTGTCGACCAGCGCTTGCGGGGTCGGAACCCAGACGACGTCCTTTCCTTCCTGGCCGACCGAGGGCTTGTAGGCGGAGGGCGCCTTCTGTGCCTGCGCCAGCGCGAGCGCGGTGAAGCTCGCCAGAAGGAATGAAGCGAATGTACGGCTGATGAAGGGCATTTCCAGTCTCTCCTAGGGTGGGGGACGGAATTTAGCAAATCGCGCGCCCGCTGCGTCCTGTCGGGCTGCGGCGCCGCCGGGAATTTCGCGCGCCGTGTCCACCGGCACTCGAAGGGTGCGTTTATCCGTTCGGGCCAGTCCGCTTCATGCCGAGGCAACAGGCCCCGGTTTAGAAACACATTCCAATGAGATCACTTCTGACGGCTTTGGTCCTCCTTCTTGCGGCGCAGGCGGCGTGGGCCTTCGACTTCGACGACGTGGCGCAGCGCGCCCGCGAGCTGGCCGCGGCGCCCTACAAGCGGGGGCCGGGGCTGCCGAAGGAGCTGCAGGGCCTGGACTACGATCGCTACCGGGACATCCGCTTCAAGCCGCAGCGGTTCCTCTGGCGCGAGTCGAAGCTGCCCTTCGAGCTGGCGTTCTTCCACCCGGGCCTGTACTTCGACCAGCCGGTGCGCATCCACGAGGTGTCGGGCGAGGGGGTGCGCGAGATCCGCTTCGACCCGGAGGCCTTCGACTACGGGGCGAACAAGCTCGACCCGGCGAAGCTGCGCAACCTGGGCCTGGGGTTCGCCGGCTTCCGGGTGCACTTCCCGGTGAACACGCCGAAATACAAGGACGAGGTGCTGGCATTCCTCGGCGCGAGCTACTTTCGCGCCCTGGGCAAGGGCCAGCGCTACGGCGCCTCGGCGCGCGGCCTCGCCATCGACACGGCGCTCGCGAGCGGCGAGGAATTCCCGCGCTTTGTCGAGTTCTGGATCGAGCGGCCGGCGCCCGGGGCAAAGGCCCTGGTGGTGTATGCGCTGCTCGATTCGCGCCGCGCCGCGGGCGCTTACCGCTTCGTGCTGCGCCCGGGCGTGGACACGGTCATGGACGTGAAGGCGCGCCTGTTCCTGCGCGAGCGGGTGGGCAAGCTCGCGCTCGCGCCGCTCACCAGCATGTTCCTGTTCGGCGAGAACCAGCGCGCGCCCTACGACGATTTCCGCCCGGAGGTGCACGATTCCGACGGGCTTTCCATCCAGGGCGCCGAGGGCGAGTGGATCTGGCGGCCGCTGGTCAACCCGCGGCGCCTGCTCACCACCTCGTTCGGCATGACCAGTCCGCGCGGCTTCGGCCTCATGCAGCGCGACCGGGACTACGCGCGCTACGAGGACACCGAGGTGCGCCACGAGCTGCGGCCGAGCGTCTGGGTGGCGCCGCGCGGCGAGTGGGGGGCAGGCCGCGTCGAGCTGGTGCAGATCCCGGTGCCCGACGAGACCAACGACAACGTGGTCGCCTACTGGGTGCCGGACACGCCGCCCCAGCCGCACCAGCCTTACGACTTCGCGTACCGCCTGCTGTGGCAGAAGGACGCCGAAACGCGCCCGCCGCTGGCCTGGGTGACGCAGACGCGGCGCGGGCGCGGCTACGCGCGCAAGCCCGACGACAGCGTGAGCTTCGTCATCGACTGGGAAGGGCCGGTGTTCGGCAAGCTGGCGAGCGACACCAAGGTCGAGGCGCTGGTGTCCTCCGACGGCAACGGCCGCATCCTCGAAGTGAACGCCTGGCCGAACGAGGTCACCGGCGGCTGGCGCACCACGGTGCGCCTGCGCCGCGTGGACGAAGCAAAGCCCGTGGAGCTGCGCGCTTTTCTCCGCACCGCAGGCGGCACCATTTCAGAGACATGGAGCTACATACTGCCGCCGCCATGAGTCCGGCGATCAACCGGACTCCCCTGGCGCCGCGCCCGTTATCCGGGCCGGTGCCGCGCGCGCCCTGGCACTCGGTGGCGGCGCGGCGCCGCGGGCTGCTGCTCCTGCTCATCGCGGCGCAGAGCGCGCTTGCCGCCTACTTCATGGCCGGCGTGCTGCCGTACAACGGCCGCGAGCCGCTGGAGGCGGCGCTGCTCGTCGTGTTCACGATTCTCTTCGCGTGGGTATCGGCCGGCTTCTGGACCGCGATCGCGGGCTTTCTGGTGCTCGCCGCGGGCGAGCGCTGCAGGCTGAAAACCCGGGCTGGCATCGATCCGGCGGGGCGCACGGCCATCGTCATGCCGATCTGCAACGAGAACGTGCAGCGCGTGTTCGCCGGCCTGCGCGCCACGTACCGGTCGCTCGAGCGCAGCGGGGCCCTGGAGCACTTCGATTTCTTCGTCCTCAGCGATTCGGACGACGCGGATATCCGCGCGGCCGAGGCGCACGCCTGGCGCCACGCCTGCCTGGAGCTCGCCGCCGGCGCGCGGCTCTTCTACCGCTGGCGCAAGCACCGCATCAAGAAGAAGGCCGGCAACGTCGCCGATTTCTGCCGCCGCTGGGGGCGCAACTACCGCTACATGGTGGTGCTCGACGCCGACAGCGTGATGAGCGGCGAGTGTCTCGCCTCGCTCGTGGGCCTCATGGAGGCGAATCCGCGCGCCGGGATCATCCAGACCGCGCCGCGCGCCGCGGGACGCGAGACGCTCTATGCGCGCGTGCAGCAGTTCGCGGGCAGCGTGTATGGGCCGCTGTTCACCGCGGGTATGCACTACTGGCAGCTCGGCGAGGCGCACTACTGGGGGCACAACGCGATCATTCGCGTCGCGCCCTTCATGCGGCACTGCGCGCTTTCCGGGCAGATCCTGTCGCACGACTTCGTGGAGGCGGCGCTCATGCGCCGCGCCGGCTTCGGCGTGTGGATGGCCTGGGACCTGCCGGGCAGCTACGAGGAGACGCCGCCGAGCCTGCTCGACGAGCTCAAGCGCGACCGGCGCTGGTGCCGCGGCAATCTCATCAATGCCCGCTTCATCGGTGCGCCGGGGATCCACCCGGCGCACCGCGCGGTGTTCGCGACCGGGGTCATGGCCTACCTCTCGGCGCCGCTGTGGCTGCTGTTCCTGCTGCTGTCCACGGCGCTGCTCGCGCAGCACGTGCTCGTGCCGCCCAGCTACTTCGTCGAGCCGCGCCAGCTCTTTCCGCTGTGGCCCGAGTGGAACCTCGCCTGGGCGGTCGGGCTATTGAGCGCGACCGCGGTGCTGCTCTTCGTGCCGAAGGTGCTGGCCGTGGCGCTCGCCGCCTCGCGCGGCGCAGGGGGCCACGGCGGCGCCCTGCGCCTGGGCGCGAGCGCCGCGCTGGAGATGGTGCTCTCGGCGCTGCTTGCGCCGGTGCGCATGCTCTTCCACACGCACTTCGTGCTGGGCGCGCTCACCGGCATCGCGCTGCAATGGAAGTCGCCGCCGCGCGAAGACGCCGAGACCACCTGGGATTACGCGTTGCGCCACCACGGCTGGCAGACGCTGCTCGGGCTCGCCTGGCTCGCTGCGGTCCACGCGCTCGATCCCGCGTTCCTGCGCTGGCTGCTTCCCGTGGCCGGCGCCTTGCTCGTCGCCATCCCGGTCTCGGTGCTTACCAGCCGCGTGTCCGCCGGCCGGCACCTGCGCGAGGCGGGACTTTTCATGATTCCGGAGGAGGTGGAGGCGCCGGCGGAGCTCGCCGAAGTCACGGCGAGTCTCCGCCGGCGTGCCGGACGCAACGGAAAATGGGGTCCGTCCCCATTTTTCTGGGCCGGCGGCGGCGCCCCGGACGGATGAACTGCGAGTACGATGCCCCCATGGCGTACCGCAGGAAAACCCTGGCCGAGCATCTCGACAAGGCGCACGCGCCCAAGCGCATCCTGGCGCTGGACGGCGGCGGGTTGCGCGGGATCCTGAGCATCGGCTTTCTGCAGCAGATCGAGGACACGCTGCGCGCGCGCCACGGCGGCGGCGCCGAGTTCCGCCTTTGCCACTACTTCGACCTCATCGCCGGCACCTCGACCGGCGCGATCATCGCGGCGGCGCTCGCCAAGGGATGGTCGGTCGAGGAGATCCGCGTCAAGTACCTGGAGCTCGGGCAGCGCGTGTTCGAGAAGAGCCTGTTCCGCAACGGACTGATCCGCGCGAAATACGACGAGGCGAAGCTCATCCCCGAGCTGCAGGCGGTCTACGGCAGCGACACCACGCTCGGCGGCGCCGAGCTGCAGACCGGCCTGCTGGTGGTGATGAAGCGCCTGGACACCGGCAGCCCGTGGCCGGTCAGCAACAATCCGGCAGGCAAGTACTACGCCGACCGGCCGAACAGCGTGATCGGCAACTCGAGGTACCCGCTGTGGCAGGTGGTGCGCGCCTCGACCGCCGCCCCGGTCTACTTCAAGCGCGAGACCATCACCATCGCCCAGGCCGCCGGCAAGCCGCCCGAGCAGGGCGACTTCGTCGACGGCGGCGTGAGCCCGTTCAACAATCCGGCGCTGCAGGCGCTGATGTACGCCACGATGGAAGGCTACCGGCTGGGCTGGCCGACGGGCGCCGAGCGCCTCCTGGTGGTCTCGGTGGGCACCGGCATGGCCGACCCCTCGGTGAAGCGCGGCGCCCTGGCGGCCAAGGAAGGCATCGAGGCGCTGGCGGCGCTGATGGACGACAGCGCCACGCTGCAGGAAACCCTGCTGCAGTGGATGTCCTCCAGCCCGACCGCGCGCATCATCAACCGCGAGATCGGCGACCTGGCGCACGACCTCATCGGCGGCGCGCCGCTCATCAGCTATGCGCGCTACAACGTGTCGCTGCGCAAGCGCGAGCTGCTCGAGCTCGCGCCGGAGCTCGCCGCCCACGAGGACATCGAGTCGCTGAGCGCCATGGACGCGCCCGAGAACATGCCGCTGCTGGAGAAGCTGGGCAAGCTAGGCGCGGCGCGCTCGGTGAAGGGCGAGCACTTCCCCGCGGCGTTCGACCTGGGCTAGGCGGCCATGGGCGGCAAGCTCTGCTTCGTGGTCCAGGGCTACGGCCCGAAGCCCGACCTCCAGACCGGGCGCACGCTCAACCTGGACGCTTCCTACCAGGTGATCAAGGAGGCGGTCGAGGAGGCCGGCCTGCGCTGCGTGCGCGCCGACGAGATCCAGCACGCCGGGGTCATCGACAAGCCCATGTACGAGCACCTGCTGCGCGCCGACCTGGTGATCGCGGACCTCTCGACGTCCAACGTGAACGCCGCCTTCGAGCTGGGCGTGCGCTACGCGATGCGCCCGTTCGCCACCCTCGTGGTCGCCGAGGAGGGCTTCAGGTACCCCTTCGATGTCAGCCACATGGTGATCCGCAAGTACAAGCACCTGGGCGAGGACATCGGCGTCGCCGAGGCGCGCAGGTTCAAGAAGGAGCTGGCCGACGCGATCCGGCAGATCGTCGGCGACTCGGCGGTCGACAGCCCGGTCTATATCTTCATCCCGGGCCTGGTGCCGCCGTCGGAGGCGCGGGCCGCCGCGCGGGGCTTCGCCGCGCCGCAGGACGCGGCGGTGCACGACGCAAGCGCGAAGGAGCTGATGGACAAGGCCATGGCCGCGCTCGAGGCGGAGAAGTTCGCCGAGGCGAAGACCTGGCTCGCCGCGGTGCATGCGCTGCGCCCGCACGACGACACGATCGTCCAGAAGCTCGCGCTCGCCACCTACAAGAGCAAGGCGCCCACCCCGGAGGCGGCGCTGCGCGAGGCGCTCGCGCTCCTGGACAAGCTGCAGCCGAAGGTGAGCAACGATCCGGAGACGCTCGGCCTCGCCGGCGCGGTGCACAAGCGCCTGTGGGACATCACGCAGAACCCGCAGCACCTGGACGAGTCGATCGCGGCCTACGAGCGCGGCTACTACCTGAAAGGCGACTACTACACCGGCATCAACTACGCCTTCGTGCTCAACACTCGTGCGGCGCTGCTGGAGGCGCGCGGCGAGGTGGCGCAGGCCATCGCGGATTTCATGGCGGCGAGGAAGGTGCGCGCCGCGGTGATGGAGATGTGCCGCGCGGCAGCGGAGGGCTCCAGGTCGGACGAGCACAAGTACTGGGTGCTCGCCACCGCGCTGGAGGCCGCCGTCGGCCTGGAGTCGGCAGCGGACGAGGCGGCCCTGAATGCCCAGCTCGTCGCCATGCCGGCGAAGCAGTGGATGCGCGACACCACCGGCGGCCAGATCGCGAAGCTGCGCGAGCTCCTGAAAGCTTCGCCGCTGCGGCACCTCGCCGGCCGCGGCTAGCGATGCCATGACGCAGGCGGTGGCAGCGCTCGCCGGGCGGCGCATAGACCCGCCGGACGCGCCGGTGGCGCGCTTTCCGCTGCGGCGCATCGACGCGGTCCGCGAATCGCTCGGCGCGCTCATGCGCGAGCAGGAGGTGCAGGCGCTCGTCTGCTCGGCGGCGTGCGGCGCGGATCTCCTCGCCCTGGACGCGGCGCGCCGGCTGGGCATCCGCACGCGCGTCGTGCTGCCCTTCGGCCGCGAGCGCTTCCGCCGCACTTCCGTCATCGACCGGCCGGGCGACTGGGGCGCACTGTTCGACGAGATCGTCGCCGCGGCGGAAAAGAACGGCGACCTCGTGGAGCTCGCCGCGGACGGCGACGACGACCAGGCCTACCTGCTCGCCACCGACCGCATCGTGAGCGAGGCGCGCGCGCTCGCCGGCAATGGCCGCGCCCTCGCCGTCGTGGTCTGGGAGGGCGCGCCGCGCGGCGCCGGCGACATCACCGAGGCGTTCCGCCGCATGACGCGCGCGGCGGGGATGGACGAGCTCGAGCTCCGGACGACCTGAAGGAAAATGGGGACGTACCCCATTTTCCCTGTCAGTCGCCCCGGATCGGCCGGATGGGCCGCACTTCGATGCTGCCGACCGTGGCCGGCGGAATCTTCGCCGCGATCTGGATGGCCTCGTTCAGGTCGCGCGCCTCGACGAGGTAGAAGCCGGCGAGGCATTCCTTCGTCTCGGCGAACGGCCCGTCGGTGACCGACAGCTTGCCGTTGCGCACGCGCACCGTGGTCGCGGTGGCCACCGGCTGCAGCGCCTCGGAGGCGAGGCAGTGGCCGCTCGCGCGGATGCCGGCGTCGAAGTCCAGGCAATGCCGGTCGTCCATCGACTGGATGGCGCGCTCCTCGCCGTAGACCAGGCACAGGTACTTCATGGCTTGATCGTGCCGATCTTGCGGTGGCGCTCGACGGCCTCGCTCTCGCCGAAGTCCTCGAGCTCGAAGTACTCGCGCACCTCGATCTGCCCCTCGCCGCCGTCGATCGACGGGTTGGGAAAGCGCCGGGTCCACTCGATCGCCTCTTCCCGCGAATCGACCTTGATCACCGTGTAGCCGGCCACCAGCTCCTTGGTCTCGGCAAACGGGCCGTCGACGAAGCTCCGCTGCCCGTTCTTCGAGTACTGGATGCGCCAGCCCTTCCCGCTGGCCTTGAGGCCCGCGCCGTCCACCAGCACGCCGGCCTTGGCCAGCTCCTCGTGATAGGCGGCCATCTCGTTGATCAGGCTCTCCGGCGGCAGGATCCCCGCCTCCGAGTCCCGCGTGGCCTTGACCATAATCATGAATCGCATCGCTATCTCCTTTGGATTGAAGTGCCTGCAGCTGGTCGAACCGGCGGCGGCGGTTTCGACACGCCCCGGGAAAAATAGTATGCCGGTGTAGTGAAACCCCCGACAGGCATCCGCCTTGCAAGCCCCGGGTTTTGGCCTGACCCGTGAGCTCCGTACCTTCCCTTTGCGCCACCGGCGTTCCCGGCCTGGACGCCATTCTGTGCGGCGGCCTGCCGCGCAACTGCCTGTACCTGGTCGACGGCAACCCGGGCGTGGGCAAGACCACGCTCGCGCTGCAGTTCCTGCTGCAGGGGGTGCGCGAAAAGGAGCGCTGCCTGTACATCACCCTCTCCGAGACCAAGGCGGAGCTCGACACCGTGGCGCGCTCGCACGGCTGGACGCTCGAGGGCATCGACATCATCGAGCTCTCGGCGATCGAGCGCTCGCTCGCCGGCAAGGGACAGAATACGATGTTTCAGTCCGCCGAGGTGGAGCTCAACCAGCTCGTCAAGCTGCTGCTCGAGGAGCTGGAGCGCATCGGGCCGTCGCGCGTGGTGCTCGACTCGCTGTCCGAGCTGCGCCTGCTCGCCCAGAACCCGCTGCGCTACCGCCGGCAGATCCTCAGCTTCAAGCAGCGCTTCGCCGAGCGCGGCGCCACGGTGGTGCTGCTCGACGACCGCAGCGGCGTGGGGCCCGACGTCCAGGTGCACAGCATCGTGCACGGGCTGGTGTCGATGACCATGGCGCCCCTGCGCTACGGCATTTTCCGGCGCAGTCTGTGCGTGGTGAAGCTGCGCGGCGTGCACTTCCGCGAGGGCAACCACGACTACGTCATCCGTCGCGGCGGTCTCGCCGTGTTCCCGCGCCTGGCGGCGGCCGACCACCCCGGGAAATTCCGCAAGGCGCTGCTGTCCAGCGGCAACCGCGAGCTCGACGCCCTGGTGGGCGGCGGCCTGCACACCAGCACCAGCAACCTCATCATGGGGCCGGCGGGCAGCGGCAAGTCGACGCTCGCGGCGATGTTCGCCCACGCCGCCGCCGCGCGCGGCCAGCGCGTGAGCTACTTCGCCTTCGACGAGAGCGCCCAGATGCTGTGCGACCGGGCGCGCGAGATGGGCATCGACTTCGACCCGCATCTCGAGTCCGGGCGTATGCAGGTCACGCAGATCGATCCCGCGCAGGTGCCCCCGGGCGAGCTCGCCGACCGCATCGTGCGCGCCGTGGAGCACGACAAGACCAGCGTGGTCGTGCTGGACAGCCTGAACGGCTACGTGAACGCGATGCCGAGCGACGACTTCCTGTACCTGCACCTGCACGAGCTGCTCACCTACCTCAACCAGCAGGGCGTGCTCACCCTGATGATCCTGGCGCAGCACGGCCTGCTCGGCCCCATGGGCGCGCCGGTCGACGTGAGCTACCTCGCCGACAGCGTGATCCTGACGCGCTTTTTCGAGGCGCGCGGCGCGGTGCACAAGGCGATCTCGGTGATCAAGAAGCGC
>DASUUN010000100.1:0-3951 GCA_036374055.1 Burkholderiales bacterium
GCCCGACCAGATCGCGCCGATCGGGTTGGCGATCTTCCTGCCGGCGATGTCGGGCGCCGAGCCGTGCACCGGCTCGAAGATCGAGGGCGCGGTGCGCTCGGGGTTGATGTTGCCCGAAGGCGCGATGCCGATGGTGCCGGCAGTGGCCGGGCCGAGGTCCGAGAGGATATCGCCGAACAGGTTGGAGGCGACGATCACGTCGAAGCGGTCGGGATTGAGCACCATCTGGATCGACAGGCCGTCGACGTGATATTGATCCGCCTTGACGTCGGGAAACTGCTTTCGCATCTCGGCGAAACGCTCGTCCCAGTACGGCATGGTGATCGAGATGCCGTTGGACTTGGTGCAGCTGGTGAGGTGCTTCTTGCGGGCGCGGGCGAGCTCGAAGGCGTACTTCATGATGCGGTCGACGCCGCGCCGCGAGAAGATCGCCTGCTGCATCACGATCTCGTTGGGCGTGCCTTCGTAGACGCGGCCGCCGACGCCGCCGTACTCGCCCTCGGTATTCTCGCGCACCACGTAGTAGTCGATGTCGCCGGGCTTGCGGCCGGCGAGCGGGCAGGGCAGGCCTTCGAACAGCCGCACCGGGCGCAGGTTGACGTAGAGGTCGAACCAGCGGCGGAAGTTGATGAGCAGCCCCCAGGCCGAGACGTGGTCGGGCACGATCGCCGGGTTGCCCACGGCGCCGAAGTACACCGCGTCGAACTTGCGCAGGATGTCGGGCGCGTCCTCCGGGCACATGCGGCCGTGCGCCTTGTACCAGTCGCAGCTCCACGGGAATTCCTTCCACGTGAAGCGCAGGCCGTGCCTTGCGCCGGCGGCCTCCAGGACGCGCACGCCTTCCGGGATGACTTCGCGTCCGATGCCGTCTCCGGGGATTACCGCGATGAGATGTTCTTTCATGGCCGGCAGTATATAGAATTCACCATGCGTTTCGCGGCCGTGGAGACCTCGACGGAGTGGTGCAGCGTGGCGCTGTATCGCGAGGGCGAGATCGCCTGCGTCGAGCGCCGGGCGGCCAACCGGCATTCGGAGCTGGTTCTGCCGTTTTTGCACAGACTCCTGAGCGAAGCCGGTATCAGTGCAGATCATATCGACGCCATCGCGTTCGGCGCCGGCCCCGGCTCCTTCACCGGCCTGAGAATTGCGTGCGGCATCGCCCAGGGGCTCGCCTTTGCGCGCGGGCTGCCGGTGCTCGGCGTCTCGACGCTGGAGGCGCTGGCCGAGGAAAGCGGCGCGCCGCGCGTGGCCGCCTGCCTCGATGCGAGGATGCGCGAAGTGTATTATGCGGCGCTCGAAAAGCGCGGCGGCCGCTGGCACGAAGTGGTGCCGGCGCAATGCGTTGCTCCTGAACACATGACGCCTCTGGACGTCGACTGGGTCGGCTGCGGGAACGGCTTTGCGGTGTACGGAAATCTCGGCATGGCGCGCGTGATGCCCGAAGTGCATCCGACGGCGCTCGCCGTGGCGCGGCTGGCGGCGCCGCGCCTCGCGGCGGGCGAAGGCGTGGACGCGGCGCTGGCGGCGCCGGTGTACGTGCGCGAGAAGGTGGCATTCACCCGGGCGGAGCTCGATGAGCGCCGTTCTTAAGGAGCCCCCGCGCCTCGAGGCCATGCGCCCGCTCGACCTCGACGAGGTGATGGCCGTCGAGACCGCCATCTACAGCCACCCGTGGACGCGCGGCAACTTCGTCGACTCGCTGCGCGCCGGCTACCACTGCCGCACCTGGCGCCTGGAAGGCGAGCTGGTCGGCTATTTCGTGCTCATGGTGGCCGCGGGCGAGGCGCACCTTCTCAACCTTTCCATCGCCGCGCGCCACCAGCGCAGCGGTCACGGCCGGGCGCTGCTGCGCGAAGCCGCCGACCTCGCCCGCCGGCGCGGCGCGGCCGGCCTGTTCCTCGAGGTGCGTCCGAGCAACCTCGCGGCGCAGGCGCTCTACACCCGGTTCGGCTTTCGCCAGGTCGCGCTGCGCAAGGGCTACTACCCTGCGCACGCCGGGCGCGAGGACGCGCTGGTGCTCACCCTGAAGCTCGCATGAGCCGGCGCGCTTTTTTCTGCCCCCCTTGTCAGGGGGCGGCGGGGGTTCTCCAATGAGCCGGCGCGACGCGCTGCTAGCCGAGATGGGCCTTGCGCCCGTGTGGCGGCTCAGGAGGAAGCCGTCGCAAGACCCTTCCCCTCAGGAGAAACCTCCCGTCGGGTGGGTCGAGCTCAAGCAAGCCGTGTCGGGCTGCACGCAATGCGCGCTGCACGAGAGCCGCACGCAGACGGTGTTCGGCGTGGGCGACGAGAACGCCGACTGGATGCTGATCGGCGAGGCGCCGGGAGCGGAGGAGGACCGGCTGGGCGATCCGTTCGTCGGGCAGGCCGGGCGGCTGCTCGACAACATGCTGGCGGCGATCGACCTGCACCGCAGCCGCAACGTGTACATCGCCAACGTGCTCAAGTGCCGCCCGCCGGGCAACCGCAACCCGGAGCCCGGGGAAGTAGCGAAGTGCTCGCCGCACCTGCTGCGCCAGATCGAGCTGGTGAAGCCCAAGCTGATCCTCGCCATGGGCCGGTTCGCGGCGCAGACGCTCCTCGCCACCGACGCGAGCATCGCCAGCCTGCGCGGCAAGGTGCACCGCTACGCCGGCGTGCCCCTCATCGTCACCTACCACCCGGCCTACCTGCTGCGCACGCTGCCGGACAAGGCGAAGGCGTGGCAGGACCTGGTCTTCGCCAAAAAGACGATCTCCTCGCTGTAAAAAATAGGGACGTACCCCATTTTATGAATCTCAAAATGGGGTACGTCCCTATTTTTGGTGCGGGTCTTCGGCGCGCGCGAAGGCGAGCAGGCGCTCGACTTCCTCGCGGTGCACGCGGCGGTTGTGCAGGTACCAGGCCTGCACCAGCGTCATGGTGCCGGCGACGAACAGGCCGAACGCGGCGATGACGAAGTAGATGGAAAAGCCGGTGTGCAGCAGCAGCGAGTACAGGGCGATCATCACCAGGATCGAGGCGTTCTCGTTGAAGTTCTGCACGGCGATGGAGCGTCCGGCGCCTACCAGATGGTGGCCACGGTGCTGGAGCAGGGCGTTCATCGGCACCACGAAGAAGCCGGCGAGTCCGCCGATCAGCACCATGAGCACGATGGCGAGCCAGATCTGGCTGACGAAGTTCATCGCGATCACCACCAGCCCCATCAGGATGCCGAGCGGGATGACGCGCACCGAGCGGTCTAGTGCCACCGTCACCGAGGCGAGCACCGCGCCTACCGCGATGCCGAAGGCGGTCACGCCCTGCAGGATGGCGGCCTTGGACAGGTCGAAGGCGAGCGTGGCGCGCGCCCACTCGATGACGATGAACTGCAGGGTCGCGCCGGCGCCCCAGAAAAGCGTGGTCACCGCGAGCGAGATCTGCCCCAGCCGGTCCTTCCACAGGTGCGCGACGCAGCGGCTGAAGTCGCGCAGCGTGGCGAGCGGGTGCCGCGGCAGCGGCTTGAGGCTCACGCCGGTGCGCGGGATCTGCAGGTTGAACAGCGCCGCGATCGCGTACACCAACACGATGAACGCGATCGCCGCCTGGGCGGCGGTCTCGAGGTAGGGCAGCTCGAGGTCGAGCAGCATGCCCGAGACGCGCGCGTGCACCAGCACGCCGCCGAGCACCGTGCCCAGGATGATCGAGGCGACGGTGAGCCCTTCGATCCAGCCGTTGGCGATCACCAGCTTGCGGTGCGGCAGATACTCCGTGAGGATGCCGTACTTAGCCGGCGAGTATGCCGCGGCACCCAGGCCGACCACGGCGTAGGCGAGCAGCGGATCGGCGCCGGAGAGCATCATCACGCAGCCCACGATCTTGATGCTGTTGGCGATGAACATCACGTGGCCCTTGGGCAGGCGGTCGGCGAACGCGCCCACGTAAGGCGCCAGCACCACGTAGGAGATGACGAAGAAGAACTTCAGGTAGGGCGTG
>DASUUN010000101.1:0-4172 GCA_036374055.1 Burkholderiales bacterium
CTTCTCCATCCGGGCGCGCGCCACGTACTCGTAGAAGCCCGGCGTCTTGATGATCAGGTCCTCGGGCGAGGCATAGCGCACCACCTCGCGCCCGTCGGGCAGCGTCTCGCGCGCGATGTTCGCCCAGACGAACTCGCGGTAAAGGAACTCGCGGCATTTCTCCAGGTACATCCGGTCCGACATCTGGCCGATCAGGTCCGCGGTCCCCACCAGGCAGCCGAGCATGCGGTCCTTCGGCTCGTCCACCCGGATGTCGTCGATGTCCATCTCGTAGCCCGTGAAATGCACCAGGCGCGCGGCAAGCGGCGCCTCGGCGGCGAAGCCGACCTGCGGCAGGTAGGCGGAAATGAAGTCGGCGCTGCGGCTCACGTGCACCTTGGTGAACACCGCGCCGTTCTCCACGTGGCTCTCGGACACCCGCTTGAGGTAGCCCGCATCGTGCAGCAGCGCGACCAGCACGCCGAGCGTCGCGCGCCGCGGCCCGAGGCGGTCGGCGGCCGCGCAGCTGCGCTCGTGGCCGTCGACCAGGCGCGCCATGGCGAGCGACATGTCGAGCGTATGGCGCACGTCGTGGTACAGGGTGTCGCAGGCGAGATAGCCGGGGAAGCTGCCCTCGAACAGGGCGGCCACGTCGTCGAAGCCGCGCGCGAGCGGCGCGAGGTCGGCCCCGGGATAGCGGGCGGCAAAAATGGCCAGCACCGCGTTTCTCACCCGGGACGGATTCTCGACGTCGACACGGTTGCTGACGTCGTTCTGGTTCAGCCGATCCTGCATGCCGTAGGCGCGCGGTCCTCGGCCGCGTGCCCCGCCTCCCCCCTCTGAATGCGGAAATTATCCGCTTGCGCGCAAGCCGAAGGCAATGGGGAGACGGTCGATAAGCCGGGTTCTGTGGCGCCCGGGTTGCCCCGGGCCGGCAGCCATTCCTCTGGGCCCGGGCTCGCGCCCGGGCTCTAGCCACCTACCCGCAAGCTGGGCCGAGCCGGCCTCTGGCACGCCTTGCGGCGCGCCGCGCTTGCCTATTTGGTGTTGCTCCGGATGGAGGTTGCCGCGTTTCACCCCCCGGGCTTTGACCCCCGGGGACTCGTCTCTGTGGCCCTCTTCGTCACGTCGCCGTGCCAGGGCGTTACCCTGCATCCCGCTCTGCGGAGCCCGGACTTTCCTCTGTGCTTGCCGCACAGCGGCTGCCTGACCGACTCCCCGTTGCAATTTTACGCCCGGAGGCACACGCTAGGAAGCGTTCTGCCAAGGAGGTGACCATGCGCAGACGTCTTTACTTCATTCTCCCGGATGTGGACAGCGCGCGACGCACCGCGGACGACCTGCTGCTCGCGCGCATCGACGACCGCCACATGCACTTCCTGGCCCGCCGCGGGACCGATCTGGGCGAGCTGCGCGAAGCCGGCTATCTGATGAAGACCGACGCCCTGCACGGCGCCGGCGTCGGCGCGGGCCTGGGCGCGCTCGGCGGACTGCTGCTCGGGGCGGCGATGCTGCTTTTCCCGATCGCGGGCACCCGGCCGCACCCCGGGATCCCGTTCATCGCGGTGCTCGCCGGCTGCCTGCTCGGGGCCTGGATCGCGAGCATGGTGGGATCGTCCGTGCCGAACTCACGGTTGAGCCGTTTCGCCCGGGACATCGAGGCCGGAAGGGTGCTGATGATGGTCGACGTGCCCTTCGGCCGCGCGGACAGCGTACGGCAGATCGTCACCGCCCGGCACCCGGAAGCGGTGCCGGCGGGGCAGGTGAGGCCGTATCTCGTGTTTCCCTAGCGCGGGACAGGCGGAAGTACCGCGTGTCGTCATAGAACTCGGGGCGCGTGCTTCCCGGGTGCCATCCGGGATAGCCGAATATCGGCACCACCGGCAGGTCGCGCGGCGTGGCCTGCGCAGGCAGCGCAGCGAGGGCTTCGGCCGCCAGCGCGTCGAGGTTGCCGCCGGGGTGCACAGGCAATGCCTTGCACGTGACGCCGGGCCAGGGCTGCGAGGCCTTGTCGAGCACGCCATGGCCGAGCACGGCGAAGCGCATCGAACGCAGCACGCGCTCGCGGTTGTGCCAGAACAGCTCCTTCCAGCGGAAGCCGCGCATCATCTCGAGCAAGGCTCGATCCGCGCATTCGATGACCACGCCGCCCTCGTCGAGCAGCGTCAGCAGGTCGCGCTTGCGCCCGCGCCGGCCACCCTCGGCGGGGATTTCCGCCGCATGCATCGCGTTGAGGCGCGCCTTGGTGCGCGGGAAGGCGAGCCAGGCGAGCGCGTTGAACAGGTCGTGCCGGCTTTCGGGGCGCGTGGACACGCAGCCGGTCTCGAAAACGTGCACCTCGTAATAGGGATCCGCCGGGTGCGGCGGCACGAAGCGCACCGGACGGCCGCTCTCGGTGCGCAGGCCGGATTCCGCGGCGAGCGCGTTGAGGCGCTCCAGCGTGGGCGCGCCGAGCTTCGCCAGCCACGGCCGCACCGCGTCGTACACCGGGTGCGCTAGGCGAGCTTCCAGGGGATCGTCTCGCCGGCGCGCAGCGGCACGAGCTCGTCGTCGCCGAACTTGAGGCGCTGCGGCACGGTCCAGTCCTCGCGCACCAGCGTCACGCGGTCCTCGTTTACCGGCAGGCCGTAGAAGCCCGCGCCGAATACGCTCGCGAATCCCTCCAGCCTTTCGAGCGCGCCGGCTTCCTCGAAGGCGACGGCGTAGAGCTCGAGCGCGGCGTGGCCGGTGTAGATACCGGCGCAGCCGCAGCCGGCTTCCTTGTCGTGGCGGGGATGCGGCGCGCTGTCGGTGCCCAGGAAGAATTTCGGGTTGCCGGAGGTGGCCGCCTCGACCAGCGCTTCGCGGTGCTCCTCGCGCTTGAGCACCGGCAGGCAGTAGTGGTGCGGCCGGATGCCGCCCAAGAAAAGGGCGTTGCGGTTCATGAGCAGGTGGTGGGCGGTGACGGTCGCGGCGACGTTCGGTCCCGTGACCTCGACGTACTGGACCGCGTCGCGCGTGGTGATGTGCTCGAGCACGATCTTCAGGCCCGGGAAGCGCTCCACCGTCGGCCCGAGCACCTCGTCGAGGAAGGCCTTCTCGCGGTCGAACACGTCGATCGCCGGGTCGGTCGACTCGCCGTGCACCAGCAGCGGCAGGCCGAGCTCCTGCATCTTCTCGAGCGCGTGGAAGCAGCGCGAGATGCGTGTCACGCCGGCATCCGAGTGCGTGGTGGCGCCCGCCGGGTACAGCTTCACCCCGTGCACGCGCCCCGAAAGTTTCGCGCGCGCGATCTCCTCGGGCGGGGTGTCGTCGGTCAGGTACAGCGTCATCAGCGGCTCGAAGGCGGACTCCCCGGGCAGGGCGGCGAGGATGCGCTCGCGGTAGTCGAGCGCCTGATACGTGGTGCGCACCGGCGGCTTCAGATTCGGCATGACGATGGCGCGCGCGAAGCGGCGCGCGCTGTCCGCGAGCACCGAAGCCATGGCGGCGCCGTCGCGCAGGTGCAGGTGCCAGTCGTCCGGGCGCTTCAGGGTCAGGCGGTCCATTCGCTCCGATTCTACTTGGCGCGAGGTGTGGTCCGATTCAGCGCTCTGCGATAGAGCTCGCGCCTCGGCGCGCCGGTGATGCGCGCCGCAAGGCGGGCCGCGTCGCTTGGCGCAAGGGACTCGAGCAGCACACCCAGAACACGGTCCGCGTCTGCCGCTGCGGCGTCTCGCGGCGCGCCGGGCGCGAGGACGAGAACGAACTCCCCCTGGGTGCGGTGCGGCTGAGCCGACAGCCAGGCGGGCGCCTCGGCGAGCGGCAGTCGCGCCACCTCCTCGAACTTCTTGGTCAGCTCGCGCGCGATCACGATCTCCCTTTCGGGGCCGAATCGCTCGAGCAGGTCCTTCAATGCCTCGACGATGCGGTGCGGCGCCTCGTAGAGGATGACGGGGAAGGGCAGGTCGAGCTCCTCCAGCGCCTTGCGCCGCGCAGCCGGCGCCGCCGGCAGAAAGCCGGCGAACAGGAAGCGGTCGGCGGCGAAGCCGCAGGCCGAGAACGCCGCGGCCGCCGCGCTCGGCCCCGGCAGGGGGCTGACGCGGATCCCGGCGCGATGCGCCTGCTCCACGAGCAGCGCTCCGGGATCGGACAGCCCCGGGGTGCCGGCGTCGCTTACCAGCGCGACGTTGCGCCCTTCCCTGAGCGCCTCGAGCAGGCGGCCCGCGGCGGCG
>DASUUN010000102.1:0-18868 GCA_036374055.1 Burkholderiales bacterium
CAAGGTGTTCGACCTCGCGCCGCTCAAGGGCAGCCTCGCCCCGGGCGCGGACGCCGACTTTACGCTCGTCGACCTGGACAAGGAGCGCGTGCTGCACGCCGCCGACTTCGCCTCCTATGCGGACTACAACCTGCATGAAGGCTGGAACCTGAAGGGCTGGCCGGTGCGCTGCATCTCGCGCGGCGTGACGGTGATGGACGACCACAAGGTCGTCGGCAAGGGTGGGCACGGCAAGTACCTCTGGCGCCGCATCGGCCAGCCGCCGATTCCTGGCAAGCTGAACTAATCTCCTGAGAAGTCGCTCCGCAGTTCCGGCTGGCGCGAGAAGCGCCGAACGTGCTCGACAATCGCCTGGGACGGCCGGGCATAGAACTGATGGCGGCTGACGCCCGTCCCGGTCGTGCGCGCGAGCCTCACCAGGAACGCGGCGTGCTGAAACAGCGCCCCGAGGCTGTCCATGACGGGCACGCCCGTACGGGCCGTCAAGCGGCGGCGGCGCACGAGAAATTCATTCAGCACCCCATCGGCCGGGATGATGATCTCCGCGCCGCGCCCGACCACGGCCGCGCACGCCCGATCGAAGCGCTCCTCGATCGCCCGCGCGGTCTCCTCGTCGGCCTCGAGCGCGAACTCGTCGATCGGCGGGTCGAGCGCGACCGCTCCGGCGAAGCGGCGTTCCAGTCCATAGGCCAGCATCAGATCGGTGTAGTCGGCGGATTGATCCTCGCAGAGCGTGACCAGGCCGAATTTCCGGGCCAACGAGCAGGCGACCAGCGCGCACGTTTCTCCGAGGCCGACAACCGGGATGTCGACCAGCGACCTTGCTGCCCGCAAACCCGGGTCGAAGAAGCAGCCGAGGGCGACCGCGTCGAAACCTTCCCGCTCCGCCACGAGCGCCGCGTCGCAGACCTGGAGCTCGTGAACGGCCGCTACGTAGCGATATTTGATCGCGTCGATCGGCGCGCAGCCCTCGGCGTAGGTGCCGGGTCGCAGGCCGTGCACGCTCACCGCGGCGTCCTGCCCCATCACCGCGGCTGCATGCTCGGCGATTGTTTTGCGATACAGCGGCATGACTGTCAGGTCGGTAAAGCTTTGATGCCAGATGCGCATGGGTTTTCCTTTAGGTAGCGCCGAAAGCTTAACTTGTGTTGAAGCCACCATCGATGGGTCGTAGCATTCCCGACATGACACACAATCAAAATCCAGCGCGCGCGCAGGCGGCCGCGAACACGCGCAAGCTCATCGAATGGGCCGTCGAGGCGGTCCGCAAGCCCCTGCCCGAGCCGGTGCGCCGGCGCGCGGCGATCATCCTCGCCGACGACATCGGCGCGATGGTGGCCGGGTCCTTGGAAGCCCAGGTCGCCAAGGCGCGCGAAGGGCTGCTGCGCACCTCGTCCGGGAAGGCCGAAGCGACCGTGCTCGCCAAAGGCGCGCCGCGCGCCGACCGCTACGCCGCAGCGAGCGCCAACGGCATGGCGATCACCTGGTGCGAGCTGGACGAAGGATTCCGCAACGCCTCCTGCCACGGCGGCGCGTATACCATTCCGGCGCTGCTCGCCGAGGCCGAAGCGCAAGGGCGCACGGTCGAGGAAGTGCTGCGCGCGCTGGCGGTGGCATACGAAGTCACCACCCGCTTCGCGCTCGCGTTTCCGTTCCCGGTGTTCAACGTGCACCCGCACGCCGCGTTCGCCGCGATCGGCGGCGCGGCGGCGGCGTCGCTCGCGCGAAAGCAGGACGCGGAGACCATGCTCGCCGCGGTGACCGGCGGCGCGAGCATGTCGTTCGCGGGCCCGTTCGACACCGCGGTCGAGGGCGCGCTCATCCGCAACGCCTGGACCTCCGCCGGCGCCTGGCTCGGCCTGCGCGCCGCGGACTGGGCCGAGGCCGGAATCGGCGGCAACGATGTCACGCCCTACGATGTCTTCGTCGGCGCCTACAGAACAAATGTAAAACCAGACGCCCTCGTCGCCGGGCTGGGCGACACGTGGTCGGTGACCAACGGCTACCACAAGGTGTTCGCCTGCTGCGGCTATGCCCACTCCGCCGTCGAAGCGACGCTCGAGCTCCTCGGCCGCATGCAAAGAAAGAAGGAGGAGATCGCCGAGATCGTGGTCGAGACCGCGCCGGGCGGCCAGGCGCTGCGCACGGTCGAGCCCGAGACGGTGCTCGCGGCCAAGTTCTCGCTGCCCCACGCCATCGCCGCGACGGTGCAGCTCGGCACCGCCGGCGCGCGCGCCTTCACGCAGGACAAGCTCGAGGACGCGGAGATCACGAAGCTGCGAAAGCGCGTGCGCCTGCAGCCCTACCCCGAGCTCAAGCCCGCGCCGAACGACCGGCCGGCGCGCGTGACGCTGCGCTTCGGCGACGGCGCCGAGATGAGCGCCGTGGTGGAAAGCGCGCGCGGCGGCGCCGACAAGCCGTTCGACGAGCCGACGCTGCTCTCCAAGCTGGCGGAGAACGCCGGCTCGGTGTTCCCGGCGGTTCCCGACACCATGACGGGAATCATCCGCGGCGACAGGAATCTTCTTTCGCAGGGATGGAAGGAAACGCTCGCCGGCATGGTCAAGCCGTGAGCCTCGCCCGCGAGCTCGTGCGCGCGGCACGCGCCGCCTCCTCCACGTCTTTGCCTGAAGACGTCACGACTGCGGCGCGGCTGCACCTCCTCGACGCGATCGGCGTCGGCCTCGCGGCCGCCGGATCGCCGATCGGCGCTGCTTACCGCGGCTTGGCTGCCGACCTCGTCAAAGGCGGTCCCGCCACCGTGTTCGGCCAGCCGACCGGCGCCAGCGCCGCCGAAGCCGGGCTGATCAACGGCGGCCTCATCCACAGCCTGGAGTTCGACGACACGCACACCGCCTCGATCGCGCACGGCAGCGCGGTGCTGGCCGCCGGCGCGCTCGCGGTCGCCGAGGCGCAGAACGCGAGCGGCGGCGCGCTGCTCGGCGCCTATGCGCGCGGCTGGGAGGTGCTGATCCGCTTCGGCCTCGCGGCGCCGAACGGCTTCCACGCGAAGGGGTTCATGAGCACCTCGGTCACCGGCACGCTGGCGGTGGCGCTGCTCGCCGCCGAGCTGATGCGCCTGGACGAAGATCGCACGGTGGCGGCGATCGGCATCGCCCTCAGCCAGGCCTCCGGCGTGATGGAGTTCCTCACCAACGGCTCGTCGGTGAAGTCGCTGCATCCCGGCTGGGCGGCGCACGGCGGCGTGGTCGCGGCGATGCTCGCGCGCTCGGGGATGACCGGGCCGGAGACCTCGCTCGACGGAAAACATGGCCTGTTCCGCCAGTTCACCGGCGACGAAGCCGCCGCCGGGCGCTTCCGCACCCTGATCGGTGACCTCGGCAAGAAGTGGTATCTGCCCAGCGCCGCCTACAAGTTCTATCCGTGCTGCCACTACCTGCATCCGTTCATCGAGGCGGCGGAAAAACTGGCCGAGCGCGGCGTGCGCCCGGCCGACGTCGAGCGCATCGTCTGCCGCGTGCCGCAGGGCGAAGTCGCCGTCATCTGCGAGCCATGGGAAACCAAGCAATCGCCCGCAACTGGGCATGCGGCGCGCTGGAGCTTGCCGATCACCGTCGCGGCGCGGCTCGTGGAGGGGAAGGTCGATCTCGCGACGTTCGAGACAACGGCGAGCGACGCCGTGCGCAGCCTCGCGCGACGGATTTCCTGGGAGCCGCTTGCCGGCGCGCGGTTCCCGGAGCGATTCGAAGCCGAGGTGGTCTACGAAACGAAAGCCGGCAAAACGGAGACCGTGCGCATCGACGACGTGTTCGGCAACCATACCCGTCCGCCGGGTGCGGACGCGGTGCTATCCAAGTTCCGCGCCAACGCCGCGCGATCGCTGAAGCGCGATGCGGTCGGAGCGCTCGAGCGTGCGGCGCAGGACCTTGGCGCCGCCCGCGACCTGAAGGCGCTGTCGGCGGCGCTGCGCGAGATTCACTAGAACCGGTCAGCCGGCGGAGAGCGGCGCGTAGAGCTCCGGCCGGCGGTCGCGCCACCAGGGCAGGCTGGTTTGCGCGGCGGCCACGTTGTCCAGGTCGACCGTCGCGACGAGAAGCTCGGGCGTGTCCGGGGAGGCGACCGCCAGGATGTCGGCGCCTACCGGGTCCACGATCATGCTGCGGCCGATGTGGTTGCGGCCATGCTCCATCCCGCAGCGGTTCACCGCCACCACGTACACCCCGTTCTCGTAGGCGCGCGCCTGCAGCGGCAGCTCCCAGGTGTTGCCGCGCAGCTTGGTCTCGCCGTAGGTCGCGGCGCAGATCGGCATGAACAGGATCTCCGCGCCCTTCAGGGCGAGCAGGCGCGAGCCTTCCGGGTATTTGCGGTCGTAGCAGATCTGGATGCCGATCTTCGCGCCGCAAAGATCGAAAACGGGAAACTCGGTGCCCGGCGAGAAATAGAACTTCTCGTAGCTCCCCGTGCCGCCGGGCAGGTCCGAGGGCAGGATCGCCGGGATGTGCGTCTTGCGGTAGATGCCCAGGCGCTTGCCGTTCTTGTCCGTGACCAGGCAGGAATTGTGGTACTGGCGGCCGTTCTTTTCGCCGAACGGAAAAAGCAGCGCCACGCGGTTGTCGACCGCGGCCTTGAAAATCGGCGCCAGCTCCGGCTCGTCCAGCGTGACGAAGAACTTGTCGTAGTCCCGGGTGAGCCGGTTGGGGAAGAAGGGCGTCAGGAACAGCTCCGCGAAGGACAGGATGTCGACCTTGCGGCGTCCCGCCTCCTCGATCATGGCGCAGGCGCCCGGCACGTTGGGACGCCAGTCGTCTTCGTTGACCGGGCCCGTTTGCGCCGCCCCCAACGTGATCATGCGTGGCATGCGAATCTCCGATTAAACGCCTGGCGCGCCAGCCTGCGCCCGGTAGTTGCCCGGGAACATGGCGCGCTTTGCCTCCTCGTCCATCTCGGTCTTGAAGGCGTAGCGGTCCTTGAGGGCTACCGCCTTCTGCGCCGCCGGGCGCGCGCTGATCTCCTCGGCGAGGCGTTTCACGTTGGCGAACTTCGCCGCCTGCTCGCCCAGGATATTGGGCACCAGCCGCGCCCAACCCCAGAGCGCCATGTCGACGACGGTGTAGGTATCGCCAACCATGTACCGGCTCTTCGCCAGGTGCGCGTCCACGATGCCCCAGTGGCGCAGCGCCTCGAACTCGTAGCGGTTGAGGGCGTAGGTGATTTTTTCCGGGGCGTAGGTCTTGAAGTGCACGTACTGGCCGGTGAACGGCCCGATGCCCGAGGCGACGAACATCAGCCACGAGAGCATGGGGCCGCGCTCCTGCGCTTTCCTGGGCAGGAACTTGCCGGTCTTCTCGGCGAGATAGAGCACGATGGCGTTGCTGTCGAACATCGTCACCTCGCCATCCACGATCGAAGGCACCTTGGCGTTGGGGTTGACGGCCAGGTAGCCGGATTTATGTTGCTCGCCTTTGCGCGTGTCCACCGCGATCGGCTCGTAGGAGAGGCCCATCTCCTCCAGGCAGAGGGCCACTTTCATCGGGTTGGGTGCAAGGCTGTAGTAGAACTTGATCATCGTTATCCCTTGACGAGTTTGGCTGCGGCGATGCCGGCGAGCCGGCCCATGCTGGTGGCGGTCATGAGGCCGGAGCCGGAGAGGTAGCCCCAGTCCGACGGCCCCGAGAGGCCGCGCGCGGCGCCGCCGCCGGCGAAGAGGTTCGGGAACGGCGTGCCGTCCTTGCGCAGCACGCGCATCTGCGTGTTCACCTCCAGGCCGCCCTGGGTGTGCGTGAGCGCGCCCGCGATCTTCGAGACGCAGTACGGCGGCTTGAGCGGCGGCTTGCCCTTGAAGTCGCGGCCGAACTCGTCCAGCTTCTCGCCGCGCACCGCGGCGGCCACGTCGGCGAAGGTCTGCGCCAGCGCCTTCGGATCGCAGCCGACGGCGCGCGCGATGGCCTCGACCGAGTCGCAGCGCTTGATCGCGCCCGCCTCTTTCGCCTCCCTATGGCTCAATTGCTGCATGGCGATGGCGTCGGAGCGCTCGTCCCAGATCGCCCACGCGACGTTGCCGGGCTGGCGATGGACCTTCAGCGCCTGCTCGGAGTAGCCGGCGTTCTCGTTCGAGAAGCGCTTGCCGTTCACGTTGACGTGGAAGCCGCCTTCGGTGACGGTGGCCCAGTTGAGGTGCACGCCGTGGGGCGTGGCCATGGCGCCGTGGCCCTGGAACGACCCCATGTCCTTGATCGAAGCGCCCAGCGCCTCGCCCCAGCGCACCGCGTCGCCCTGGTTGCCGGCGTGCCCTTCGTAGAAGAGATCGGCCGCGTCGGGGATGTACTGCTTCAGCATCTCCTTGTTGCCGCCGTAGCCGTTGCACGCGAGGATCAGCGCCTCGCAGCCGATGTCCTCGGTCTTGCCGTCGGGACGCGTGACGCGCACGCCGCGCACGCGGCCGCCGGCGTCGGCATAGAGGTCGGTGGCGTGCGCCGAGGTGGCGAGCGGGATCTCGTGGCGCTCCACCGCCGCGAGCAGGGCCGCGTGCAGCTCCGCGCCGTCGAGCGACTTCGCGGCGTGCATGTGCGGGCGGCTGTGGCCGGGATACTGGAAATTGAGCACGCAGGAAAGCGGCACCTGCTGCCGCTCCACCAGCCACTCGACCGTGTTCCTCGACTCCTCGGCGATCAGGCGCGCGATGGCGTGGTCGCATTCGCCGTGCGCCTTGGCGAGGATGTCCTGGTAGAGCAGATCGGGAGTGTCGTCGAGCAGACCGGCGGCGCGCTGCAGCCTGGTTCCCGCCGCGGGGATCTGGCCGCTGGAGAGCGAGGTGCTGCCCGAGGGCTTGGCGTCGCGCTCGAGGATCACCACCTCAGCGCCGTTCTCCTTTGCCGCGAGCGCCGCGATGGTGCCGCAGGCGCCGGCGCCGATGATCAGCACCTCGGTCGTCGTGGAGAAAGTCCTGCCTTCGGCCTTCAGCACCGGCATTGCGAATCTCCTGCTAGGACCTCATCAGGTTGGGAAGCCACAGCAGCATTCCCGGGAACAGCACGTAGAGCACGAGCGATAGCACGTCCAGGAGGATGAACGGCGTCACGCCCGCGAACGCCTGCCCCAGCGTCACCGGTACCGGCGACGCGCTCTTGACGACGAACACGTTGAGGCCGACCGGCGGCGTCAGCACGCTGATCTCCGCGAGCTTGACCGAGACCACCCCGAGCCAGATCGGGTCGAAACCCGCCTTGACCATCACCGGGAACATGATCGGCAGCGTCATCACCATGATGGCGATCGGCTCGAGGAAGCAGCCCAGCACGAGGAACAGCAGCGCGAAGCCGCAGAGGTAGATGTACTTGCCGGTGCCCAGGCCGAGCAGGCCCTGCGAGATGATGTCCACCAGCCCGGAATAGGTGAGGAAGCGAGCGAAGATGATGCCGCCGATCACGATGATGAAGATCACCGAGGTGGTCACCGCCGCGTCCCTCAGCGCCGCGGCGAGCGTCGCCATGCCGAGACGGCGCTTGACCAGGGCGATGAGCAACGCGCCGAACGCCCCCACCGCGCCCGCGTAGGTGGCGGGAAAGTATCCGCCGTAGATGCCGCCGACCACGAGGGCGAAGAGAATGACGATGCCGTAGACGCTGTTGAGCGCGCGCCAGCGCTCCGCCCAGGTGAAGGCGATGCTGGCGAGCGGCGCGATATCTGGGCGCACGCGGGCGATGACGTAGATGCCGGTGCAGTAGATGAGGCCCGTCAGGATGCCGGGCACGATGCCGGCGATGAGCAGCTTGCCGATCGACTGCTCGGTGATCACCGCGTAGACCACCATCAGGATGCTCGGCGGGATGAGCGCCGCCAGCGTTCCGGCGGCGGCGATGCAGCCAGCGCTCAGGCGCACGTCGTAGCCGAAGCGCGTCATCTCGGGCATCGCCATGCGCGTGAACACCGCGGCATTGACAATGGTGGAGCCCGACGCCGCGCCGAAGGCGGCGGAGGACAGAACGGTGGCCATGGCGAGGCCGCCGCGCAGCTGGCCGAGCCACACGTACGCCGCGCGGAACAGATCGGTGGTGATCGCCGCCACCGTGGCGAACGAGCCCATCAGGATGAACAGCGGGATCACCGCCAATGTGAAGGAATTGGTGGTGCTGAACGGGATGGTCGAGATCTGCGCCAGCGCCGCGTCGGGGCCGACGGTGAGATAGATGCCGATGAAGCCGGCGAGGCCGAGGGCCACGCCGATGTGCACGCCGAGCGTGAGCCAGAGGAGGAGCAGCCCGACCACGATCCAGCCCGCGACCTGCGGCGAGAGGAGCTCCATGTCCTAGTCCTTCGCCGCCGCGCCGGTTTCCGGCGGCGGCTCGCCGCGGTGCAGCCGGCCGATGTCCTGCACGATGTCGATGGCGAGGCGCGCGAGCAGCAGCCCCACGCCCAGAAGCAGCAGGGAGCGCGCCGGATAGAGCGGGAAGCGCACCGATCCCATGGTCGCTTCCTTCAACTCCCAGCTATAGAGGAGCTCCCCGAAACCCTGCCAGGCGATCAGCGCGAAGAAGACGAAGGCGACGATGTGGGTGACCGCCTCCATGAACGACTTGCCGCGCGCGCCGGCATGAGCGTAGAGCAGCTCCACGCGGATGTGCGCGCGCCGCTCCTGCGCATACGCGAGCGCGCCGAACACGATCAGCACCATGGTGCTCTCGGTGAACTCCAGCGTGCCGAGCACCGGGCGTCCGAAGAACTCGGTGCCGACCACGTCGGCGACGCCGATGAGCATCGAGGCGATCATGCCCACCGTGCCGAGCAGCAGGAGCCATAGCGCGAGGCGCCCCAGCCACGCGCTAAATGTCTGCATTTACTTGGAGAGCAGCTGCCTCCAGCGCGCCGCCACCTTCTTCGGCGTCGCGGTGTCCCTGGTGGCCGCCGCGGTGTCCTTCTCCCACTGCGCCAGGAAATCGGGGGCGCTCGAGCGCCACTTCTTCAGCTCCGCGGCGGGGAACGGCTTGAAGGTCGCGCCCTGCGACTTCATGTTGGCGGCGGCCTTCGTCTCGAAATCGCCCACCCAGGCGAGGTAGTCCTGCGCGGTCTTGGCAGACTGGTCGCGGAACACCTGCTGGATGTTCTTCGGCAGGCGCTTCCACGTGCGGCTGCTGATCGTGATGTTGTGGCCGGTGATCGCCATCACTGGTCCGCAGTGCTGCTTGGCCACTTCGACCAGCTTGAACGCCTGCATGTTGCCGGCGTTGATGAACGAGTAGTCGAGCGTGCCGCGCTGCAGCGCCTCGTAGATGTCGGTGGGCGCCACCGTCACCGGCACTGCGCCGATGGCGGTGAATGCCTTCGGAATGTCGGCGCCGAAGCTGCGGATCTTCTTGCCCCGCAGGCTCGCCATGCTGTCGCACTCGGGCGAGGAGCCGCTGAGGTAGTACTCGCCGAGCGGCTGCTGGAAGAGCCACTCCACGCCGGCCCGGTTCATCTCCTGCCGGTAGATCGGGAACTCCTTGACCACGACGCCGAGGACGTGCATCGCCTGCTTGCTCGTCTCGAAGGTGAGCGGCAGCTGGAACGCGCGCCAGTAGTGCAGCTGGTCGGGGTTGTAACCCGGCGCCGTCGCGGTCATGTCGATGGCGCCCTTGGCGGTGAGCGTGAGCAGCTCGGTCGTCTTGCCCAGGCCCTGCGCGAAGGTGATGGTGATCTTCACCTGCCCGTTGGTGCGCTTCTCGATCTGGTTCGCGAAGTCTTTCTCCAGCTGCACGAACGGGCTGTCGGCGAGATAATGGCCCCAGCGCAGGTTGTACTTCGCCTGCGCGGCGACGTCGCCCGCCGCCAGGCCCAGGGCGCCGAAGACGGAAAGCAGCAGCGGAAGCTTGCGTTTCATCGTTCCCTCCTCCTCACGAATTTCGCTCGGCCGGCGCCGATTATCGACGTCAGCGATATTTGCTATCGATTTCACAGATACCGAGTGCAACATCTATCTTTCGCTGTCATAGTTTCGCTGCTCATAGTAAATGTCAAGCCATAAAGCAGCCCGGGTCGCGCGTGTGCTCTCTGGTGCGCTGCGCGTGTGGGGGGTTTCCGCCAGCGTCGATCGCGACCCCGACCGGCCGGACGCGCTCGTGCTGCGCACGCCTTCGGGCGCGGCGATGCACATCGCCCCTGCGGCGCCGCATGGCTGGCTCGTCCGGCGCGACGGGCGCGTCCTGGGAGCGCATGCCGGCCTGCCGGGCCTGCTGCGCACGCTCCGGGACGAGTTATGAGCGCGCTTCCGGTCAGCGTCATCACCGGTTTCCTCGGCAGCGGCAAGACGACGCTGCTCGCCCGGCTTTTGCGCGACCCGGCTTTCGCGCGCACCGCGGTGATCGTCAACGAGTTCGGCGAAGTGGGCCTCGACCACCTGCTGCTGGAAGCGAGCGACGAGGAGATCGTGCTGCTCGAAGGCGGCTGCCTGTGCTGCAAGGTGCGCGGCGACCTGGTGCGCACCGCGGGCCACCTCCTCGAGCGCCGCGCGCGCGGCGCCGCCGCCTTCGACCGCATCGTGATCGAGACCACCGGGCTGGCCGATCCCGCGCCGATCCTGCACGCCCTGATGACCGACCGGGAGATCGCGGACGCGCTGCGGCTCGAATCGGTCATCGCCACCGTCGACTGCGTCGCCGGCGGCGCCACGCTGGACGCGCATCCCCAATCGGTGAAGCAGGCCGCGCTCGCCGACCGCATCGTGCTCACCAAGGCGGACCTCGCCGACCCGGCGGCGAGCGGCCTGGCCGAGCGCCTGCGCGGAATCAATCCTGGAGCGCCGCAGCTCACCGCGCTGCACGGTGCGGTCGACCCGGACCTGCTTTTCAGTTCTTCGGTTTATGCACCACGGCTCTACGAATCGCACGTTCACTCCGACGAGGTGACGAGCTTCTGCCTGCGCCGCAGCGAACCGCTGCATGCGGTCACGCTGGGCCTCTTCCTGCGGGTCCTCGCCGAGCATTGCGGCGCGAAGCTGCTGCGCCTGAAGGGCCTGGTCGACGTGCTCGAGAGTCCCGGCCGCCCGGCGGTGATCCATGGCGTGCAGCACGTGTTCCATCCGCCCGCGTGGCTCGAAGCCTGGCCGGATGACGATCGCACGACGCGCATCGTCGTCATCTCGCAGGGGCTCGACGCCGGCTGGCTGCAGGACCTGCTCGAAGTTCTGGACGATGAGGTGAAAGCATGTTCGATCTCCTGATCCGCGGCGAGCGCGTCGTCACCCCGCAGGGCGTGGGTCGATGGGAGATCGCGGTGAAGGACGGCGTCATCGCGGCGCTCGCCGCGCCCGGCACCTTTCCCGCGTCGCAGGCGGCGCGCGTGATCGACGCGGGATCCTCGGTGGTCATGCCGGGCGGCATCGATCCGCACGTGCATTGCGCCTGGCACATCCCGCCGATGCGGCCCGGCGACCCGCCGGGGACCAGCGGCCCGCCCGAGCAGGTCAGCCGCGCCGCGCTGTGGGGCGGGACCACCACGCTGATCGACTTCGCCGCCGGCAAGCCGGACCGCGACGGCGACGAGTCCTCCAGCCAGAGCGTGCGCGACGCGATCGAGGCGCGCGACAAGGACTGGGCCGGCAAGTGCTACTGCGACTACGCGTACCACGTCATGCTGCGCGGCAACGTGCCGCCGTCCACGATCGCCGAGCTGAAGGAAGCGGTGCAGGCCGGCTATGCCACCACCAAGATCTTCACCACGGACATCACGCCGAGCCGCGCCGGCCGCATGGTCCGCTTCGGCCAGATCTGGGAGATTTTCAAGGTGCTCGCGCACGAAGGCGGGCTGGCGGTGATCCACGCCGAGGACGACGACATCGTCCGGCACATGTACGAGAAGCTGTTCCGCGAGAACCGCACCGCCTTCGAGCACATGGCCGAGGTGCACAACACCCTGTCGGAGGACCTCTCGTTCCGGCGCGTGATCCGCCTCGCGGAGCACGTCGAAGGCATGGCGCTCTACATGATGCACGTAAGCGCCGCGTCGGGCGTCGAGGCGATCGCCGAGAGCCGCGCGCGCGGTTATCCGATCTACGGCGAGACCCTGCACCAGTACCTGCTCTACACGAGCGAGGACTACAAGAAGCCGAACGGCCAGATCTATCACACCTACCCATCGCTCAAGTCCAAGCGCGATCAGCAGGGCCTCTGGGACGGGTTGCGCAACGGCAGCCTTCACTGCGTCGGCACCGACGAGATCTGCTGCAACCTTTCGGTCAAGGTGCGCGGCAGCCGCGTCGACGACGTCACCGGCGGCAACGCCGGCGTCGAGCCGCGCGTGGCCGTGATCTATACCGAGACAGTGGAGAAGCGCGGCTACTCGCTGGAGAAATTCGTCGACGTCGTCTCCTCCAACGCGGCGCGCATTCTCGGCCTCTATCCGCGCAAGGGCGCCATCGCCGTGGGCAGCGATGCCGACATCGTGGTGCTCGATACCAGCAGACGCCGCACGGTGCGCGCGCAGGACCTGCACGAGGCAGACTACTCGCCGTGGGAAGGCAAAGAGGTCGGCGCCTGGCCGTCCGTCACCGTGCTGCGCGGCAAGGTGATGGTGGCCGAGGGCAAGTTCCACGGCCACCTGAAGGACGGCCGGTATCTCAAGCGCAGGATCTCCCCGGAGATTCTGGAAAGGAAGACTTGATGAAGGTCGCGCGGTTTCACAAGTTCGGCGGCCCGGAAGTCCTGGTCCACGAGGAAGCCCCCAAGCCCGCACCGAAACCCGGCGAAGCGCTGGTGCGCGTACGCGCGGTGGGCATCAACCACGTCGATCTCGACCACCGCGCGGGCACCTCGCGCATTCCGCTGACGTTCCCGCATATCCTGGGGCGCGAATTCGCCGGCGAGCTCGCCGGCAATGCAGGGGATTTCAAAGAGGGTGACCGCGTCTGGGTCACCTGCCGCATTCCGTGCCGCAAGTGCGAGCTGTGCCTGGCGGGTCGCGACAACCTGTGCCTCCAGGAGGGCTACTTCGGCCTCGACATCCCGGGCGGCTACGCCGAATACGTCGCGGTGCCGATCGCCAACCTCAACGCCCTGCCCTCGCACGTGCGCTTCGAGGACGCGGCCGCGGCGCAAATCGCCTTCGGCACGGCCTGGCACGTGCTCATCAACCGCGGCTTCCTGCAGGCCGGACAGACGGTGCTGATCCAGGCCGCGGGGTCGGGCATCGGCAGCGCGGCGGTGCAGGTGGCGAAGCTCGCCGGCGCAGCCGCGATCATCGCCACCGCGAGCAGCGAGAAGAAGCTGGAGCAGGCGAAGGCGCTCGGCGCCACCCATCTCATCAACTACAGCCGCGACAAATTCGCCGACCAGGTGATGGCGCTGACCGGCGGCCGCGGCGTCGACGTCGTCATGGAGCACATTGGCGGCGAGGTCTTCACCGAGAGCCTGAAGTGCCTTGCGCGCGGCGGCATCATCGTCACGGTCGGCGCGCACGCGGGCGAAGTGGTGCCCTTCGACATCATCCCCTTCTTCCGCCGCGAGCTGCGGCTCTCCGGGTCGAAGAACGCCTCGGTGCTGGAGCTGAGGAAGGTCATGGGCCTGGTCGCCGACGGCAAGCTCAAGCCCGTCATCCACCAGGCGCTGCCGCTCGCGCAGGCAGCCGAGGGCCACCGCGTGGTCGACTCGCGCGACTTCTTCGGCAAGGTCATCCTGCTTCCCTGATGCTGCCGAAAGTCCACATCCTCGGCACGGGCGGCAGCATCTCCGGCATCGGGCCGCACCGGCTCGACTACACGCTCTACCCGGAAACCGGAAACAAGCTCTCGGTCACGGAGCTGCTCGCTCGCATCCCCGAGGCCCGGGAGCTCGCCGAGCTGAGCGGCGAGGACCTGCTGCAGGTGGGCAGCCCGTCGATCGGCCCCGCGGAATGGTTACAAATTCTTGAACGAATTGAAGCGACACCCGCCGCAGGGATCGTGATCACCCACGGCACGGCGACGCTCGAGGAAACCGCGTACTTCCTGCATCTCACGGTGAAATCCGAGCGTCCGGTGGTCCTCACCGGCGCGATGCGGCCGCCCAGCGCAGTCGGCACCGACGCCGACCTCAACCTGCTCGACGCCATCCGGCTCGCCGCCTCGCCCGAGGCCGCAGGTCGCGGCGTGCTGACCATCCTCAACAACGAGATCCAGAGCGCGCGCGACGTGACCAAGTCGAGCGCGTTCCGCGTCGACACCTTCCACAGCCGCGCCTTCGGCGTGCTGGGCTACGTCGACTCGGACGCGCGCGTGCTGTTCTACCGCAGCGTCACCCGCCCGCACACCACCGCCACGCCGTTCGACGTGCGCGGCAGGAAGGACCTGCCGCGCGTCGACATCGTCCACGCCTACGCCGGCGCCGACGGGCTGCTGGTCGACGCGCTCACCGAGCGCCGCCCGGCCGGCATGGTGCTCGTGGGGTTCGGCGGCGGCTCGTTTCCCGCCGCCTTCCTGGACGCCGGCAAGCGCGCCGTGCGCGCCGGCATCCCGGTCGTGCTCGCCACGCGCTCCTGGAACGGCCGCGTCGTGATGACGCCCAGGAAGGACGCCGACGGCTTCATCGCCTGCGACGACCTGATGCCGCAGAAAGCGCGCATCCTGCTCATGCTGGCGCTCACGGTCACACGCGAGCGCGATGCAATCCAGAGGATGTTCTACGAACTATGAAGAAGATAAGGAAGGAAGTGATCGACGTCCCCGGGGTGAGCCGGCACCTGAAGAAGGAAGGCATCCCGCTCAACCCGGTGATCCGCGCCGGCGACTTCGTCTTCGTCTCGGGCCTCACGCCGATGGACCGGCGCACCGGCAGGATCCCGCTCGTCACGGTCGACAAGCAGGCGCGCATGGTGCTCGAGAACATGAAGGTGTGCCTCGAGGCGGCGGGCTCCTCGCTCGACAACGTGCTGAAGTGCACCGTCTACATCACCAACACCGCCTACTTCGACGAGGTGAACAAGGTGTACCGCAAATACTTCAGGAAGGACCAGCCGGCGCGCGTGTTCTGCGTGGTCGGCTCGTGGCCGAAGAAGTTCGACGTCGAGATCGATTGCATTGCCGTGGTCGACGAATGAAGATGAAGATCTGGTACCAGAGCCTGTTCGACGCCGGCCGAGTGCCCGCCTATTTCGATGGCGTGCGCAAGAGAGTCGGCACGGTCGCGCGGCCGGGCACGGAAGTCCACCTGCACAGCATGCCTGAAGGCGTCTACGGCGAGCGCACGCCGGCCGAAGTGGTGATCTATCCTTACATCGCGTCGCTGCACGCGCAGTTCATTCTCGACAACGCCTTGCGCGCGCAGGCCGAGGGCTACGACGTCTTCGCGCTCAGCTCGGTGCAGGACCCGGCGATCGAGGAGGCGCGCTCGCTCGTCGACATCCCGGTGGTCGGCTACGGCGAGGCGGCGATGCATTTCGCCTGCCTGCTCGGCAGCCGCTTCGTCATCATCGCGTTCGGCGAGCGCTTCGACCAGATGCTCGACCTGCGGATAAAGCGGCTCGGTCTTGCCGAGCGCGCCCTGCCGACCATGCTGATGGAGCGCACCACCTTCGCCGACGTGGGCAAGGGACTGGACGATGCCACCGCCATCGTCCAGTCCTTCTCCGCCACGGCGAGGAAGGCCATCGCGCTGGGCGCCGAGGCGATCATCCCCGGGCAGCTCTACCTCAGCGAGGCGATCGTGCGCGCCGGCGTGACGCGCATCGACGAAGTACCGATCGTCGACGGACTCGCGGCTGTGGTAAAGATGGCCGAGGTCATGGCGGATTTCAAAAAGCTCGGCATCTCGGTCACGCGCCGGGGCTACACGCATGCGCGAGCGCCGAAGGATGTCCTCGACCACGCTCGCAAGTTCTACGGGAGAACCTAGATGAAACGCCTTTTAGTCGTCCTTGCCCTGATCGCCTCTCACGCCGCGCTCGCCCAGACCTATCCCACCAAGCCGGTCCGCGTGGTCGTGCCCTTCCCGCCCGGCGGCGGCACGGACATCGTCGCACGCCTCGTCACGCCGAAGATGGCGGAGATCCTCGGCCAGCCCTTCGTCATCGAGAACCGGGCCGGCGCCGGCGGCAACATCGGCACGGACGCCGTCGCCAAGTCGCCGGCCGACGGCTACACGCTGCTGATGGCGAGCGCTTCGACGGCGATCAACACCACGCTCGTGCCGAACCTCGCCTGGGCCTTCCCGCGCGACTTCGCGCCCGTAGTGCTCATGGTCGTGAACAACCACCTCCTCGCCGCGCACCCCTCCGTCCCGGCGAACAACGTGCGCGAGCTGCTCGCGCTCGCAAAAGCGAAGCCCGGACAGGTGACCTATGCCTCTTACGGCAACGGCAGCTCGGCGCACCTGACCGCGGAGCTTTTCAAGCTCATGGCCGGTGTCGACCTCCTGCACGTCCCGTACAAGGGCGCGGCGCCGGCGGTGAACGACCTCCTCGGCGGACAGGTGAACATCATCTTTGCCGACGTCGCGGCGATGCTTTCGCACATCAAGTCCGGGAAGCTCAAGCCGCTCGGCATCGGCGCGGCGAAGCGCTTCGACGGCCTTCCCGACGTGCCGACCATCGACGAGTCCGGCGTGCCGGGCTTCGAGGCCGGCGGCTTCCTCGGCCTGGTGGCCCCCGCGGGCACGCCTCAGGCGGCCATCCAGGCGCTGAACGCCGCCGCGCAGAAGAGCCTGGCGCTGCCCGAGGTGCGCGATCGCCTGCTGGGGCTCGCTAGCCCGCCGGTCGGCGGCACGCCCGAGCAGTTCGCGAGCCACATCGAGCGCGAGATCGACAAGTGGGCGCGGGTGATCCGCGCCGCCAACATCAAGTCGAACTAGCCCTGCGCGCGCTGCGCGGCGCTCGCGCCGGCGATGCGGCCGAACACCGCGCCCGACATGAGGCCGGCGCCGCCGAGGTAGTTCTCGTAGAAGATCCCGCCCACGATCTCGCCGGCGGCATAGAGCCCCGGGATGCTGCGCTCGCTCGTGTCCTGCACCTCGCAGCGCCCGTTGATGCGCAGGCCGCCGAACGAGAAGGTGATGCCGCAGGTGACGACGAAGGCGCTGTAGGGCGGCTGGTCGATCGGCAGCGCCCAGTTCGACTTCGGCGGCGCGAGGCCCTCGGTCGACACGCCGTCGAGGATCGCGGGGTTGTACTTGCCCGGCCGGCAGGCGGCGTTGAACCGGCGCACGGTGCGCGCGAGGCCGTCCGCGTCGATGCCGGTCTTCGCCGCCAGCTCCTCCAGCGTCGGCGCCTCGGCCTTGGTCACCTGCTTGATGCGGTACTCGTCGCGCACCATGTCGATGGTCTTGGCGTCGAAGATCTGCACCGCGGTGCGCTTGGGCTGCTTCATCACCTCGCGGCCGTACTTGGCGTAGGTGTGGTTGCGGTAATCGGCGCCCTCGTCGACGAAGCGCTCGCCGTCCAGGTTCACGATGATGCCGATGGGATAGGAGTGCTTCTGGAAGTTGTCGAGCACCACGCGGTCGCCGAAGGGCGGCGCGCTGATGTCCCACTGCACCGCGTGGCAGCTCGACCAGCCGCCGAAGGCCTGCGCGTCAATCTCGAGCGCGGCGCGCAGGCCGTCGCCGGTGTTGTAGCGCGTGCCGCGCACCCGGCAGGACTCCCAGCCCGGTCCGTAATAGCGCACGCGCATCTCGGGGTTCGCCTCGAAGCCGCCGCAGGCGAGCACGACGTTTCCGCCGTGGATGTCCGCGTAGCCGTCCGGCCCCATGACGTGCACGCCGGCGATCGCGCCCGAGGGCTCCTGCAGCAGCCGTCTCAGGCCGGTGCCGTAGCGGATCTCGACGCCGAGGCGCTCGGCCTGCTTGATGAGCTGGTCGACCAGGCCCCAGCCGCCGCCGACCGCCTCGATATTCACCCCGCCGTAGAAGTGGTGCTTGCCGTCGAGCTTGAAGGACTGCCGGCCGAACATCGGGATGAAGCGCACGCGGTTGCGGCGCATCCAGCTCATCGTCTCGCGCGAGCGGCCGGCGAGCAGCTCGGAAAGCGTGTCGTCGGTCTGGCCTTCGGTTACGCGCCGCAGGTCGTCGAGGTAATCCTCCTTGCGCAGCACCGGCAGCACGATCTGGCGCGCCTCGGCTTCGGACAGGTCGTCCAGGATGTCGCGGCGCAGGTCATCGAGCCCTTCGTGCACGAAGCGGAAGCCGCCGGCGGTGAACAGCGAATTGCCGCCGCGCTCCTCGATCGGCGCCTTCTCCAGCACCAGCACGCGCCCCGCGCCCTGCTCCCTCGCGGAGATCGCGGCGCACAGCGCCGCGTTGCCGGCACCGACCACGATGACGTCGAACACATCGTTCTTTGCCATCCCTAGAATATAAGGCATGAAGAAAACCACCGCGCTGCGCCGCCTGCTGAAGAAGAAGGCGTTCGTCTACCTGCCGGTCGCCTACGATCCGCTGGGCGGGCGCCTGCTGCAGAGCCTCGGCTTCGACTGCGTCTACACCGGCGGCTTCGTGACCGGCGCCTCGCGCTGCACCTCCGAGCCGCTGCTCACCATGGACGAGCAGCTGCGCGTGGCGGGCGACGTTGCGGCAGCGATCGACATTCCGCTCGTGGTCGACGGCGGCGCGGGCTTCGGCGAGCCGCTGCACACCATGCGCACCGTGCGCGAGTGCATCCGCGCCGGCATCGCCGGCGCGCACCTCGAGGACCAGCTCTATCCCAAGCGCGCGCACTACCACAAGTACGTCGCGCACGCCGTGCCGCGCAAGGAGTTCGCCGACAAGATCCGCTTCGCGTGCAAGCAGCGCGACCGGTCCGATCCGGACTTCGTCGTCATCGCGCGCACCGACACCTGCCGCTTCGAGGGCCTGAAGGAGGCGGTGACGCGCATCAACATGGCCGCCGACGCCGGCGCGGACCTCGGCCTCATCTTCCCGCGCAACGACGCCGAGATGAAGAAGGCGCCGAAGCAGGCGCGCATCCCGCTCGT
>DASUUN010000103.1:0-6751 GCA_036374055.1 Burkholderiales bacterium
GCCCGGGAGCTTTTCCATGACCGTCGCCTGCAGCCGGGACAGCCGGTCGGACAGGCCGATCACCTTGCGCTCGCGGCCGGTGATGCGGCAGACCGTCTCGACCAGCTCCTTGAGCGAGTACTGCCGCGGCCCGCACAGCTCGTAGGCGTTGCCGTGCGTGTCCGGGTCGTCGATCGCCCGCACGATGGCCCGTGCCACATCGCCCACGTACACGGGCTGGAAGCGGGCCTGCGGGCACGGAATCGCCAGCGCCGGGGCGAAGCGCGCGAGCAGCGCGAACTGGTTGAGGAACCGGTCCTCCGGGCCGAACACCACCGAAGGCCGGAAGGCGGTGACCTCGAGATCGTCGGCCGCCAGCACCGCCTGCTCGCCGATCGCCTTGGAACGCAGGTATTCCGAGGGCGCCGAGGCGGAGATGCCGAGCGCCGAGAGATGCAGCAGGCGCTTCACGCCTTGCGCGCGGCACGCGGCGACGATGGCCTGCGGCAGCTCGACGTGGATACGGGCGAAGTCGGGGCCGTAGTCGTTGGGCCCGCGCTCGTCGCGCCGGCCGCGGCGGCTGTGCAGGATGCCGATCAGGTTGATCACCACCTGCTTGCCCTGGACCAGGCGCTCGAGCTCGCCGGGCGCAAGCACGTCGGCTTCCACCACGTCCGCGGTCGGCAGCAGGATGAGATGCTTGGCGCGCTCGCGGTGGCGGGTGGGCACGGTCACGCGCAGGCCCTGCGCGCACAGCGCCGCGACCACGTGGCGGCCGATGAATCCGGAGCCGCCTGCCACCAGCACGCTCTCCAGCCTCACGAGCGCCTCAGGGAAGCTCTTGTTCCTCGGTCAGCTCGCTGCCGTCGCGCGCCGGAATGGTGCCCAGCCGCGCCTTGAGGGGCGTGGGCTGCTTCTGGAGAACCGCGGAGTAGAACACCGAGTTCGCCATGACTTTCCTGACGTAGTCGCGGGTCTCGAGGAATGGGATGTTCTCTATGTAAATCGCGCCTTCCAGGGGCTTGGCGTCCCGCCAGCGGCGCGCGCGCGATGGCCCGGCATTGTACGCCGTCGAGGCGAGCACCGGATGGCCGAGCTGGTCGAGCACCAGCTTCATGTACCGCGCGCCGAGGTTCACGTTGGTCTCCACCTTCGTCACGTCGCGGTGGCGGAAGCGGCGCATGCCGATCTTGGAAGCGACGAACCTCGCGGTGCGCGGCATGAGCTGCATCAGGCCGGCGGCGCCGGCGGCCGAGCGCGCGTCGGCGATGAAGCGGCTCTCCTGGCGCGCGAGGCCCAGCACCCAGGCCTCGTCCAGCCCATGGCTCTTCGCGTACTCGCGGAACACGTCGTGGAACGGCACCGGGTAGCGCAGCTCGTAGTTGTGGGTGCGCACGGTGCGGTCGGCGGTATGGATGGCGCGGTCGTAGATCTCGGCGCGCCGCGCGAGCTCGGCGGCGGCGAGCAGCTGCACATCGTCGAAATTGCGGATCGCGAACAGCCACTCCTTCACGCCCTCGGTGCGCAGGCCGAGGCGGAAGAGCTCCAGCGCGCGCGCAAGTCCCGGGTGGCGCGCAGCCTTGCGGACCTCCGCGTCGGTGGGCAGGTGCTTCGCCTCGGGCAGGGTGCCGACATAGCCTAGCTCCTCGTCGGCCAGCAGCCCGTAGTAGTCCGCCTGCCCGGCGATCCTGAGGTAGTAGGCGCGGCTGCCGGTTTCCTCGCCGTGCGCCGCCAGCGCCCGGCCGTACCAGTAGGTCCAGGCGGAGTAGCGGCGCACTTCGGGCGACATGTGGTCGATGGTGTCGCGCACCGTCTGCCAGTGACCGCGGCGCAGCGCAGCGCGCACCTTCCACGCGAGCTGTTCGTCGTCCAGGCGCGCATCGCCGGCGCGCGCATACCATTTCAGCGCTTCGTCGTGATGCTGGCGCGCGCCCTCGTAGGCGACCCGTCCCCAGAGGTAGCGCAGGTCCGCTTCCGGGAGCCGGCGCGCCAGCTCGCCGTCCAGCGCTTCGGCGGCCGCCTCGGGGTCGTTGCGCGCCTGGCGGATGGCGGCCAGCACCACCACCTCGCGCGTGGCGCGCTTCTCCATGCTCTTGGGCAGCTGCTCGAGCAGGCGCTTCGGATGGCGCGCCGCCTCGGCGAGCGCGCGCTCGTCGGGCGACTCCTCCTTCGGCAGGTAGCCGAGCGTTTCCTTGGCGGCGGTGATCTGCCCGTTCTCGAACAGCACGCGCACGCGCTGCCAGACGTCGGCGACGGACAGGTGCTTTTCTTCCCACAGCTTGTCGGCCAGCTTTTCGCAGCCTTCGGGCAGCTCGCGCGGCTCGCGCCACATCCCGGCCTGGCCCTCGTTGAGCGCCGCTTCGTCGCCGCGCAGCACGCGCGACAGCCAGGCGTAGCAGCGGATCTCCAGGTCGTCGCCACCGAAATGCGCCGTTTGGCGGTCGAACTCGCTCCAGTCGGCGCGCCTGCCGAGCACCTTGACCCATTCGTTGCGCAGCACCTCGCCGACATAGGCATCGGAATAGGCGGCCAGGAACTGGTTGACCTCGTCGGCTTGCGCGTCCTCCAGCCGCAGCGAGAGCCGCCAGTACTCCACCCAGGGCGTGAGCACGTGCCGGTCGAGCTTTTTCGCATGCCGCGACAGTTTCATCGGATCGCCGGCGCGATAGGCATCGAAAGCGGCAAGCAGCGCAGCATCGCTGCTTGCGCCGAACGCCGGCGCAGCACTTAAGGCAACCGCTAAACTAAGATAGCGGAAATGCTTGAAAATCATGAATTACCAGAATAGCACGGGATGGATGCGCAATCGTTGAAATCCTGGCGCCGGACGCAGCGCGAACGGCTCATCGCCGAGCGCCTTGCAATCCCTGACGCGACCCTTGCTGCATGGCGTCAGAAGATGGACGGCTACATCGAGCGATCGTTCCCGGGGCTCGCCCGCAGCCGGGTCGCGTTCTGCTGGCCGATCAAGAACGAATATGACGCGAGGCATATTGCAAGAACGCTGCGCGGACTAGGCGCGTTGACCGCGCTGCCGGTGGTGGTGGCGCCGAGGTCGCCGCTCGCGTTCCGCGAATGGCATCCCGGGGTCGAGCTCGCCAAGGGGGCGCTCGACATCCCCTACCCCGTGAACTCGCGTGAAATTGTTCCGGATGCCGTGCTGCTGCCCATGAACGGCTGGGATCCGCAGGGCTACCGCCTCGGCTACGGCGCCGGGTTCTTCGATCGCACGCTCGCCAGCCTGGCGAAGAGGCCCGTGGTGATCGGCGTGGCCTACGAGCAGGCGCGCCTGGATACGATCCACCCGCAGCCCTGGGACATCCCGGTCGATTACCTCGTGACCGAGCGCGGCGTCTACCGCCGCGATGCCGAGGGCCTCGCGTTCCTCGGCGCCCCCCAAGCGGGCGACGATCCGAGCGTGCTTTCTTCGCCGGTGTGCTACGCCGGCGAGATCAAGCGCGACTAGAAAAAGGGGTCATACGAGAAAGAGCTTGTACGCCGGGTTGCGCGTCTCGTCGGCGTAGGGGTAGCCGAGCGCCTTCAGGAAGCCGCGGAACTCCCGGAACTCGGTGCGCGGCACCTGCATGCCGACAAGCACGCGGCCGTAGTCGGCGCCCTGGTTGCGGTAGTGGAACAGGCTGATGTTCCAGTCGCTGCGCATGCTGTCGAGGAAGCGCAGCAGCGCGCCCGGGCGCTCGGGAAACTCGAAGCGGTAGAGCAGCTCGTTGCGTGCGAAGGGCGCGCGCCCGCCGACCATGTGGCGCACGTGGGTCTTCGCCATCTCGTTGTCCGAGAGATCCACCGTCTTCAGGCCGTGGCGCTTCAGATTGCGCACGATGCGCGCGGTCTCCTCGCGCCCGCCCACCTCGACCCCGACGAACACGTGCGCTTCGCTCGAATCGGCGATGCGGTAGTTGAACTCGGTGACGCTGCGCGCGCCGAGCGTGGCGCAGAACTTGCGGAAGCTGCCCGGGCGCTCCGGGATGGTGACCGCGAGTATCGCCTCGCGATGCTCCCCCACCTCCGCCTCCTCCGCGATGAAGCGCAGCCGGTCGAAGTTGGTGTTGGCGCCCGAGGCGACCGCGACCAGGGTCTTGCCGCGCGCGCCGTGGCGCTCGACCCACGCCTTCGCCCCCGCCACCGCCAGCGCGCCTGCCGGCTCGAGCACCACGCGCGTGTCCTGGAACACGTCCTTGATCGCCGCGCACATCGCGTCGGTGTCGACCAGCACCATGTCGTCGACCAGACTGCGGCACAGGCGGAACGTTTCCTTGCCGACCTCCTTCACCGCCACGCCGTCGGCGAAGAGGCCTACCTGGTCCAGCTTGATCCGCCTGCCGGCCTTCAGCGAGCGCGCCATCGCATCGGCATCCACCGGCTCGACCCCGATGATCTTCACCGACGGCCGCACGCGCTTCACGTACGCCGCGATGCCCGAGATCAGCCCGCCGCCGCCGACCGGCACGAAGATCGCGTCGATCGGCTGGGCGTGCTGGCGCAGGATTTCCATGCCGATGGTGCCCTGCCCCGCGATCACCTCCGGGTCGTCGTACGGATGGACGAAGGCGAGGCCACGCCTGCGCTTCAAATGAAGGGATTTCTTGTAAGCCTCTGCGTAGGAATCGCCGTGGAGCACCACCTCGGCGCCGCGCGCCTGCACCGCGTCCACCTTGATGCGCGGCGTAGTGACCGGCATCACGATCACCGCCTTGCAGCCCAAACGCTGCGCCGCGAGCGCCACGCCCTGCGCGTGATTCCCGGCGCTCGCCGCGATAACCCCGCGCGCGAGGCGCGCCCTGGGCAGCCCGGCCATCTTGTTGTACGCGCCGCGCAGCTTGAACGAGAATACCGGCTGCAGGTCCTCGCGCTTGATGAGCAGCCGATTGCGCAGGCGCTTCGACAGCGCGGACGCAAGCTCCAGCGGCGATTCCACGGCCACGTCGTAGACGCGCGCCTTGAGGATCCGCTCGAGATAGTCGTTCTTCACCGCTTCCCCCTGGAGCAGGCGAATTTAGCATGGCTGATCTGGCGACCCTCTTCGGCATGACGTTCCTCGCGGCCACGCTGCTGCCATTTCCCTCCGAAGCGGCGCTTTTCGCCTACCTGTACCTGCACCCCGACCGCGCTGTCCTTGCCGTCGCCACCGCCACGGTCGGCAACACCGCCGGCGGGATGACCACCTACCTCATCGGACGCCTCCTGCCCCAGAAGGAATTGCATCCAAGAGCGCTGGCGCTGCTGCGCCGCTGGGGTGCACCCGCCACCCTGCTCGGTTTCCTCCCGATCGTCGGCGAAGCGATTTGCGTCGCCGCCGGCTGGCTGCGCATCCACTGGCTCGCCGCGCTCGGCTTCATGGCCGCCGGCCGCCTCGCGCGCTACGTCGCGGTCGCCTGGGGTACGCTTCTTGCCGGTTAGCCGCATGGCCCTGAGCACCGTCTACGCGCAATCCGAGCCCAAGCGCGCCGAGGTCGACGCGCTCGAGGGCCCCACGCTGCTCGAGTTCGGCAACGCCTGGTGCGGCTACTGCCGTGCCGCCCAACCCCTCATCGCCGCCGCGATGCGCGACTACCCGCGCATCCGTCACCTCAAAATCGCCGATGCCAGCGGCCGGCGGCTCGGCCGCTCCTTCCGTGTGAAGCTCTGGCCCACCCTGATCCTGCTGAAAGACGGCAGGGAAGCCGCCCGCTTCGTGCGCCCGAGAGACGAAGCCGCCCTGCGCGCCGCGCTCGGGCGCATCGACGCAGCGACGCATGACTGAGGCGAGCGTTCGGCCCTTCGCGACCAGGGATGCCCCTGCGCTCGCCGCGATCTATCGCGAATGCCTGTCCGAGGCGAGCTGGCTGCCGCCCGCTTCAGGGCGCACAGCCGACTTCTCCGCCGACACGCAAGGCGAGCGACTGCTGGTGGCGGTAGCAGCAGATGACGAGCCGCAGGGCTTTGTTTCGGTATGGGAGCCCGAGGCCTTCATCCACCACCTTTACGTGCGGCGACTCTCGAGGGGGCAGAAAATCGGCGGGCTGCTGCTCGACTCGCTGCGCGGCTGGTTGCCCAAGCCCTGGCGCCTGAAGTGCCTTTGCGCGAACCGCGCGGCGCTGGCCTTCTATTCCGGCCGCGGCTGGAGGAAGATTTGCATCGAAGACGGTCCAGACGGACCTTTCGTTTTGCTCGAAAACCGATGAGGCAGCGTCCTGAGTTCCACGAATGGCGCCCGCATCCGTGGCACGGCCTGGAGCCGGGGCGGGATCTGCCGCTGTTCGTCAACGCCTACATCGAGATCACGCCCTTCGACGTCATCAAGTACGAGGTCGACAAGGCGAGCGGCTACCTGAAGGTCGACCGGCCGCAGCGCACCTCCTCGCAGCCGCCGTCGCTCTACGGCTTCATCCCGCGCACCTACTGCGGGGCGCAGATCGCGGCGCTGTGCCCGGGCGCGCAGCGCGGCGACGGCGACCCGCTCGACGTGTGCGTGCTCAGCGAGCGGCCGATCACGCGCGCCGAGATCATCGTGCCCGCGCGCGTGGTCGGCGGCCTGCAGCTGCTCGACCGCGGCGAGGCCGACGACAAGATCATCGCGGTGCTGGAGGGCGATTTCGTCTGGGGCGGCGCGACCGAGCTCGCGAACCTGCCGCCGATCATGGTCGAGCGGCTGCAGCACTACTTCAACACCTACAAGCTGGTTCCCGGCGCCAAGCCGCAGATCACCGTGCAGCGCATCTACGGCGCCGAGCACGCGGCGCGCGTGGTCGAGGCGGCGATCGCGGACTACCAGGGA
>DASUUN010000104.1:0-30619 GCA_036374055.1 Burkholderiales bacterium
ACCACCACGCCGTGCACGCCCTCGTCGTCGCTCAGCAGGGACAGCGCGCGGGCGCGGTACCAGATCTCGACGCCGTTCTTTCGCGCGATCTGCGTGAGCGAGTCGACCAGGCCGGGGCCGCCGCCGACCGTCTCGAGCGTCAGGCCGCCCCAGAACTTGAAGCGGCCGCCGATGTTGAAGGCCTGGCGGCCCCACGCGGCGGTGAAGCGCACGCCCTTGGCGCGCATCCACTGCACCGCCGGCAGGCTTTCCTTCACCAGGAGCTCGGTCAGGTCCGGGTCGCAGCGGTATTCCGTGACGCGCGCCATGTCGTCGAGGAACTGCTCGGCGGTGTAGGCGCCGAAGTCGGTGCGCGCCACCTCGTCGTCCGACAGGTCGATCAGCGTCCTGAGATCCTCGACGCCGTTGTAGACGATGCGCATGAGCCCCGCGGTGAAGCGCGAGTTGCCGCCCGATTCCTCCTCCGGCGCGCGCTCCAGGACCAGGATCTTCTTCGCAAATTCGGCAGCGGACAGCGCCGCGCACAGCGCCGCGTTTCCTCCGCCCACGACGACCACGTCGTACATCAGAACTGGTAGCGGCGCATGCCGCCGTCCACGGGAATCACCGTGCCGGTGATGTAGCGGGCGAGCGGCGAGGCCAGGTAGCACACCAGGTTCGCGATGTCCTCGGGCTGGCCGTACTCGCCCACCGGGATGTCATGCTCGCTTTCGTGCGCGCGCCGCTCGGGCGAGTAATTGCGCAGGATCTGCTCGCTGATGATGCGCCCGGGCGGAATCGAGTTGACGGTGATGCCGTGCCGGCCGACCTCGCGCGACAGGCCCTTGGCCCAGGAATGCATCGCCGCCTTGGCGGCGAAGGCGCCGTTCAGCCCTTCGGGCTCGGACTTGCCGGTGATGTTGATGATGCGGCCCCACTTGCGGCCGATCATCTGGGGCAGCAGCCGGTGCGTGAGCTGGCGCTGGCGCACGAAGTTGAGGGTGAGCGCCTCGTCCCACTGGGCATCGGTCGACTCGAGCGTGAAGCGCCGGCTGCCGCCGGCGTTGTTGACCAGGATCTCCACCGAGCCCAGGCCTTGCAGCGCCGCCGCGGCGATCTTGTCCGGCGTGCCTTCCTGGAGAAAGTCGCATTCGATGATGACCAGCGTTTGCCCCACCTCCCGCTCGAGATCCTCAAGCAGCGAACGGCGGCGGGCCATCACGGCAACCCTTGCGCCTTCGCCGGTAAGGGCCCTGGCGATGGCGCGGCCGATGCCCATGCTCGCGCCGGTGACCAGGGCCGTGCGGCCGGCAAGCTGCAGGTTCATGCGAGATCTTCCGTGGTAGTGCGCCGCAGCTCACGGCGCTGGGAGAGATCGAAGCGCCGCCCGCGGTGCAGGGTGCAGCGGTTGTCCCACATCACGAGGTCGCCGGCGCGCCAGCGGTGCCGGTAGACGAACTCGCGCTGGGTGGCGTGCTCGAGCAGCTCGGCGAGCAGCATGCGGCCCTCGGCGAGCGTCCAGCCGACGATATGCGTGGCGTGCGCCCCCACCCAGAGCACCTTGCGGCCGGATCCGGGATGAGTGCGCACCAGCGGCCACTCCACCGGCGGCAGCGACTTCAGCTGCTCCTCGGTGTAGCTGGTGTCCCCGAGCCACAGCCGCGTGTGAAAGGCGTAGTGCTCGGATCGCAGCCCGGAAATGTCCTTCTTCGTTCTCTCCGGCAGCGCATCGTAGGCCGCCCTCAGGTCGCAGAACTCGGTGTCGCCTCCTTCGGCGGGCACCACCACCGCCGAGAGCATGGAGTAGCGCGCCGCCGGCTGCTGGAACGAGCTGTCGCTGTGCCAGAGCTGGTTCGCCAGGTTGCTCACGATCTTGGCGTGCCCGCGGTCGGCCACCTCGCCCTGAGGCGTGACGTTGGAGATGTCGATCAGCTCGTCGTAGCGGAAACGGTGCTTGCCCATGCGCGCCTTGCGCAGGCCCAGGTCAAGCGGGCCGAAGCGGCGCGCGAAGGCGACCTGCTGGTCCTCGGAGAACGGTTGCCCGCGCCACACGAGCACCGCATGCCGGTCCATGGCTTCCTCGATCGCGCGCACCGTGGCGTCGTCCAGCGGCCGGCGCAGGTCCACGCCGCTCGCCTCGGCGGCGAACAGCGGATGCAGGGGGCGCAACTGCAGGCTCATGGGGACGTGAATCGTACCCGAGCCGCCGCGCGCGGCACGACGTTTGCAACGAAACAGGGAACTGGCTGAGCCAGAAGCGATTCCTTTTTCATTTTTTCAGGAGACCGTGATGAAGCTCAAGACGTTGATTGGCCTTGCCGTTGCTGGAGCCTTTGCCCTGCCCCTCGCGGCGCAGGCGTCGGCGGACGGCGACAGGATCATTCTCGCCCAGGCCGGCGGCCCCGCCGGCGCAAGCAGCACCGGCACCGGCTCGACCGGCGGCACGCCCAGCACCCAATCGAGCGGCGAGCCGCGTGCGCCCACGCAGGGAGCCATCTCTTCGTCTGCCTCGACCGGGGCGACCGGCGGCGCGGCGGCGGACTTTTCCAGCCTCGACCGCAACGGCGACGGCCAGATCTCCCGTGCCGAGTGGGATGCGCATTACCGTGCCGGGGCGGGCTCGAGCGGCATGGGCGCGAGCGGGTCGAGCACAACCGGCGCCACCGCCGGCCCGGGATCGGCCTCGAACAGGACCGGCACCGGCAGCGACACCGCTACCACGCCCGGAACCAGCGGCCACGGCAAGGCCCAGTAAGCATGTACGCAGCGCGGCGCCCGGGCAACCGGGCGCCGTTCTTCCGGAGATCACGGTGAACAAGGTACTGGCAGCGCTGCTGGCTGGCGGACTGGTCGCGTCGGCGGCGCAGGCCGCGCCGCGCGCCGAAAGCGCGATGGAATGCGGCATAGCCGCCGACATGGCGGTGGTGGCGCATTCGCTGGCGCAGGAGCGCATCGGGCGGCCGCAAGCCGACGCCATCATGGTGCGCATCTACGACGTTTCGCAATCCGACCGTGGCCGGCGGCTGATGCGCGACATCATGGACGCCGCTTACCGCGCGAGCGAAGGCGGCATCACCGCGCCCCAGGCAAACAGCCCGGCAAGCAGCGGCGGCAGCGCAGCGTCCGCCTCGGCGCAGAAATTCGCCGAGGATCTGTTCGCCACCTGCATGCGGACCGGCGGCGACATGGACAACATGCTGGGACGGCGCTCCTAGCCGCGGTTCAGCGCGCGATACGGGTGTTGGCGAGCGCCAGGCGCTCGACCGTGTTGCGCACCAGCGCGCGCGTGAGATGCAACTGCGCGGCGAGGCTCATTTTCTCGAGGGTGTCGGGCTCGAACTCGGCGAGCACCGCGTCGGTCATGGCCTCGACCGTCGCATGGCGCGGCTCCTCGCCGCCGCGGATGAACGCCATCTCGCCGAAGCACTCGCCCTCGTTGATCATGTTGAGCAGCCGGCCCTGCTTGGTGACCTTGGCCTGCCCCTTGGCGAGGAAGAAGAAACTCGCGCCCGGGGCATCCTCCCTGACGATCGCCCTGCCCTTCGGGACGCGGCTCCACTTGCCGGCGCCGGCCAGCTCCCAGAACTCGGCATCGGACAGCAGCTGCAGCATCTCGACCTTGCTCAGGGCGAGGTACTTCTCGCTGTCCGGGATGGCGCTCGCGGGCATCACCAGACTCATCGCCCTCGACAGCTCGACGCCGAACTGCGCCCAGGTGCCGTAGCGCTGGCCGGGGTCCTTCTTCATGGCGCGCAGCACGACCGTGTCGATCTCGCGCGGCAGGCCGGGGCGCAGCGCGCTCGGCGGCGGCGGCACGCTGGTGAGGATGTGCTGGACCAGGTTCTCGAGCTTGTCCGCGGCGAACGGCCGCCGGCCGGTGAGCAGCTCGTACAGCACCACGCCGAGCGAGTACATGTCGCTGTGGAAAGTGGGGTCGTGGCCCTCGAGCTGCTCGGGGGCCATGTAGAACGGCGAGCCCATCGCCGCGCTCTGCGCCACCTGGCTCTTTTTCAGGAAGGCGGCGCCGAAGTCGGCGATGCGGATTTCGGTGCCGTCGGCGATCATGATGTTCGCCGGCTTGATGTCGCGGTGCACGATGCCGCGCTCGCGGTAGGCGTAGTCCATGGCGCCGCACACCTTGAAGCCGATCTGCAGCACATCGGCCGGCGCGAGCAGGTGATCGGGCTTCACGTACTGCGACAGGTCGCCGCCGGTGACCAGCTCCATGGCGATGTATCCGGAATCCTCGCCCACCACCGCGTCCAGGATGGCGATGATGTGCGGGTGGCGCAGCTTCCCGGCAAGCGAGGCCTCGTTCTGGAACTGCGTGCGGTACACGGCGCCGAACTCGCGGTCGCGGAACACCTCGGGCTCGATCGTCTTGAGGGCGACTTCGCGGCCGGTGAACTGGTCGCGCGCGAGGTACACGGTGCCGGTGGAGCCCCTGCCGAGCATCTTCTGGATGTCGTACTTCCCGACCTGCAGGCTGAGCCCGGGCCCGGCTTCCGGTGTACTCTGCGACATCGCCGCATCATGCCACGAGGGTCGGATGAAGGCTGTCCTGCTGCTTTGCTTTCTGTCCTTTCCAGCCCTGGCCCAGGTGGTCACCGTGCAGGAATACCGCATTCCGGGCGGCCACCGCGTGCACGATGTGTGGGCGCACCCCGCGCCGCACGGGCCGGTCTGGTTCTCCGCGCAGGGCAGCGGCCACCTCGGCATCCTCGATCCGCAGACCGGCAAGGTGGACTTCGTCCCCCTCGGCCAGGGCTCCTCGCCGCACGGCGTGATCGGCGGTCCCGACGGCGCACCCTGGCTCACCGACAGCGGCCAGAACGCGATCGTGCGTGTCGACCCGAAGACGCGCGCGGTGAAGGCATGGCGCCTGCCGGTGAGCACCGGCTACGCCAATCTCAACACCGCGATCTTCGACGCGAACGGTGTGCACTGGTTTACCGGGCAGCGCGGCGTCTACGGCCGGCTCGACCCGCGCAGCGGCGAGCTGCAGGTGTTCAAGGCGCCTGGGGGACGCGGGCCCTACGGCATCCATGTCACGCCGCAGGGCGTGGTCTACTACGCCTCGCTCGCCGGCTCGCACATCGCGCGCATCGACGGCGCGAGCGGCAAGGCGACGGTGATCGAGCCGCCGACCCCGGCGCAGGGCGCGCGCCGCGTATGGTCGGACTCGAAGGGCAACATCTGGGTGGCGGAATGGAACTCGGGCAATCTCAGCCGCTACGCGCCCGCGAACGGCAAGTGGTCCACGTGGAAGGCGCCGGGCGACGGCGCCCGGGTCTATGCGGTGTACGTGGACGAGACCGACAAGGTCTGGGCGTCCGAATGGGCGGCGCAGGTGATGCTGCGCTTCGACCCCGCGACCGAGAAGTTCGAGAGCTTCAGGTCGTCCAGCGCGTATGCCAACGTGCGCCAGATCCACGGCCGCAAGGGCGAGGTATGGACCCCCGAGTCCGCGGCCGACAAGATCGTCGTGTATCGCTACCGATGATCAGTGCAGCGTTCTTGCGAAGGTGCGGCCCCGCAGGTAGTCGTAAGCGTGCGGCTGCTCGTACACCAGATCCGAGATGGCAATCGTGATCTCGTCGTAGATCTCGCCGTACTGCTCGTGGTCCAGCTTGGGGAAGATGCCGATCTCGGTGACGAACAGATCGGCGTCCGGTATGCGGTTCTTGTCGAGATCCTTGGGCAGGCTGGCGCGATCCTGCACCGCGAACCCGCACAGCGCAGGGCAGCGGGCGAACAGCGCGTTGATCTTGGCCGTCACATCGGCCTCCAGCCTGCCGAGCAGGGTCTCGGGCAGCCCCAGCTTGAATTCGAACGTCTTCATAGGTGCAAACACTACGGCCGTGTAGTGCAAACACCAATAAGGAAATACCTGAGACGACTACACCAAAACCCCTAGCCGGGAAAAATTGGTGCCCGCTGTGACTTATTGCAGGGTTCGCGCGAAGGTGCGCCCGCGCAGCAGCTCGCCGGCGTCCGGCTGCTCCGAGAGGAAGTCCGAAAGCGCGACGGTGATTTCCTCGAAGATCTCGCCGAACTGCTCGGCACCCACGGAAGGCGAGACGCCGATGTCGGAGACGAACAGCTCGCCCTCCTCGCCGCTGCGTGCGCAGCTGTCCGGCACGTCGGCTAGACCGCGCACCGAGAAGCCCCACAACGCGGGATGGCGGGCGAACAGCAGCTCGATCGGGGCGGGAAGCGGCTTCTTCATGGCTTCAGCGTACGGCCGCGTTTTTTCACGGACCGCGCGCCGCGCCGGTCCCGTACGGCGTAGGTTCGATCCTGTCGCCGAAGGGCGACGCTTGGTGGGGCTGGCCATTGGCCGCACGTTAGCGCAGGCCACGCTGCGTGGCGTGGCACTACTCCCCGCCCCTCACCAACTCTTGCCTTTTCAGTGGAGGTTGCGGACGAAGGTGCGACCGTGCAGCACGGTGCGCGCGTCCGGGCGCGCGCAGATGAAATCGAGCAGCGCCACCGCGATCTCGTCGTAAACGCGCTCGGTGAGCGCGGGCTCGAGCTCCGGGTAGATGCCGATGTCGGTGACCACCAGGCCCTCGAGCGCCGCGGCCCGCAGGTGCCTGGGAAGCCCTTCGGCGTCCTGGATGGAAAACCCCTGCAGCGCGGGGCAGCGCTCGAAGATGGCGTCTACCCGGACTGCAAGATCCTGCTCGAGCGCGGCGCTTCCCATGCCCGGCACATCGCAAGGAACGCGCCCGCGTAGTTTCAGTGCAGGGCGCGAACGAAGGTCTTGCCGCGCAGCTGGCTCAATGCGTCCGGCCGCTCGTCCACCACCCGCGTGATGGCGCGCGCGATGTCCGCGTAGACCTCGTCGTACTGCCGGCTGCCGCGGCGCGGATACAGCGTGATCTGGGTGATGAACAGCTCGCCCTGCAGGCTTTCGCGGTCGATGTGGTCCGCCAGCCCGGCGCGGTCCTGGATGACGAAGCGCTGCAGGTCCGGCCTGCGCCGGAACACTGCCCGCAGTTGCGCTTCGAGCTCACTGTCCACGGCGTCACCATATCACCTACAGACTATAGTTGCGCAATGGACAATGCCACATTGGGATTCATCGGCCTGGGCGTGATGGGCGGGCCGATGTGCCGCAACCTCGCGCGCAAGTCCGGGCACCCGGTCGTCGCCTACGATGCCCGCCGCCCGGCTCCCGAAAACACGCGTGCCGCCGGCTCGGCGGCCGAGGTGGGCCGACGGGCGGACATCGTGTTCCTGTCGCTCCCCGGGGAGGCCGAGATCCGTGAAGTTGCGGCGCAGATCCCGGCAGCCAGGACCCTCGTCGACTGCAGCACGGCGCCGGTGGCCCTGGCGCGCGAGTTGGCCGGGCGCTTCGCGCACTTCGCCGACGCCCCGGTAGCGCGCACCCGCCAGGCGGCGGTCGACGGCACCCTGAGCATCATGGTGGGGGCGAGCCCCGAGGTCCACGCGCGCATCGAGCCGCTGCTGCGCTGCATGGCCACCGACGTCACGCATTGCGGGCCGCCCGGCGCCGGGCAGGCGGTGAAGCTGCTCAACAACATGGTGCTTTCGGTCACCGTGCTCGCCCTCGCCGAGGCGCTCGCGGTGGCGAAAGCGAGCGGCGCGGTGGAGCCCCAGCTGCTGTTCGAAGCCCTCGCCAAGGGCTCGGCCGACAGCTTCGCGCTGCGCAGCCACGGCATGAAGGCGCTGCTGCCCGAGGCGCACCCCGAGCGCGCCTTTCCCGCGAGCTACATGCTGAAGGACCTGGAGTACGCGCTGCAGCTCGCGCGTTCCGCCGGCCTCGACCTGCAGGCCGCGGGCACGGCGCGGCGCATGCTCGAAAGCACCGTGGCGCTCGGGCTCGGCGATGCCTACCATACTGCGGTACTCGAAGCGGTCAGAAGACAGGTACTCCGATAGCCAAGCTTTTCTACGGCTGGAAGATGGTCGGGGCCGGCTGCGGCCTGCAGTTTCTCCAGGCGGGCCTGCTGCACCATGCCTTCGGCGGCTACGTCGCGGTGCTGCAGGACGACCGCGGCTGGAGCAAGACCGCGCTGTCGGGCGCGGCGGCGATGCAGCAGATGGAAGCGGCGATCCTCGGCCCGATCCTCGGCTGGATCATGGACCGCTTCGGCCCGCAGGGCGTGATCCGCGTCGGCGTGTTCCTGTTCGGCGGCGGCTTCATGCTGCTCAGCCGGGTGCAGACGCTGCTCGAGTTCTACGGCGCGTTCATCCTGGTGGCGCTCGGCTCCAGCCTGTGCGGGTTCTTTCCGGTGAACGTCGCCCTCATCAACTGGTTCGAGCGCAAGCGGGCGCGCGCGCTTTCCGCCATGTCCATCGGCCTCGCGCTCGGCGGCATCTTCGTGCCCGCGGTCGGCTGGTCGCTGATGACCTACGGCTGGCGCGCCACGGCGTTCGCCTCGGGAGTGCTCGCCATCGTGGCGGGCTTTCCGCTCGCCATGGTGATGCGCCGCCGCCCGGAAGACCACGGGGAAACTGTCGATGGGCTCCCCCGGGAAACAGACTCCAAGGCCCAAAGCCTTGACATGCCGGTTTCCAGCACCCGCGACTTCACCGCGCGCGAAGCGCTGCGCACCCCGGCGTTCTGGCTGCTGTCGCTCGGCCACGGCTTCGCCCTTTTCGTCGTCGGCGCAGTGAGCGTGCACGCCATCGCGCACATGAAGGAAGCGCTCGGCTACACGGTGAGCGCGGCCGCGGCGGTCATCACGCTGCTCACCATCTGCCAGATCATCGGCGTGGTGGTCGGCTGGGTGATCGGCGACCGCTACGAGAAGCGCTACATCGCCGCCGCCTGCATGCTGATGCACGCGCTGGGGCTGCTGTGCCTCACCTACGCCACCGGCCTTGCCTGGCTGATCGCGTTCACCGCGCTGCACGGGGTGGCCTGGGGGCTGCGCGGGCCCTTCATGCAGGCGATCCGCGCCGACTATTTCGGCCGCAGCGCGATCGGCATGATCCTAGGGCTGTCGTTCATGATCATCGTCATCGGGCAGGCCGGCGGACCGATGATCGCCGGCATGCTGGCCGACACCACCGGAAACTACCGGCTGGGGTTCACGCTGCTCGCGCTGCTCGCCGGCCTGGGCTCGATGTTCTTCGTGCTTGCCAAGCGCCCTGACCGGCCGCTACGCTCGGCGCCATGAAGACCCCGGATACGAAGGATCCCAACCTCGAGCTCGCGCGCGAGATCTACATCGGCATGGCGCAACGCATCTACTCCGCACCGACGGAGAAGAAGCCCGAGCCCAAGGCGCTCGCCGCGCTGTGCTTTCGCCTGGCCGAGGCCTTCGACGCGGCGTCGCGCGAAACGCCCAAGGTCAAGGCCGCCCTGGAGGCCGCCTCCAAGGCCGCGGTCAAGCTGGACGAGGTGGATCTCAGCGCCGTTTTCAAAACCCCGGACAAGGGTTAAAATGGCAGGCTTCGAAGCTTAGGTCGCGGCTCCGTTTCTGTCCTCTGCTTCGCTCCTTTCACCCTCCGCAGAGGACCTACATGGCTCTTCCCGCAGTCGAGCGCAGGAATTTCAAGATCGGCAAGTACGACATCGTCGCCCAGCCCGCGGTCGGCTCGGCGCATATGCTCCGCTATACGATTATGCTCAACGGCAAGCGGCTGGGCGCGCTGCTCAGCGTGCCCACCGAGTCCGACTGCCGCTTCCTGGAAAGCCCGCCCGCTGTGCCGCCGGTGAAGATCTTCCAGGTCACCCATCGCCCCGGCCGGCCGAAGAAGAACGCCACGCCGCCCGCAGCCCAGTCGCTGTCCGAGCCCGGCCCGCGCGGCCTGCGGCACGACGACCTGCCGCCGGGCACGCTGCCGCTCGACATCAAACGCTCCGAGTAGCCCTACAATCCGGCGCGTGATCTCGCGCCGCGACTTCGTCCGCCTGGCCGCCCTGCTTTCTGGCGCGGCGGCCTGGCCTTTCCCCGGCTTCGCGCAGGACAAGAAGCCCAAGCCCGAGCCGGGCACCATCCTCGTCAACGACGTCCACTCGCAGCTCAACTCGGCGCGCGTGTGGCGCATCGCGACGCCTCAGACGCTGGACGAGGTGCGCGCGCAGCTGCGCGCCGCGCACAAGGAAGAGCGCAACGTGTGCATCTCCGGGTCGCGCCACGCGATGGGCGGGCAGCAGTTCTGCGCCGACGCCGTGATGCTCGACATCCGCAAGCTGAACCGCGTGCTCAGGTTCGACCGCGAGCGCGGACTGCTCGAAGTCGAGTCGGGCGTGCAGTGGCCGCAGATCCTGGAGTACCTGCACGAGTCCCAGCGCGGCGAGCCGCGCGCCTGGGCCTTCGCGCAGAAGCAGACCGGCGCCGACCGGCTGACCATCGGCGGCTGCCTGTCGGCCAACATCCACGGCCGCGGCCTCACCATGGCGCCGTTCATCCAGGACGTCGAGTCCTTCAAGCTCCTCGACGCCAAGGGCAACCTGCGCAACTGCAGCCGCAGCGAGAACCCCGAGCTGTTCAGCCTCGTGATCGGCGGCTACGGCCTGTTCGGCTTCATCTACTCGGCCACGCTGCGCCTCGTGCCGCGGCGCAAGCTCGAGCGCGTGGTCGAGCTGCGCAGCGTCGAGGGCCTGGCCGAGGCGTTCGCCGGGCGCATCAGCGAGGGCTTCCTCTACGGCGACTTCCAGTACGCCATCGACGAGGGCTCCAAGGACTTCCTGCGCCAGGGCGTGTTCTCGTGCTACCGGCCGGTGCCCGACGACACGCCGATGCTCGGGCTACAGCGCGAGCTCGGCCGGCGCGACTGGGTGGACCTGCTCTACCTCGCGCACACCAAGAAGGCCGAGGCGTTCAAGCGCTACGCCAGCTACTACCTGGCGACCAACGGGCAGCTCTACTGGTCCGACGAGCACCAGATGAGCGTCTATCCGGACGACTACCACCGCGTGCTCGAGCGCCGGATGAAGGCCGAGAACCGTGCTTCGGAGGCGATCACCGAGATCTACTGCGAGCGCGAAGCGCTCGAGCCGTTCATGGCCGAGGCGCGCGAATATCTGCGCCGCAGCAACATCAGCGTGATCTACGGCACGGTGCGCCTGATCGAGCACGACAACGAGAGCTTCCTCGCCTGGGCGAAGAAGCCCTACGCCTGCGTGATTTTCAACCTGCACATCGAGCACACCATCGGCGGCGTGATCCGCGGCGGCGACGCCCTGCGCCGCCTGATCGACATCGGCCTGCGCCACGGCGGCAGCTACTACCCGACCTACAACCGCTACGCGCTGCGCCGCCAGGTGGACGCCTGCTTCCCGCAGATGCAGGAATTCCTCAAGCTCAAGCTCAAGTACGACCCCCAGGAATTCTTCCAGAGCGAGTGGTACCGGCATTACAAGAGGATGTACTTTCCGGAGAAATGAGTCCGGAGAAATGAGCCCGGCGCTCTGGGCGCTGCTTGCCCTGTTCGCGCTGCGGGTTGCAGGACAATTCCTCGTCGCCTTCTTCGGCGTCGCATGGCTGCCGGCAATGCCGCGCTGGTACTCCGGCCTGATGCCCTACGAGTACCTGCTGCCTTCCCAGATCCTGATCCTCGCGCTGATGGCCTGGATCTGCGTCGACTTCACGCGCGGGCGCGGCTTTTTCGTGCAGCCGCGGCGCTTCTTCGCCGGGCCGTGGCTGTGGTTCGGCTGGCTCTATCTCGCGGTGATGCTCGCGCGCCTGCCGCTGCAGCTCGCGCTCAAGCCCGGCAGCCCGCTGATCCCGATCTTCTTCCACTGGGTGCTGGCCGCGTTCGTGATCCTGGTCGGGCTGTGGCACCGGCGCGAGCTCGCGCGATGAGCGAGCCCGTCACGATGCTCACCGACTACGCCCTTGGCGCGGTGTCGGCGTACCTGGGCGTGCGACTGTTCAGATTCTCGAAGTACTGGGCCATCGCGTTCCTTGCGCTGGCGCTCGCGGCGTTTCTTGGCGGCACCTGGCACGGCTTCTGGCCGCACGACCTTCTGTGGACAGCCACGATTCTGTCGGTCGGCGTGGCGAGCTTCGGCATGGTGACGGGTTCATCGAGGATAGTGCTGAGCGGACCCGGCGGGCGCCTGCTGTCCGGTTTCGCGGCCCTGAAGCTGCTGCTCTACTCGGGCTGGATGCTGTTCCACGACGACTTCATCTGGGTGATCGCCGATACGGGATCGGCGCTCGCGATCGTCGGCGCGCTGCACCTGTGCCGCTTCAACGGTTGGATGCTCGCCGGCGTGAGCGTGTCGGTGCTCGCGGCGCTGGCGCAGGCGAGCGGCCTGGCGCTGCACCGGCACTTCAACCACAACGACCTGTATCACGTCGTCCAGATCGCCGCGATGCTGCTTTTCTACCGGGGCCTCTCCGAAGAACGCTAGCCATGGTCTCGAAGGACCATGGCTGCCCTGCACGCGCTGAAGCGTTGCTCGTGTGCAATGCCTCCTCTGCAATTGGGGCCTATCGATGAAGGCGCGTCGCAAGCTGCGCGTTGCCGTGCTTGCCGATTCAAGCTTGCAGCCGCGCTGGCTGGTGGAAGCGTTCGCGACGCTCGCAGACTGTGACTTTGCCGAAATCGTGGCATTCGCCCTACGCGGGTCCGCGCAGCCGACTTCCCCCTGGCTTTGCAGGCTCGGCGGCTCCCTAGACAGCCGGCTGTTCAAGTCGACGCTGCGCGGCGACCTTTCGGAGCGCATGCCGATTGCCGCAGCTGCGCCCGGCGCACGGCTCGCCACCCTGGCGGAACTGCGATTGCTGGACCTCGACGTCGTCTTCGGACTGGGAAACGTCGCGCATCTCGCTCCTGAGCGTTTGGCGAAGCATGGGTTCTGGTACTACGGATTCGGCGACGACCGGGACCCTTCGGAGCCAGCCGCCGGAGTGCGGGAAGTCACCGATGGCGCGCCGGTCAGCCGCTCTGCATTGGTTGCGCGGCTACCCAGAGACGGCGGGGAGAGGATAGTCTACGAGTCGACATCGCGCACATTCGCCTTCTCCGCCGCGCGGAATCGCGCGAATCTGCTCCGCAAGACGGCCCAATTCCCCTGGCGCGCCCTTCGCGCACTGCACCGGTCGGGGGAACGCTGGCTGGCGCAATGCCCGATCGCCTCGCCTACCCCTCAACACAGCGGCACGGGACCGGGACTCCTGGATTGTCTGCGCGGAATATCGAGCGTCGGCAGAAGGATCGCGCGGCGCGGCGTCGAAAGGATGCTTTACGTGGATCAGTGGATCCTTGCCTATCGCTTCGGCGCCGGGAGGCTGGGTCGGGACGAAGTGCAATCGTTCACGCGTCTTGTGCCGCCGAAGGACCGCTTCTGGGCCGATCCTTTTCCTTTCGTACACAACCAGCGGTATTTCATCTTTTTCGAGGATTACGTCTTTTCCGCGGGCAAGGGGCATATCGCGGTGCTTGAGGTGGCTGCCGACGGCACAGCTTCGGAGCCGATGCCAGTGCTGCAGCGCGACTACCACCTGTCCTATCCCCACCTGATCGAGGATGAAGGGACGCTTTTCATGGTCCCGGAAAGCGGCGCCAACCGCACTGTCGAGCTGTATCGCTGCGTCGAATTTCCCCACCGCTGGGCCCTCGAAAAGATCCTGCTCCGCGACGCGCGCTACCTGGACGCAACGATTCACCGCGCAGGAGAGAAATGGTGGATGTTCGTGACGGTCGCGGTTCCGGGCACCGATGGCTACGACGAACTGCATCTCTATCACGCCGACCGACTTACGGGTCCTTGGGTGGCGCACGAGGCCAACCCGGTGAAATCGGACGTGCACGGCTCGCGTCCCGCCGGACGGCTCTATGAGCAGGGCGGCGCGCTCTTCCGTCCCGCGCAGATCTGCGCGCCCCTTTATGGGTCAGGACTGTCGATCAACCGGGTATTGAACCTTTCACCAGAAAACTATGCAGAGCATGAGGAACAGCTCATCGCTCCAGGGGTTTCCGATGGCGCGCTCGGGTTGCACACGCTGAATTGCGCAGGTGACCTCACGGTGATCGACCTTTTCATCCGGCGTCCGAGGTTCTGGCAAAGGCAGGCCATTGCATCCGTGCCGGTCCACCCATCGCCAGCCACGAGCTCTGTCACCCGGTTGGCTGACAATTAAGGCGATTCAGACTCTACGGTAGCCAGGATGGCGATCGCTACAGCTACGGCAGGCCGGGCCGACAGTGCCGGCAACAACAAATCGACGGCGGGCTTCGAGTTCCGCCGCCTGCGCATGGCCGAGCTGCCGCTGCTCAACGATCTGTACAACGCATACTACGGCGCCGAGCGCCCGCTCGAGGAGGCGGTGTGGCTTTACGCGAACAATCCATGCGGCACCGGGGTCATTTTTGCGGCGTTCGACATGACCGGCCGGCTGGCGGGCATGCGGCCGTCCATTCCGTTCAGGCTCTGGTGGGGAGGCGAGGAGCGCATGGGGTACGAGCTGGCCGATGCGCTGGTGGACCCTCGTCATCAAGGCAAAGGCATTTTCTCGCGCCTGGTGACGATGACGTGCGACTGGGCGCAGCAGGAAGGCCATGTCGTCTTCACTCTCCCCAATGAGAACTCGCTCGCTGTCTACGCCCGCAATCCTTCGCTGCGCGTACTGGGGCAGAGCCACACGCGCGCAAAGCCGCTTTCATGGATTCCCTACCTTCGGCACCAGCTGAAGCGGCGCCGCGAGCGCGCGAGTCGCGCCTCGTACCCTGTCGAAGCACATCCGCTCGTCAGCGAGAGGGAACTGCTCCTGCGTCCGATCGATCGGTTCCAGTTGGATTTCGCGGATGTGCGTGCCGAGCTGCAAGCCAGGCTTTCCGGATTTACGCTGCGCACCCGCGAGTTCCTCCAGTGGCGCTACTTTGGCAGCCCAATCCGGAAGTACCACGTGTCGCTCGTGGAAGAGCACGGGCGCGTGCGAGGATACGTCGCCATCCGCATGGTGGCCGGCATCGCCCATATCGTCGACGTATTCCTGCCGCCGGACCCCGGGCTGGCGCGCAGGGTTTTCCGTCTCGCGGCGCGGAGTGCAAGGCGTATGGGGGCGATCGGCGTCCACGTCAATACCGCCGGCAACGAGTTGTTACTGACCGCTGCCGCCAGCAGCGGCTTCTGGCTGAAGAAGGCCTCCTGCCCGCTCGTGGTCGATTCCGCCAGCGCGCGCCGCATTGCGCAATTCAAGCAGCGGCCCGCGTCGCTCGGCGACGTTTACTTCGCGACGGGCGACTTCGACTTCCTCTAAGGTCGCGTCGCGCCTATCAGAAGAACGCCAGCGCGCGCGCCTCGATGCTCTGCCGCGGCGCGGCGTCGTCCGGGGTGCCCGGGTCGTCGAACGAAGTGTGCGGCGTGAAGCGCGCGCGGCCGTCCTTCTCCGAGTCGTACACCTTGAACACCAATGCCTCGTCGCGGCGCATCTCCGGAAAGTAGAACCAACGGTGGCGCGGACTGTACTTCAGGCGGTAGGTCTGGCCTACGCGGTGCGGATAGCGGCGCTCGGCGACCAGCAGGTCTTCCGGCGCCACGCTGCGCGCGTCGGCGATGGCGAGCGGGTTGGCGCGGATCGGCCGGTCGATGGCGCGCCACACCTGGATGATGGCGAAGCGGCGCGCGAGCAGCGCCTCGGCTTCCTCGCCCATCACCTCGCGCACCCGCTGCGGGCCCGACCACTCCGTGTAGTCATTGTGCGCCGACAGCACCGGCTCGCGGATCAGGCGCGCCTCGCGCTCGGCTTCGTCGCCCGAGCGCAAGGTGTGGTCGAACACCACCACGCGGGCCGCGCCGGAGCGCTCCCTGACCAGGCGCTCGATCTCCGCGTAGTACACCTTCTGCAGCTCGTCGGCGTCGAAGAAGCTCTTCACCGCCGTGCGGTGCTCGACCAGCTCGAAGCCGTTGCGCTCCAACGACAGCGCACTTGATCTTCCGTTCGATATCAAGACCTTTCTCTTGTCTTCCGAGCCGCTGCTGCGGCGCTGGATGTTGTTCGGCCCGAACGTTTCGTTGACCAGGGCCTCGCCGGTGTCCGCGGTGTAGCTGATGTGCGCTTCCATGGTCGATATTCTAGAATCCCGGCGAAGGAGGTCTCGATGTCAAGAATCCTGCTGGCAATTGCATTCGTAACCGCCCTGCTGGGCTGCGACACCACGGTGCGCCGCTCCGAGATGGAAGCGGTCGACTACGGCCCGAAGCCGGCGCGCTGGCGCGAGGAGATCCGCAGCTACCTCGGCATCCGGCTGACCGACCCGAAGGACGCGGTGGTCGAGTTCCGCACCGAGCCGAAGATCATGTACCAGAAGGAAAGCGCGCTGCGCGCGCGCCAGTTCGGCTGGGCGGTGTGCGTGTGGGTCAACGACAAGAACCGCAGCGGCGCCTACGAGGGCTTCTATCCGATGACCGTGTTCCTGCGCAACGAGAAGATCGTGGCGGTGAACAACGGCCCGGACGACTTCGGCGTGATCGGCGCCCAGTACGCGCGTCAGCAGTGCGACGAGCTGGGCGCCCCCTTCAAGCGCTGAGCTTGAAAAGGCGCGCGGCGTTGGTGCGCCCTATTTTCAGCCGGTCGGCCTCGCTGATCGGCGCGCTGTCGAACCAGCGGGCGGCATGGTCGATGTTCTCGAACGGCCAGTCGGTGGAGAACATGATGCGGTCGGCGCCGATCTCGAGCATGGCGTCGATCAGCGTCTGCGTGCGGAAGTTGCCCGAGGTGGTGAGGTGGAAGTTCTCCTGGAAGTACTCGCCGAGCTTGCGCCTGGCGGGATAGCGCGGCGGCTGGCCGGTCCAGGCGTTGCGCTGATCCACCCGCCAGATGCTGTAGGGCAGGCCTTCTCCCATGTGCCCCAGGACGATCTGCAGCCGCGGATGCGCGTCGAACAGGCCCGAGGCCATCAGCCGCAGCGCATGCACCGCGGTCTCCTGGCCGAAGGCCCAGGTCGGGCCGAGCAGCCAAGGATGGCCTTCATAGATCTGCGAAGCGCTCGGCAGCGGGTTGCGCGGATGCAGGTAGAAGGGAACGTCGAGCTTCTCGAGCTCGGCCCAGAAGCCCCGGTAGCGCGGGTCGTCGAGGTAGACCATGGACTGCGGGTCGCGCACCTGCGAGAAGCCGTTCACCAGCGCGCCGCGGAAGCCGAGCTCCTTCACGCAGCGGGAGAGCTCGCGCGTCGCTTCGTCGGGATCCTGCATGGCGAGGGCGGCCAGCCCGTGGAAGCGGTCCGGGCGCTTGCGGACCTCCTGGGCAAGAAAGTCGTTGGCGCGCCGCGCGACGGCCACGGCGCGCGCCGGGTCCGCGATCGCCTGCACCGCGGGCGCGTTGAGCGACAGCAGCATGAGCTGCATGCCATGCTCGTCCATCTGCCGCAGCCGCTTTTCCTGGATGTCGAGCAGCCGCGACTCGAGCTCCGGCCACACCGCGTCGCCGAGGAAGCCCTTCGAGTCGTTCAGCGTCTCGGGGATCGCGAAATGCTCTTCCAGCCCGATCTTGCCCTGCATGCGGCGCCCTCCCTGGGAGTTCGCCGCATCTTACTTCGCTATCTTCCTCTCGACACCATGGCGACGAGCGCGCCGAACACCATGCCGATGCCGAAGCCGACGCCGACCGCGGTCCAGGGATTCTGCTGCACCCGGCGATCGGCGTAGGCGGCGGCCTCGCGCGCCATTTCGGTGGCGCTCGCCACGTACTCGTCCATCGCCTCGCGGACGTTGCGGTAGGTATCTTCGGGACGCGTCGGTATTTCCTGCACGTTGCTCGGCGCCTTGGTTTGGGCGTATTCCATGGGACCCTCCGGGAAAGTGACGCCCCGAAGCAGCAAGCGGCGTGCCGGGCAGGCAGCGGCGATAATGGACGTCATGAAAGACGCCATCCGTCATGTTTCGTCCGGCCAGCGGGGCGCATTCGTGCTCGAGCGCGACGGCCGGCGGCTCGCCGAGCTCACCTACACCATCGCCGGCTCGCGCGTGATCCTCGACCACACGCAAGGCGCGGGCGGGCGACCGCAAGCTGCTGCCGCTGTGCCCTTTCGCCCGCTCGGTATTCACCAAATCCCCCGCGTACGGCGACGTGCTCGCCTGATCTGTGGTCCAATGGAGGGCCTCCCGACCGAAGCAGGCCCTTCCATGAAGCAGTCCCGCGTCACCCGCATCGTCCCCCGCAATGCCGCCGACTGGACGCGCGAGCGCGTCGAGCGGCTTGGCCGCCAGGAAGTGGAGCAGCTGCGCGCCAACGCCGAAGCGCTGGGCGAGAGCAGCGTCGCCGAGCTTTGCGCCGAAGTGCTGAAGACCATGCCCAAGCGCGGCGCCGCCGGCAGCGCGGCCGCCGCCGTCAGGAACGGGCGCCATCTCATCTCGCGCACCCGGGCGTTCGAAGCGCGCGGCGTGTTTCTCCAGGATACGCGCGGCAGCTGGAGCGGCGTGCGCAAGTCCGACGGCACCGTGGTGATGACCATCTGGGCCAAGGGCGTGGCCTCCGGCAACGGCGCGTGCAGCTATCTGCTGTGGGCGCCGAACGTGGACGGCTCGCGTCCCTGGTCCGACAAGGCGGCCGGGCGCGAGCGCCTCGAGCATTGCCGCCTCGCGCTGAAGCAGGGCGGCGCCGAAGGCCTGCTGGTGTACGGCGAGGGCCTCGAAGGCCACCTGCCGGAGGACAAGGCGCGCACCGTGCAGGGAGTCGACCCCGAGACGGTGCTGCGCTTCAAGGTCGAGGCGCGCGGCGACGAGTACTGGGCGGTGTGGGGCGCCCGGGCCGAGCGGGCCGCGGCATGACGCCGGTCGAGCGCAAGCGCTTCAAGGTGGGAAAGTACGACATCCTCGCCCAGCCGGCGCCCGGGTCGATGCACATGCTGCGCTACACGGTGATGCTCAACGGCAGGAAGATCGGCTCGCAGCTGAGCGTGCCGTCCGAGTCCGATTGCCGGTTCATGGAATCGCCGCCCGTCGTGCCGCCGCTCAAGATCTTCAGCGTGACCTTCCGGCCCGGCCGGCCCAAGAAAGGCAGCGTGCGCCCGGGGCCCAACCCCGACGAGGCCGAAGGCGGCGTCGCGCTGCCCTGGTCGATCAAGGGGCAGAAGCGCTACTAGTGCACCGTCCGGGCGAAGGTGCGCCCGGCGAGCAGGTCGGCGGCCTCCGGGCTGTCCTCGAGCAGGTCGGCGAGCGCCGCCGAAATCTGCGCCACCAGGGTCTCCGACTGGGCAAAGCCGAGCGCCGGGTAGACGTCGATGCCGGCGATGTACAGCTCGAGCTCGCGTACGCCGGTTTCGCCGTCGGCGCCTGCCACCACGCGCTCCTCCACCATGAAGCCGCAGAGCTCGGGGCAGCGGCCGAACAGCGCCTGCACCCGTTCGCCCAGATCCGCTTCCAGTTCCTGAGCTGCTCCCATGGGCAACCCCCCTATCGGTGTCCCTGAGGCCGACACTACGGAAAGCGCGCGCGCCTGCCTACGGGGGAATGCGCCCGGCGTGCAAAACTTCATAAAAAGCGGGCGAGGTTTTACGCTTACGCACATGGCCATCAAGCTGAACCACACCATCGTCCACTCGCGCGACCAGCGCGTCGCGGCGGAGTTCTTCGCCGCGCTGTTCGGGCGCCCGCCGCCGGTGCCCTTCGGGCCGTTCCTCGGCGTGCAGGTCGACAACGAAGTGACGCTCGACTTCCTCGACGCCGACGGCATGGAAATCCAGATGCAGCACTATGCCTTCCTCGTGAGCGACGCCGAGTTCGACCAGATCTTCGGCCGCATTCGGGAGCGCGGCCTCGCCTACTGGGCCGATCCCGGGCGCAGCCGCCCGGGGGAGATCAACCGCCATTTCGGCGGCCGCGGCGTCTACTTCGAGGACGCGAGCGGGCACCTGCTGGAAATCATCACGCGGCCCTACGGCAGCGAGTGAAGCGCTACTTCGCGAGCACCGCGGGCCAGTTGGCGTCGGCCTTGCGGATGTAGCCGGGCACGTCCTTCTTCCAGCTCGCCTGCACGCTGCGGTCGTAGTTGAGATAGAGCTTGCCGTCGACCACGCTCCAGGCGTCGGGCTCGATCTTCACCGCATAGCCGCCCGCCACGCCGAAGGCGCAATAGCCGCCGTACTGCGGCGCATACTTCTCGGGCGCCGCGGCGAAGCGCGCGCGATTCTCGGCGCTCGCGAAGCGCCATTCGGCGCCGTTCCAGCGGTGGGTGAATTCCTTCGAGCCCTTCACCGGCCGGCCCTCGGTGAAATACGCGACCGGGTCGTAGCCCCGGATCGCGCCAGAGGCGTCGGAAAAGACCGGCGCTTTCTGCGCGAGCGCGGCGCCGCAGACGGAAAAGGCCAATAACAAGAATGCAAGACGAGCAGGCATGGCAGCCTCCGGATTGCGATGCCCGTTGGTCGCGCCGCCCGCCTGCGCCTTACGCGACGCGCCGCACCGGGTCGCGGGTCAGCTCGCCCGACTGGTAGTCGTGGATCGCCTGCTCGATTTCCTCGCGCGTGTTCATGACGAACGGACCGTACTGCACGATCGGCTCGCCGATCGGCCTGCCCGCGAGGAGCAGCACGCGCGCGCCCTGCTCGCCCGCCTCGAGGCGCACGCTCTGGCCGTCGGACAGCAGGCCCGCCGCGCGATGCGCCACCGTCTTTCGCTCCGGGCCCACGCGCGCCTCGCCCTCGTAGGCGTACAGGAAGGCGTTGTGGCCGGCAGGCACGGGCGCCTCGAGCACCGCCCCCGGCGCGAGGTGCACGTCGAAGATCAGCGGCTCGGTCGACAGGCCGTGGATCGGGCCTGTGCTGCCGTTCAAGGTTCCCGCAATGATTCTTACTTTGCTGCTTGCATCCAGGGAAACCGCAGGAATCTCCTGAGCCTTGATGTCGCGGTAGGCCGCCGGCTTCATCTTCTCCTTCGCCGGCAGGTTGAGCCAGATCTGGAAGCCGCGCATGCGGCCTTCGGTCTGCTGCGGCATCTCCGAGTGGATGATGCCGCGCGCCGCGGTCATCCACTGCACGTCGCCCGGCCCCAGGTCGCCGCGGTTGCCGCTCGAGTCCTCGTGGCGCATGTGGCCGTCGAGCATGTAGGTGACGGTCTCGAAGCCGCGGTGCGGATGGTTGGGGAAACCCGCCAGGTAGTCCTTCGGGTCGTCGGAGTAGAACTCGTCGAGCATCAGCCACGGATCGTGGCGCGCGAACTGGCCCGAGCCCAGGCTGCGGCGCAGCTTCACGCCGGCGCCGTCGGAGGCCGGGATCGAGGGGATGACGCGTTGCAAGTCACGGCTTTTCATGGGTGCATTCTCCGTCTTTCAGGCCGCCCGCCGGTTATCCGGGACGAGCTTGCGCAGCGCGCTGCGCGCCGCGGCGATGGACGCGGACTTTCTCGCTTCGCTGATCGCCAGGCCTTCGGCGAACACGAACTCGACCTCGGTGATGCCGATGAAGCCGAGGATCACCCGCACGAACTGCGCCTGCCAGTCGTTGCCGCTTGCCGCGTATTCGCCGCCGCGCGCCGCAAAGATGTAGGCCTTCTTGCCCTTTAGCAAGCCCTCCGGGCCCTTCCCGGTGTAGCGGAAGGTAATCCCGGCGCGCGCGACGTGGTCATACCAGGCTTTGAGCTGCGAAGGCACGCCGAAGTTGTACATCGGCAGCCCGAGCACCAGCACGTCGGCGCGGCGCAGCTCGTCGATGAGGCCGTCGGAAAAGGCGAGGACTGCATTGCCGTCCTTTGCCCCCAGCGCCGCGAGGCGGGCGGAGTCGAGGTGCGGGACCGGGTCGCGCACGAGGTCGCGAACCACCAGCTCGGCGCTGGGATTGCGCTCCAGCAGCGCGGCGACGAATTCGTTGGCGAGGCGGCTCGATTGACCGTCATCACCGAAGACACTGGATTTGATCTGGAGGATGTTCATGGCCTCCATTTAACGATTGATCATGTAGATTAAAAAGCGGAATATATCGAACCAATCAATCGCATTAATAGAACGATGAAGATCTCCCTGGACCAGTGGGTCGCGCTCGTTTCCGTTGTGGAATCTGGGACGTACGCTAAAGCGGGCGAGCATTTGCACAAAAGTCAGTCCACACTTACATACGCTATCCAGAAGCTCGAGGAATCGCTCGGCGTAAAGGCGTTTGAGATCCGCGGGCGCAAGGCGGTTCTGACCGCCACCGGGGAGGTGCTTTACCGGCGAGGGAAGGCGCTCGTCGAGGAAGCGGCGCGCCTGGAGCAGGCCGCCGGAGAGCTGGCGCAGGGCTGGGAGCCGGAGATCCGCCTCGCGGTCGAAGTCATCTATCCCACCTGGCTGCTGCTGCGCTGCCTGGATCGCTTCGCCGGGGAGCGCCCCGAAACGCGCATCGAGCTGCTGGAGACGGTGCTCGGCGGCAACGAGGAAGCGCTGGTCCAGCGCAAGGTGCACTTCGCCATCGGCCCGGTGGTTCCTGCGGGCTTCATCGGCGACGTGCTGATGCCGGTGCGCTTCGTGTGCATGGCCGCGCCCGGGCACCCGCTGCACCGCCTCGGCCGTTCCGCCACGCAGGAAGACCTGCGCGAGCACCGCCACCTCGTGATCCGCGACTCCGGCGAGCAGCGCGCCGGCCGCGGCGCCTGGCTGAACGAGAACCGCTGGACGGTGGGCAACAAGGCCACCTCCATCCGCGCCGCGGTGATGGGCCTGGGCTACGCCTGGTACCCCGAGGACAGCGTGCGCGAGGAGCTCGAGCGCGGCGGCCTCAAGCCGCTACCGCTGCGCGAGGGCGGCGAGCGCCACGCCACCCTGCACCTCGTCTACGCCGACCGCGAGGCCGCCGGCCCGGGCACGCGGCGCCTCGCCCAGATCATCCAGGAGGAAACCCGTGCCGCCTGCCAACTCGAAGCGCAGCGCCGCTGATATGCTTGCACCTCCCTGAGAGGAAGGAGGAGGGCCATGACGAATCGAGGGGTCGGGAGCGCGACCCGGCTGGTGTGCGCAGCGCTCTGCGCCGTTCTGCTGGCGGGCGCCCCGGCGGCGGCGCAGGACCGGTATCCGAGCCAGCGGCTCAACTGGACCATCGCTTTCGGGCCGGGCGGCGGCAACGACATCATGTCGCGCACGCTGATCGAGATCATCGAGAAGTACAAGCTCTACCCGCAACGCATCGTGGCCGAGAACCGGGCCGGCGGCAGCGGCGCGGTCGGCTGGGGCCACCTCTACAACCAGAAAGGCAACCCGTACTACGTCTCGACCACCAGCGGCAGCTTCATCACCACGCCGCTGCAGGCCAACACGCCGTGGCAGCCGCGCAGCTTCACGCCGGTGGCGCTGCTCGCCTCCGACGACCTCGTCATCGTGGTGAACGGCAAGTCGAGCATCAAGACCTTCAAGGAGTTCATCGAGCGGGCCAAGGGCAAGTCGCCGTCCATCGGCGGCATGGGCGCGGTGAACGTGGACTTCATCGTGCCGACGCTGCTCTCGCAGAAAGCCGGCTTCAGGTTCGAGTACGTGTCGTTCAACAAGCAGGGCGAGCTCACCACCGCGGTGCTGTCGCAAGCGCTCGACGCGATGATGGTCAACCCCGGCGAGGTGCTGGGCCTGCTGCAGTCGGGCGACCTGCGCGCGCTCGCCTACAGCGGCAAGAAGACGCCCAGGGTGCTCGGCAGCATCCCGACCTTCGCCGAGGCGGGCTATGACATCGGCATCTCCATGCCGCGCGGGCTGGTGCTGCCGCCGGACGCGCCGAAGGAGGCGCAGCAGTGGTGGATCGACACGGTGAAGAAAATCGTCGAGACGCCCGAGTGGAAGGCGTACGTGGAGAAGCAGCTGCTCACCGAGAACGTGATGTACGGCGAGGACTTTCGCGCCTTCCTGAACAAGACCCAGGACACTTTCGCCGCCATCCTCAGGAAGTCGGGCGCCATCAAGTAGCGCGCCGCGCATGCGCGCAGGATTTCTCCTGGTGGTGCTCGCGCTCGCCGGCGGCTACACCGCGCTCGCGTTCACCGAGCTCACCTGGCTTTCCTCGGCCGGCCGGCTCGGGCCGGGCTTCTTTCCGCGCATCATCGGCGTGAGCCTGATGGTCCTTTGCCTGTATAGCCTCTACGCGGATCGAAGGCATGCGGAATCCTTCTTCTCCGCAAACTGGCGCTCCGCCGCAGCGGTTGCCCTGCTCTCGGCGGGCTTCGTCGCGCTGCTCGACATCCTGGGCGGGCTGGTCTCGATGGTGGTCTTCATGGCCGCGGCGCTATACCTCCTCAACCGCGGCCGGCCGCTGCAGAACGCGCTTATCGCGATCGTGCTTCCGGTGTGCGTGTACCTGCTGTTCCGCGTCTGGCTGAACGCCGCCATGCCCCGCGGCGTGTTGCCGCTGCCGTTCTAGTGGACATCTTCGCCAACCTGCTGCTCGGCCTGTCGGTCGCGGTTTCGCCGCTCAACCTCGCCTACCTGCTGCTCGGCGCGATGATCGGCATGCTGGTGGGGATCATTCCCGGCTTCGGGCCCTCGGCCGCGCTCGCCATCCTGCTGCCGGTGACCTTCGGCATGGACCCGACCGGCGCCGTGATCATGCTGGCGGCGATCTACTACGCCTCCATGTACGGCGGCACGATCACCTCGATCCTGCTCAATACGCCGGGCGAGTCCTCCACCGTGGCCGCCACGTTCGACGGCTATCCCCTGGCGCAGCAGGGGCGCGCCGGGCCGGCGCTCGTGATGCAGGCGGTCGCCTCCTTCGTCGGCGGCACCATCGGCGTGATCCTGATCACGCTGCTCGCGCCGCTCTTCTCACTGGTCACGCGCAGCTTCGGCCCGCCGGAGTTCTTCCTGCTGGTGATGCTGGGCCTGCTCACCCTGGTCGTCATGGTGGGCGGCAACTGGCGCTACGGCGCCCTCTCGGCGCTGATCGGCTTCGCCCTGGGGACGGTCGGGGTCGACCTCGAGACCGGACAGACGCGCTTCACCTTCCGCTCGGCCGAGATGATCGGCGGCATCGACTTCATCCCGATCGCCATCGGCCTGTTCGGCCTGGGCGAGCTCTACTACGCCTTCTACACCGGGCTGCACCGCTCGGGCAGCGGCGGCATCGTGCAGTACCGCAAGGAGCGCCGCTTCTGGCCCGCGCTGCGCGACTTCGCCGAGACGAAGTTCAGCTTCGTGCGCGGCTCGCTGCTCGGCTTCGTCATCGGCGTGATCCCGGGCGCCGGCGCCACGGTTGCCTCGCTGCTGTCCTACACCGTGGAGAAGACCGCCTCGAAAACCCCGCAGAAGTTCGGCAAGGGCGCGATGGCCGGGCTGGTCGGCCCGGAAGCGGCCAACAACGCCGCCTCCGCCGGCGCCATGGTGCCGCTGCTCACGCTGGGCATCCCCGGCTCGGCCTCCACCGCGGTGCTGCTCGCGGCATTCATTCTCTGGGGCCTCACGCCCGGCCCGCTCCTCATGGCGCAGAAGCCCGAGTTCGCCTGGGGCCTGATCGCCAGCATGTACCTCGGCAACGTCGCGCTCCTCGCGGTCAACGTCTTCGCCATTCCACTCTTCGTGCAGATGATCAAGCTCCCCTACCGCATCCTCGCCCCCGCGGTGATCCTGGTCTGCACCATGGGCACCTACAGCGTGAACGGCAGCATCGTCGAGACCGTCCTCATGCTGGTCGCCGGACTGTTCGGCTTCTGCATGAAGCTGTTCGGCTTCTCGCCGGCGGCCCTGGTCCTCGCCCTGGTGCTCGGCCCGCTCGCCGAGCAGTCGCTGCGCCAGAGCCTGACCATCTCGCGCGGCTCGCTCATGATCTTCGTCGAGCGGCCGACCTCCTTCTGGATCCTCGTCGCCATCGCCGCGATCCTCGCGGCCGCGATCCTGATGCGCCGACCGCGCGCCGCCGCGCCCGCCTGAGACCGACCCATGCCCGCCTCGCTCGAGCACATCCACGCCGGCACCCAGATGGGCGCCAACCTCGTCGCTGGCGGCGCCACGTTCCGCGTCTGGGCGCCCGGCGCCCATTCGGTGCACGTGATCGGCGACTTCAACGGCCGCCAGCGCAACGACGCCGGCCTGCTCAATCGCGACGGCCAGGGCCACTGGCTGGGTTTCCTCCCGGGGGTGCGCGACCGGCAGCGCTACCTGTTCTACGTGGTCGGCGAGGGCGGCGAAGGGCCCAAGCGCGACCCCTACGCGCGCGAGCTGCAGACGCCCTTCCCCGGTGACTGCATCGTCAGACAGACCGATTTCCCCTGGCACGACACCGGCTACGTCACGCCCGCGTTCCATGATTTCGTGATCTACCAGCTGCACGTCGGCACCTTCTTCACCCCGCACCTGCCGCGCAAGGCGGGCACGTTCCTCGACGTGGCGCTCAAGCTCCCGCACCTCGCGGGACTCGGCGTGAGCGCGATCCAGCTGCTGCCGATCCAGGAATTCCAGACCCAGTTCAGCCTGGGCTACAACGGCACCGACTATTTCTCCCCGGAGATGGACTACGCGGTGGAGGACGGCGCGCTTGCGCCCTATGTCGCGGGGGTGAACGCGTTGCTGGATGCGAAGGGGCTCGCCCGGTATGCGGTCGAGGACCTGCACGGCGAGATGAACCAGCTGAAAGCCCTGGTCGACCTGTGCCATATCCACGGCCTGGCGGTGATGCTCGACGTGGTCTACAACCACGCGGGCGGCGACTTCGGCGACCAGAGCCTGTACTTCTTCGACCGGCAGCCCGCCGCCGGCGGCAACCGCAACTCGCTGTACTTCACCGACCGCGGCCATGCCGGCGGCCTGGTGTTCGACTTCGGCAAGCCCGAGGTGCGCGATTTCCTGATCGAGAACGCGAAGTTCTTTCTCGACGAGTACCGCGTGGACGGCCTGCGCTACGACCAGGTGAGCGTCATCGACCACGACGGCGCGCCGCACGGCTGGCGCTTCTGCCAGGACCTGACCGCCACGCTGCGCTTTCACCGCCCGAGCGTGTTCGACAAGGCCGAGTACTGGGCCGTGAACCCCTACGTCGTGAAGCCGCCCCCGGAAGGCGCGGGCTTCGACGCCACGCTCACCGACGGCCTGCGCAACGCCGTGCGCGAGGCCATCGCCGGCGCCGCCCAGCCCGACGAGCGGCCGCTCGACATGGGCGGCCTCGCCCGCAGCCTGTGGCCGGAGGGCTTTTCCCGGCACTGGCAGTTCGTGCAGGGCCCCGAGAACCACGACATCGTCTACCAGGGCCGCGAGCAGCGCATCGCGCGCCTCGCCGATCCGTCCAACCCGCGCTCCTGGTTTGGCCGCAGCCGCGCGCGCGTCGCGGCCGGCATCAGCCTGACCGCGCCGGGCATCCCGATGCTGTTCATGGGCCAGGAATTCCTCGAGGACAAGCCGTGGTCGGACAACTTCGAGCTCGACCGCCCGCTGCTGCTGCACTGGGCCGGGCTCGACGCCGGCGACCGGCAGATGCTCGACCACGTGCGGTTCACGGGCGACCTGATCCGGCTGCGCTGGCAGCATCCCGCGCTGCGCGGCCAGGGCTTCCGCGTGGTGCACGCACACGACGGGAACCGCGTGCTCGCGTTTCACCGCTGGGTGGAGGGCGAAGGCCGCGACGTGATCGTCGTGGTCCACCTCTCGACGTTCAACCGCTTCGACTACCGGATCGGCTTTCCGGGCGAAGGCGCCTGGCGCGAGGTCTTCAACAGCGACGCGTACGAGAACTGGGTGAACCCGGACGCCGCGGGCAACGGCGGCGGCGTATTCGCCGAGCCTCGGCCGCTGCACGGCTTCGGCTACTCCGCGCTGCTCGTCCTGCCGGCCAACGGCCTACTGGTATTCGCGCGGTAGGAAAATGGGGTCCGTCCCCATTTTCCGTCCCCGCATCTCTATTCCGGGAAGCGCGCCAGCACCCGCCCCGGGCGCGCGCCGGTCGGCTTGCCGCCGCTCCAGACCACCGCGCCGTTGACGATCACCGTGTCGATGCCCTTCGCGGGCTGGATCGGCCGGGCGAAGCTCGCCCCTTCCTCGACTTCGCCGGCATCGAAAACCGCGATGTCGGCCGCGTAGCCTTCCTTCAGCACGCCGCGGCCGGACAGGCCGAAGGTCTTCGCCGTGAGCCCGGTCATCTTGTGGACCGCGGTCTCGAGCGGGAAGAGCTTCAGGTCACGGGCGTAGTGCCCCAGCACGCGCGGGAACGTCGCCCAGAGCCGCGGATGCGGCGCCGCGTCGTGCGGCAGGCCGTCGGAGCCGATCATGGTGGGCTCGAAGGCGAGGATGCGCTGCACGTCGGCCTCGTCCATCGAAAAGTAGATCGCCCCGGCGGGCAGGAGAGCTTGCACTGTCTTTTCAACCGACAACCGGAATTTCGCAGAAATCTCTTCGAGATCCATGCCCGCGCATTCCGGATGGGGCCTGGACCACGTGACGAGCGTCTTCGACGCGACGCGCGTGCGCCCGAAGGAGAGAATCGTCGACGAGGCGCAGTACGGGTAGCAGTCGAGCGAGACCTTCTGCGAGCGCATCGCCTGCGCGATGCGCGGCAGCGTCTGCGCCGAGCGGCCGTGGTTGGGCGTGCCGGCTACCTTGTGGTGCGACACCACCACCGGCACCGCGAGCTCGCGCCCGACGCGGAAGGTCTCCTCCAGCGACTCCATGACCCGGTCGCCCTCGTCGCGCATGTGGGTGCAGTAGATGCCGCGGCGCTCCGCGAGCGGCCGGCAGATCTCGATCACTTCCTCGGCCGGCGCGGCGCTGGCCGGCTCGTAGTACAGGCCGGTGGACACGCCGATCGCGCCGGCTTCGAGCGCTTCCTCCACCATGTCGCGCATGCGGGCGATCTCGCCGCGCGACGCGGGTTTCGCCACGTCCTGCATGGCCTGCAGGCGCAGCAGCGAATGGCCGACGAGCAGCGCGCAGTTCACCGCGGCCGGCGACTCGCGCAGCGCTGCGACGTAATCGGCGAAGGTCCTGAACCGGAACCAGGCGCCTTCGTCGTCCAGCAGGTCGAGCGGCACCGGCACCGGCGCGCGCAGGCCGGCGGGCGCCGGCGCGAGCGAGATGCCGCAGTTGCCCGCCACCACCGTGGTCACGCCCTGGCTCACCTTCGGCGCCATCTCCGGTGCCGACAGCATCAGCCGATCGTCGTGCGTGTGCGCGTCGATGAAGCCCGGGGCGACGATCTTTCCGGCGGCGTTGATCTCGCTGTCGCCCTGCGCTCCCTTCAACTCGCCGATGGCGGCGATGCGCCCGTCGCTGACCGCGACATCCGCCGGGAAGCGTGGCACCCCGGTGCCGTCGATCAGGGTGCCGTTGCGGATGACGAGCGAGTAGCGCGCGGCCATTGCGTTCATTCTAGCCGCACGCTTCCGTTCGCTAGCGTACAGAGGATCGCCGGCCGGGCACCGATGATCGGCGGTCATGTCTGGAATCGTGCCCCTCCGGCCCCAGCCGCGCACGGCTCTCGCGTCGGGGCCGAACGACATCACCTGCGCGAGGTGCAACTTCCGGGAGACCTGCCTGTCCGGCGGGGTGGCCGACGAGGATCTCGCGCGCGTCGAGAACATCGTCTATGCGCGCCGCCGGTTGAGGCGCGGCGAGTCCCTGTTCATTGCCGGCGACGAGACCCGGTGCCTGTATGCGATCCGCAGCGGGTTCTTCAAGACGATCCTGGTCGACCGGCAGGGCCGCGAGCAGATCACCGGCTTCTTCATGGCGGGCGAGCTGCTGGGCATGGACTCGCTGGGCAGCGGCCGCTGCGAGAGCAGCGCGATCGCGCTCGAAGAAAGCAATGTCTGCGCGATGCCGGTGGCGCTGATCGAGGAAATCGGCCGCGAGATTCCGTCACTGCAGCGCCGCCTGCACCTGGTGCTCGCGCGCGAGATCGTGCGCGACCACGGCATCATGCTGCTGCTCGGCTCGATGGCGGCCGAGGAGCGGCTCGCCGCCTTTCTCCTCAACCTGTCCCGGCGCTTCCTGCGGCGCGGCTATTCGGGGTCCGACTTCGTGCTGCGCATGACGCGCGAGGAGATCGGCAGCTACCTCGGCCTCAAGCTCGAGACCGTGAGCCGCCTGTTCTCGGCGTTCCACCGGGACGGCCTGATCGACGTGCAGCAGAAGCAGGTCACCATCGTCGACATCAAGGGCCTGGAGCGCGTGCTGGCGCCCGGCGCCTAAGAAGCGGATCCGTAGGGCGGCAGCGTGGTGAGGCGCGGATCGTCGACGTAGCCGCCGACGGTGAAGTGGTACAGCGACTGGAATTCGAGATCCCGGAAGCCGAAAACCTGGTGCACCGGGTCGTCGAAGAAGCAGCCGATGCCGGTCGAGCGCATGCCCGCCGCTTCCGCTTCCAGGTAGAGCACCTGCCCGATGGCGCCGGCTTCCCAGAAGAGGCGCCGGTAGAAGGACGGCCCGTGCGCGACCAGGGTGCCGCGGTATTCGGCGATCATGCCGAGCGAGAACGCGCCCTCGCCGGCGATCGCCTGGTGGCAGCTCACCTGCGTGGCCGCCTGCCTCGCGTCCCCGCGCTCCAGCTCGTAGAGCGGCAGGTCCGCGGGACAGCCGGGCGGCGCCGCCCAGGCGAACTGCTCACGCATGCTCTGCTGCAGCTTCACCAGCTTGCCCGGATCGCGGGCGAGCCAGTACAGGCCGGGGTCGAGCCCGTCCACCCGATGGACGAACAGGCCGAAATGGATCGCCGGCGCCCAAGGAAGCGCGTCCCAGGGCCGCGGCATCACGCGCTCGAGCATGCGGTAGAAGCGCGCGGCGGGAATCGCGGTCCGGCCGTCGCAGGCGAGCAGGCTGCGCCGCTGATGAATGATCTGTCC
>DASUUN010000105.1:0-7862 GCA_036374055.1 Burkholderiales bacterium
AACGTCCAATCCAACGACTCCCATCAGGTGGTCCTCATTCACGAGGGCGCCCCGCGCCGTGTTGACCAGGATGCCACCGGCCTTCAGCTTGCGGACGTCGACCAGGCCGGCCGTCTCCGGCTCCAGAGGCAAGTGCAGCGATACGACGTCGGCGAGCGACAAAAGTTCATCCAGCTCGCTGTTTTTCCGGGAGCGCGATGCCGCGCGCCGCGGCCGCCCCGAGGTCGATGGTGTTTACCCCGATGCCGAATCAGGGACAGACTACGTTTTCCGGGCAGAGGGGAGCATGCAACACCGGCTGTGAAAGGAAAACGTGGTCTGTCCCTGATTATTTCTGCTTACGTTTTGAAGAGCTTGCGCGCCGGGTATAGCAGGGCCTTGGTACCCAGGTTTTCCTCGATGCGCAGCGCCTCGTTCCACTTCGCCATGCGCTCGGAGCGCGAGAAGCTGCCGACCTTCAGCTGCGGCACGCCCCAGCCGACCGCGAGGTGCACGATCGAGACGTCCTCGGATTCGCCCGAGCGCGCCGAGACGATGCCGCGGTAGCCGGCCGCGCGCGCCGCGTCCCAGCAGGCGAGGGTCTCGGTCACGGTGCCGACCTGGTTGGGCTTGAGCAGGACGGCGTTGCAGGCTCCTTCGGCTTCGCGCACGCGCTTCTCGTCGGTGACGAAAAAGTCGTCCCCGACCACCTGGATGCCCGCGACTCGGGTGAACGCGCGCATGGCGCCGGCATCGTGCTCGGCGAAGGGATCCTCGATCGACACGATCGGGTAGCGCTCGATCCAGCGCAGCAGCATGGCGTGCAGCTGCTCGGCGGACAGGCTGCGGTTCTCCAGGGCGAGGTGGTAGGCATTGCCCCGCCAGAGCTGCGTGGCGGCGATGTCCAGCGCAATCCCGACATCCACTCCCGGCTCCAGGCCGGCGTCGGAGATGGCGCCGACCAGCTCGGCGAGGCCCTCCTCGTTCGACCTGAACGCGGGCCAGTAGCCGCCTTCGTCGGCCACGCCCTGCAGCAGGCCGCGTCTCTTCAGCCGCGCGCCGGCGGCGCCATAGATCTGCGCGGTCCATTCGAGCGCCTCGGCGAAGCTGCCGGCGCCGATGCAGATCACCATGTAGTCCTGCAGGTCGACGCGCGCGCCGGCGTGGGCGCCGCCGCCGAAGATCTGGATCTGCGGCACCGGCAGCGCCACGCGCCGCTCGCCGGCGAGCCGTCTCCACAGCGGCACCTTGTCCGCGGCCGCCGCGGCCTGCGCGCAGGCGAGCGACACCGCGACCATCGCGTTGGCGCCCAGCCGGCTCTTGTCCGGCGTGCCGTCGAGCTCGATCAGCCGGCGGTCCAGCGCCGCCTGGTCCTTCACGCTGAACGCGCGCAGCGCCTCGCGGATGCGCGTGTTGATGGCGAGCACCGCCTGCGCCGCGTCCACGCTCTTCGCCTCGCCGGAACCGGTCGAGGCGCCCGCCGGCGCGATGGCGCGGCCGGCGGCGAGCGGCGTGGTGCCGCGGCCCACCACCACCTCGGCCTCCACGGTGGCGCGGCCGCGCGAATCCCAGACCTTGCGGCCCTTTACGTCGATGATTCTTGCCATGCTTTCCTAACGTCGGCGAGCCTGTCGACGGGGGAGGCGATGAGCGGCCGCGCCGCCCGCCGCACGGTCTGCTTGTCCGATTCTGCGGTCAGGTACTCGACCGGCGACTTGCCGTCCACCCGGGCCAGAAGCAGCGCCGGCAGCAGCCGCGCCGTCCTCGCCTCCACCTCCGGGAAAGACACATTATCGAGGTAAGCGCGATGCAAGGCGTCGAAGCATTCCAGGAAAGCCGCGCGCGCGCCCGGCACCCAGAGGCACTTCAGCAGCAGATGGTTGAGGCAGAAGGCGAGGTCGAAGGCCGGATCGCCGTACCAGGCGCACTCGGCGTCCAGGAGCACCGGCCCGCGCGGCCCGCACAGGATGTTCTTCGGGCTGACGTCGCCGTGCACCAGGCAGGCTTTCGTTGCGGCCGTCGTCGTGACCAGGGAATCGAGCCGCTGTGCAAGGTCCGGATGCGCCCGAGCGGTCGCCACGAGGTAAGGCTCCAGGCGGATGGCGTAGAAGATCGCGTCGGTCGGAAAGCGCCGCGCGAGGTCTTCGCGGCCGGCGCTGGCGGCATGGATGGCGGCGAGCGTGCGGCCCACCTGCGCGGCGAACGCCGGCTCGGCGTGTCCCTGCCGCAGCGCCTCCTTCCATACCGGGTGGGCCGCCGGGTCCAGGTATTCCATGACGAACGCGTCCTCGTCGCGGAACAGGACCCTGGGCACCGCGCCCGGCGCGGCTTCGCCCGCGACCCGGAACCACTCGTATTCGTAGCGGTTGCGCGCGACCGGCGCCTCCCACACCTGCGCGACGCGCAGCCGCGGCAGCGCGCGCTTCACGCACACGGGGCCGCTCGCGAGGTCCACGCGCCAGATCTCGGAGGACACGCCGCCGGCCAGCGCCTCGGCGTGCGGCTCTTCGCCGGCGGCGCACAGGCCGTGGCGGCGCAGCAGCTCTGCGAGGGCGTCGTTCATGGCTTCAGCCGGTGCATGTTCGAGCGCAGCCACAGGCCGAGGACGCCGAAGCCGATGCCCGAGGCGACGATCGCCGGCGCGTAGCCCGCGGCCGCTACTACCGCGCCCATCGCGGCCACGCCGCCGGCCTGGCCGAGGGCCCATGCGGAGGCGTACAGCGCCACCGCGGCGCCGCGCGCGTCGGGCGCCGCTTCGGTCGCGCGCGTCTGCATCGGATTGTGGATCAGGTAGAACGCCAGGCCGAGCAGGATGGTGCAGGGGATCGTCAGCATCCAGTGCGGCAGGACGACGAACACCGAGTAGAGCGCGAAGCCCGACAGCCCGCCCGCGGTGACCAGGCCGCGCTCGCCCAGCGCGCGGATCAGCGGGCGCGCCAGCGACGAATAGAGCAGGCCGCCCACGCCGTAGCCGGCGAGGATCAGGCCGACCGCCGTGAACGACAGGCCGAAGCGCTGCTGCAGGTAGGCGCCGAGGAAGGCGTAGGCGCCGAAGAAGAAGAAGGTCTCGGCCACGCCGACCGCCACCAGCCAGCGCATCGGCGGGCGGCGCACCAGGCCGCGGTGCACCGCGAGCGGCCGGAACCTGCCCGGCGAGACGGCCGGCCAGGCGGCGGCCGTCCTCGCCCACAGGACGGCGGCGACGAGGACGAAGATCGCGCCGAGCACGACGAAGGACACGCGCCAGCCGGCCCAGTCGGTGAACAGGCCGCCGAACAGCGGCCCGAGCGTCTGCCCGAGCAGGGACCCGGCGATGAAATGCGCGATGGTGGTCTGGCGCTCGGCGAGCGGCACCACGTCGCCGATATAGGCCATGCCCAGCGCCACCGACGAGGAAGCGAAGATGCCGGTGGCCAGGCGCATCGCGGCGAGCGATTCCAGGCTCCACGCCGTGGCGCAGGCGAGCGAGGCGAGGCCGGCAAGCGCGGTGCCGAAGGTGACCACGCGCAGCTTGCCGAAGCGGTCGCCGAGCGGGCCCTGCAGCAGCACGGCGACCGCGTACGCGAGGGCGAAGGACGTGATGACCACGCCCGCGGCGGAAACGCTGACCTCGAACTCGCCGGCGAGCTTGGGCAGCATCGGCTCGACGCAGCGCAGGGAGATGCCCGCATTGAACCCGGCGAGCGCGAGCAGGCCGATCGCCTCACGAGGCGATCTCACTAGCGGCCTCGCGCTGCGCCGCCGCTAGGGCGCAAGGCGCTCGATCCGCCAGCCGGCAGCGGCGCGCGTGTAGAGCAGGCGGTCGTGCAGCCGGTCGGCGCGGCCCTGCCAGAACTCGATGCGCTGCGGCATCACGCGGTAGCCCCCCCAGTGCGGCGGACGGGGAGGGGAATCGCCGAAGCGCTGCTGCATCTGCCTGACGGCGCTCTCCAGCGCATCTCTTCCGGGTACTGCGGAACTTTGTTCGGATGCCCACGCCGACAGGCGCGCGCCCAGCGGCCGCGAAGCGAAGTAAGCGTCGGATTCGGCCGCGCTCACCTTCTCGACCGCGCCTTCGATGCGCACCTGCCGCTCGAGCTGCGACCACTGGAACACCAGGCAGGCGGCCGGGCGCGCCTCCAGCTCGCGCGCCTTGCGGCTGCGGTAGTTCGTGTAGAAGGCGAAGCCCCCGTGCTCCAGGCCCTTCAGCAGCACGATGCGCGCGTCGGGGGCGCCGGCGGCATCGACCGTGGCCAGGGTCATGGCATTCGGCAGGGGCAGCCCGGCCTGCACCGCTTCGCGCAACCACATATCGAACTGGCGCAACGCGTCCGGGTGAGCATGCGCTTCCACCAGCCCGGCCCGCATGTATTCTTGCCGCAGGTCGGAGACATTCATGCCAGCGATTCTACCTGCCGCACAACCCGGGGCAGCGGCGCGCTATGCCGCGGTCCGCGCCCGGACCGAAGCGCTCGCCGCGCCGCTCACCGTCGAGGATTGCGCGCTGCAGTCGATGCCCGACGCGAGCCCCGTGAAGTGGCACCTGGGCCATACCACCTGGTTCTTCGAGACCTTCGTGCTGGAGCGGGCGCTGCCCGGGTTCGCGCCGTTCCGGCCCGAGTTCCGCACGCTGTTCAATTCCTACTACGTGGGCGTGGGGCCGCGCCACCCGCGCCCCGAGCGCGGGCTGCTGTCGCGCCCTTCGCTGGAGGAGGTGCTCGCCTACCGCGCGAGCGTCGACCGGCGCATGCAGCGGGTGTTCGACGACCCGCGGGCGGCGCAGCTGATCGAGCTCGGCCTGCAGCACGAGCAGCAGCACCAGGAGCTGATCCTCACGGACGTGAAGCACCTGCTGTCGCGGAACCCGCTGCACCCGGCGTATGCCGCGAAGAAAGAGACTTCCGCAGGAAAAACAGGGCCGATGCGCTTCGCGGTGTTTCCCGAGGGCGTAAGGCAGATCGGGCACGAGGGGAACGGCTTCTGCTTCGACAACGAGACGCCGCGCCACCGCGTGTACCTGCGCGGCTACGCGATCGCCGACCGCCTGGTGACCAACCGCGAGTACCAGGCGTTCATCGCCGACCGGGGATACGAGCGCCCGGAGCTGTGGCTCGCCGAGGGCTGGGACGTGCGCCGGGCACAGGGATGGTGCGCGCCGCTTTACTGGAGCGACGCAGGCCAGTTCACCCTGCAAGGCCTGCGCCCGATCGAGCCCGACGAACCCGTCACGCATGTCAGCTTCTACGAGGCCGAGGCTTACGCCCGCTGGGCGGGCGCGCGGCTGCCCGGCGAGGCTGAATGGGAAATCGGCGCCGAAAGCGCCCCGCGCGCGGGCAACTTCCTCGAAAGCGGCCGCCTGCATCCGGCCCCCGGCGTGCCGCAGTTCTTCGGCGATGCGTGGGAATGGACGACCAGCACCTACGGGCCGTATCCGGGATTCCACGCCGCCGAGGGCGCGGTGGGCGAGTACAACGGCAAGTTCATGGTCAACCAGTACGTGCTGCGCGGCGGGTCGTGCGCCACGCCGGCCGCGCACATCCGCCACACCTACCGCAACTTCTTTCCCGCCGCCGCGCGCTGGCAGTTCAGCGGCATCCGGCTCGCCAAGGATGTCTGAGCGCGTGGCGGGATGGGAACATCAGAGGGAAAGAAGCACGTTCTCCCTCTGAAAATCGTTGACACCGGTGCGCCACTTCGTGCATCTTCTCGTCACCGCTAGCACGAGAGCGGCGGAAAACCGGTCGAACTACGATCCGTTCAGAGGAGAATCCAGATGGCGAAAAAGAAGGCGAAGAAGAGCGGCGGCAAGAAGCGCAAGCCAAATGCAGCCTTCATGAAGGCAATGACCCCGAGCAGCACGCTCGCGGCGGTGATCGGCTCGAGCGCCATGCCGCGCACCGAGGTCACCAAGAAGATCTGGGGCTATATCAAGCGCAACGGCCTCCAGGACAAGAAGAACAAGCGCATGATCAACTCGGACGAGAAGCTGAAGCCGGTGTTCGGCGGCAAGTCGCAGGTTTCGATGTTCGAGATGACCAAGCTGGTCAGCAGGCACCTGAAATAGCAAGACCCCGAATACCCCAGGGAGACAGCACCGAGAAGGGGCCCCCAAAAGGGGCCTTTTCTTATTGGTGGAGAATTCGGGGTCAGGGTCGTAATTCGCCGAATCGCTCCGCGCATCCTTGAATTACGACCCTGACCCCGAATTCGTCAGCGGTGGTAGGAGGTGACGCGGTCGACTTCGTTCTTCGAGCCGAGGATCACCGCGCAGCGCTGGTGCAGGCCCTTGGGCTCGAGGTCGAGGATGCGGGTGGTGCCGTCGGTAGCGGCGCCGCCGGCCTGCTCGACGATCAACGCCATGGGGTTAGCCTCGTACATCAGGCGCAGGCGGCCGTCCCGGTTCTTCGAGTCGCGCGGATACATGAAAATGCCGCCGCGGGAGATCACGCGGAACACGTCGGCCACCATCGAGGCCACCCAGCGCATGTTGAAGTCCTTGCCGCGCGGCCCGTCCTTGCCGGCCAGGCACTCCTCGATGTAGCGCTTCACCGGCGGCTCCCAGCGGCGCGCGTTGGAGGCGTTGATGGCGAACTCCTGGGTGTCCTCGGGGATGCGGATGTTGTCGTGCGTCAGCACGAAGGTGTAGGTCTCGCGGTCCAGGGTGAAGCCGTACACCCCGTCGCCGACCGTGATGACGAACACGGTGGTGGGCCCGTAGACCGCGAAGCCGGCGGCCACCTGGTTGTGGCCGGGCTGCAAGAACGCCTTCTCGTTCGGGTCGCAGTACGCGCCGTCGGCGGTCTTGGGGCAGGGCAGCACCGAGAAGATGGTTCCGGTGGAGATGTTCACGTCGATGTTGGAGGAGCCGTCCAGCGGGTCGAACAGCAGCAGGTATTCCCCGCGCGGGTAGTGCGTCGGGATGGGACGCGGGTCCTCCATCTCCTCCGAGGCGAGCGCCGCCAGGTTGCCGCCCCATTCGTTGGCTTCCAGCAGGATCTCGTTCGACAGCACGTCGAGCGTCTTTTGCGCCTCGCCGTGCACGTTCCTGGTCGCCGCCGCGCCCAGGCCGTCGGCCAGCGCGCCCTTGTTCACCCGCGTGCTGATGCCCTTGCAGGCCCGCGCGATGGTCTCGATCAGCAGGCGCAGGTCCGGGTTGATGAGGTTCTTGTCGCGCTGCCGGGAAAGCAGGAACTGGGTGAGGGTTATGCGTCTCATAGGGTCATTTTATTCTGAGGCGGGCAAACCATGCGCCGCCCAGGAGAAACGCGGCCAGGAGCCAGAACACCGGCGCCATGCCGAAGGCCACCGACAGCGCGCCCGAGCCGAGCGGGATCAGCGTGTGGCTGCCGTTGAGAAGCGAGGTGCGCAGCCCCACCGCCTCGCCCTGCCGCCCGGGCGGCGAGGCCTCGTAGAGCAGCGACATGATGATCGGCTGGGCGCTGCCCAGGCCCAGGCCGAGCAGGAACGACAGCGCCATCAGCACCGGAACGGTCGACACGAAAGGGAACAGCAGATAGGCCGTCCCGGCCACCGCCATGGCGCTCGAGATCAGCACCCACTGGCGGATGCGCCGCACCAGCAATGGCATCAGCAGGCGCACGGTGAAGGTGGCCACGGCGAACGTGGACATGATCGCGCCGATGGTGCCCGCGGCAAGACCGATGCGCGCGCCGTACAGCGGTATCAGGAACGTGTAGAGGTCCCAGCCCATGGCAAGGAGCAGGCTGACCACGAAGGTGTTGCGCAGGCCGCGGATGCGCAGCAGGTCGAGCACGCCGCTGCGCCTGCCGGGCGCGCCCGCCTCCGGGCGCGGCAAAGCTTGCCTTCTGAAGAACAGGAGCGCGAAGGCGGCGAGCGGAAACCCTGCCAGGACAAGGAATGCGTTCGCGTGCCCGAAGCCCTCG
>DASUUN010000106.1:0-30193 GCA_036374055.1 Burkholderiales bacterium
GACAAGGCGTCGCGCGACCAGCTCGAGATCCGCACGCACTTGAGGCTGATGGACATCATCGACCCGACCGACAAGACGGTGGACGCGCTCATGAAGCTCGATCTGCCCGCCGGCGTCGACGTGGAAATCAAGGTGCAGTAATAGGTGCAGTGCCGGCCAATTGAAGCCGGCGCCCCGCGGGAATGCCCGGGGGTCAACCAGAAGAGGACTGTATGACCATAGGACTTGTCGGCCGCAAGGTCGGCATGACGCGCATCTTCACCGACGACGGCGCCACGCTGCCGGTGACGGTGCTGGACGTCTCCGACAACCGCATCACCCAGATAAAGACCGCCGAGAAGGACGGCTATGCCGCCGTCCAGGTGACGTTCGGCAAGCGCCGCGCCACCCGTGTCAACAAGGCGCTCGCCGGCCACCTCGCCAAGGCTGCCGTCGAGGCGGGCCACGTGCTGAAGGAATTCCGCGTCGCCGAGCCGGAGGAGCTGGGCGAGCTGAAAGTCGGCGGCAAGGTGGGCGTGGAGCTGTTCAAGGTCGGCCAGCTGGTCGACGTGCAGGGCGTGACCATCGGCAAGGGTTTCGCCGGCGTCATCAAGCGGCACCACTTCGGCGGGCAGAACGCTTCGCACGGCAATTCGATCTCGCACCGCGTGCCGGGCTCCACCGGCCAGAACCAGAGCCCGGGCCACGTGTTCAAGGGCCAGCGCATGGCGGGCCACCTCGGCAACGTGAAGCGCACCATCGGCAATCTGGAAATCGTGCGCATCGATACCGAGCGCCAGCTGCTGCTCGTCAAGGGGTCGGTGCCCGGCTCGCGCGGGCGCGACGTGGTGGTGCGCCTTGCCGCCAAGGGGCAGAAAGCGCCGGTCAAGTCCCAGGGCGCCAAGCCGGCGGCGAAGAGGTAAGCATGGAACTGAAAATGGTCAGCGACAAGGGCGACGCCGGCACGGTACAGGCGACCGACCATGTCTTCGCGCGCGACTTCAACCAGGCGCTGGTGCACCAGATCGTGGTGGCCTTCCAGGCGAACGCGCGCATCGGCTCGCGCGCCCAGAAGGACCGGGGCGCGGTGCGCCATTCCACCAAGAAGCCGTGGCGCCAGAAGGGCACCGGCCGCGCGCGCGCCGGCATGACCTCCAGCCCGCTGTGGCGCGGCGGCGGCAAGATCTTCCCGAACTCGCCGGACGAGAATTTCTCGCAGAAGGTGAACCGCAAGATGTACCGCGCCGGGATGGCCTCCATCCTGTCGCAGCTGGCGCGCGAAGACCGCCTGCGCGTGGTCGACCAGTTCAAGCTGGACGCGCCCAAGACCAAGCTGCTGGCGCAGAAGGTGAAATCGATGGGCTTCGAGGAGCTGCTGGTGATCACCGACGAGGTCGACGAGAACCTGCTGCTCTCTTCGCGCAACCTGCGCAACGTGGAGGTGATGTCGGTGCGCAACGCCAACCCGGTCGCGCTGGTGCGCTTCCCCAACGTGCTGCTCACCAAGGGCGCGGTGGCGAAGCTCGAGGAGCTGCTCAAATGACCGCGACGAAGAAATACGCCGCCGACCGGCTGATGACCGTGGTGCTGGCTCCGGTCGTGTCGGAGAAGAGCACCTTCGTCGCCGACCGGAACCGCCAGTACGTGTTCCGCGTCGCCGACGATGCCACCAAGCCCGAGATCAAGGCGGCGGTCGAGCTCATGTTCAAGACCAAGGTGTCCGACGTGACGGTGTCCAACGTCAAGGGCAAGGAGGTGCGGCGCGGCCGCACCGCCGGCCGCCGGCGCAGCTGGAAGAAGGCGTACGTGCGCCTCGCCGAGGGCCAGGAAATCAATTTCGCGGCCTCGGAATAGACAGGAAAACGCGCATGCCACTCGTAAAAGTTAAGCCGACTTCGCCGGGACGCCGTGCGCTGGTCAAGGTCGTCACCCCGGAGCTGCACAAGGGCGAGCCGCACTGGCCGCTCACCGTCCAGCAGTCGCGCGGCAGCGGCCGCAACAACCACGGCCGCGTCACCATGCGCCACCAGGGCGGCGGCCACAAGCACCACCTGCGCATCGTCGATTTCCGCCGCAACAAGGACGGCATCGAGGCGCGCGTCGAGCGTCTCGAGTACGACCCGAACCGCAGCGCGCATCTCGCGCTGCTGCTGTACAAGGATGGCGAGCGCCGCTACATCGTCGCGCCGAAGGGCGTGCAGGCCGGCGCACAGCTCATGTCCGGGGCGGAGGCGGCGATCAAGCCGGGCAACGCGCTGCCGTTGCGCAACATCCCGGTCGGCACCACGGTGCACTGCGTGGAGATGATGCCGGGTAAGGGCGCGCAGCTCGCCCGCTCGGCCGGCTCGGGCGTGCAGGTGCTGGCGCGCGAGGGCTCCTATGCGCAGCTGCGGCTGCGCTCGGGCGAGATCCGCAAGGTGCACATCGACTGCCGCGCCACCATCGGCGAGGCGGGCAACGCCGAGCACAACCTCGAGTCGATCGGCAAGGCCGGGCGCAAGCGCTGGCGCGGCATCCGGCCCACCGTGCGTGGCGTGGCGATGAACCCGATCGACCACCCGCACGGCGGCGGCGAAGGCCGGACGGCGGCGGCGCAGCCCCCGGTATCGCCCTGGGGCGTGCAGACCAAGGGATTCAAGACGCGGCGCAACAAGCGGACCCAGGTCATGATCGTCCGCGACCGGCGCGTGAAATAAGGACCAGCCATGTCACGTTCAATCAAGAAAGGCCCCTTCGTCGACCATCATCTGATGGCGAAGGTGGACAAGGCGCGCAACTCCAACGACAAGCGCCCGATCAAGACCTGGTCGCGGCGCTCGACCATCGTCCCGGAGTTCGTCGGCCTGACGATCGCCGTGCACAACGGCAAGCAGCACATGCCCGTATACGTGACCGAGAACATGGTGGGGCACAAGCTCGGGGAATTCGCGCTGACGCGCATCTTCAAGAGCCACTCGGCGGCGGGCAAGCGCACCGAGGAATCCGTCGGCAGGCCGCAGGCCGCACCCGCGGCGCCGGCTGCCGCGCCGGCTGCCGCAGCGCCGGCGCCCGCGGCGAAGAAGTAGGGGATGCCCATGGAAACCAGAGCCATACTGCGCGGCGCCCGCATGTCGGCGCAGAAAGGCCGGCTGGTGGCGGACATGATCCGCGGCAAGCCGGTGGACCAGGCGATGAACATCCTCGCCTTCACGCCGAAGAAGGGCGCCGCCATCATGCGGAAGCTCCTGGAATCGGCGATCGCCAATGCCGAGCACAACGACGGTGCCGATATCGACGCGCTCAAGGTTAAGATCGTGCACGTCGAGCGCGGCATGTTCCTCAAGCGCTTCCAGGCGCGCGCCAAGGGCCGCGGCAACCGCGTGCTCAAGCACACGTGCCACATCTTTATTACGGTGGGTGACTAATGGGTCAGAAGATCAATCCGGTCGGCTTCCGGCTCGCGGTCAACCGCAACTGGAGCTCGCGCTGGTACGCGAACAAGCGCAGCTTCGCGCCGATGCTCGCCGAGGACATCAAGGTGCGCGACTTCCTCAAGCGCAAGCTCGCCCACGCCTCGGTGGGCCGCGTGCTGATCGAGCGCCCGGCGAAGGACGCGCGCATCACCATCTTCTCGGCGCGCCCCGGCGTGGTGATCGGCAAGAAGGGCGAGGAGATCGAGTCGCTCAAGGCCGAGCTGCGCCGCATCATGGGCGTGCAGCAGGTGCACGTGAACATCGAGGAGATCCGCAAGCCCGAGATCGACGCGCAGCTGATCGCCGACTCGATCGCCCAGCAGCTCGAGAAGCGCATCATGTTCCGCCGCGCCATGAAGCGCGCCATGCAGAACGCCATGCGCCTGGGCGCGCAGGGCATCAAGATCATGAGCGCGGGCCGCCTGAACGGCATCGAGATCGCCCGCACCGAGTGGTACCGCGAGGGGCGCGTGCCGCTGCACACGCTGCGCGCCGACATCGACTACGGCCAGGGCGAGGCCAAGACCACCTACGGCGTGATCGGCATCAAGGTGTGGGTGTACAAGGGCGAGGTCATGCCCAAGGGCGAAGCGCCCGCCGCGCTGCCGGGCGCCGCCGCGGTTCCGCAGCCCGAGGCTCCGGCCGAGCCGAAGCGGGCGAAGAAGCCCGCGCCCAAGGCGGGCGCCAAACGCGGGCCCGCGCGGCCGCGTCCGGAAGCGGACAAGAAAGCCGCCCCTGCGCCCAAGACCACGGTCAAGAAGCCGAAGAAAGTCGTCGCCAAGGATGAAGGCGGCGAAACCAAGGAATAGCAGCCATGCTTCAGCCAGCACGAACCAAGTACCGCAAGCAGCAGAAGGGCCGCAACACCGGCGTCGCCACGCGCGGCGCCAGGGTGTCTTTCGGCGAGTACGGCCTCAAGGCCACGACCCGCGGCCGCCTGACTGCCCGGCAGCTGGAGGCGGCGCGGCGCGCCATGTCCCGCCACATCAAGCGCGGCGGCCGCATCTGGATCCGCGTGTTTCCGGACAAGCCGGTGTCGTCGAAGCCCGCGGAAGTGCGCATGGGAAACGGCAAGGGCAACCCCGAGTACTTCGTCGCCGAGATCCAGCCGGGCAAGGTGCTGTTCGAGATGGACGGCGTAGTGGAGGCGCTGGCCAAGGAGGCCTTCGCACTCGCGGCGGCCAAATTGCCCTTCCGCACGATCGTCGTGCAACGCCTGTTGGGGTAAGCCCATGAAAGCCACTGAACTCAGAGAGAAGAACGGCGAGGAGCTGCAGAAGGAGCTGGAAGGCCTGCTGCGGGCCCAGTTCGGCCTGCGCATGCAGCTCGCGACGCAGCAGCTTTCCAATACCAGCCAGATGAAGAAGGTGAAGCGCGACATCGCGCGGGTGCGAACCATCATGAGAGAGAAGGCCAGCAAATGACTGAGACAGCCGCTCCTGCAAAGAACCAGCGCAAGCTGGTCGGCCGCGTGGTCAGCGACAAGATGCAGAAAACCGTCACCGTGCGCGTCGAGCGCCGGGTGAAGGATCCGATGATGGGCAAGATCATCACGCTGTCGAAGAAGATCCACGCGCACACGGAGACCGACGAGTTCAAGGAAGGCGACCTGGTGGAAATCGCCGAGTGCCGCCCGATCTCCAGGACCAAGTCCTGGCGCGTGACCCGCCTTGTGGAGAAGTCCAAGGCCGTTTAGAATGCCGGTCCCCGGACGGGGTCCAAAACTGCCCGCCAGCAGCAGGCGCGCAAGTTGGAATGGAGAGATAAATGATTCAGATGCAAACGGTACTGGACGTCGCCGACAACACCGGCGCGCGCGCTGTCATGTGCATCAAGGTGATGGGCGGTTCGAAGCGGCGCTACGCTTCGATCGGCGACCTCATCAAGGTGAGCGTGAAGGATGCGGCGCCGCGCGGCCGGGTGAAGAAGGGCGAGGTCTACGACGCGGTGGTGGTGCGCACCGCCAAGGGCGTGCGGCGCGCCGACGGCTCGCTGATCCGCTTCGACCGCAACGCGGCGGTGCTGCTCACGGCCAAGCTCGAGCCCATCGGCACGCGGATTTTCGGGCCGGTGACGCGCGAGCTGCGCACCGAGCGCTTCATGAAGATCGTGTCCCTCGCGCCCGAGGTGCTCTGATGCAAAGAATCCGCAAAGGCGACGAGGTCGTCGTGCTCTCGGGGCGCGACAAGGGCAAGCGCGGCACGGTGCTGCGCCGCGTTGACGCCGACCACGTGGTGGTCGAGGGCGTGAACCGCGTGAAGAAGCACCAGCGCCCCAATCCCATGAAGGGCGAGACCGGCGGCATCGTGGACAAGGACCTGCCGATCCACGTTTCCAACGTCGCGCTCTTCAACCCGGCCACCAAGAAGGCCGACCGGGTGGGCGTGAAGACGCTGCAGGACGGCCGCAAGGTGCGCGTGTTCAAGGACAACGGCGAGCAGGTGGACGCTTAACATGGCCAAGGAAAAGGAAGCAAAACAGAAGCAGGAGCAGAAGCCGGCGCAGCCGAAGCAGCCGAAGAAGGAGGCGGCGCCGAAGAAGGAGGCTCCCGCCCCCAGGACCGACGCCCCGGAGATGCCGGCGCCGCCGGCGCGCCTCGCGCTGTACTACAAGGAGAAGGTGGTCCCGGATCTGATGCAGAAGTTCGGCTACAAGACCGTGATGCAGGTGCCGCGCCTGCGCAAGATCACCATCAACATGGGCGTGGGCGAAACCACCTCTGACAAGAAGATACTCGACAACGCGGTGGCCGACATGCAGAAGATCGCCGGCCAGAAGCCGGTGGTCACCAAGGCGCGCAAGTCGATCGCCAACTTCAAGGTGCGCGCCAACTTCCCGGTGGGCTGCATGGTGACGCTGCGCGGCGCGCGCATGTACGAGTTCTTCGACCGGCTGGTGAACCTGGCGATGCCCCGCATCCGCGACTTCCGCGGCGTCTCCAACCGCGCCTTCGACGGCCGGGGCAACTACAACCTCGGCTTCAAGGAACAGATCATTTTCCCCGAGATCGACTACGACAAGATCGACGCGCTGCGGGGCATGAACATCGCCATCACCACGACGGCGAAAACCGACGACGAGGCGCGGGCGCTGCTTTCGGCGTTCCGCTTCCCGTTCAAGCACTGAAGGAGCAGCATGGCCAAGCTCGCACTCAAGCTACGCGACCAGAAGCGCCGCCAGACGGTGGAGAAGTTCAAGGCGAAGCGCGCGGCGCTGATGGAAATCATCCAGGACTCGCGCGCCTCCGACGAGGCGCGGGAAGAGGCTCGCGCCAAGCTGCAGAAGCTGCCGCGCGATGCCTCGCCGGTGCGGCTGCGCAACCGCTGCGCCATGACCGGCCGGCCGCGCGGCGTGTACCGCAAGTTCGGCCTCGGGCGCAACAAGCTGCGCGAGCTGGCGATGCGCGGCGAGGTGCCCGGCGTGATCAAGGCAAGTTGGTAAGGTGGTGGAGACGAGGATGAGGGTAAGGAGAGTCGAATGAGCATGAGCGACCCCATCGCGGACATGCTGATCCGCATCCGCAACGCCCAGATGGTGGGCCACGCGGAGACGGTGATGCCGGCGTCCAGGCTGAAGGCCGCGATCGCCAAGGTCCTGAAGGACGAGGGCTACATCGAGGACTTCGCGCTGCGCGAGAACGGCATCCGCAAGGAGCTCGCCATCGCGCTGAAGTACTACGCCGGACGGCCGGTGATCGAGCGCCTGGAGCGCGTGTCCAAGCCAGGTCTGCGCGTGTACAAGGGCCGGGACGACATTCCGCGCGTGATGAACGGGCTGGGCGTGGCGATCCTGTCGACCTCGCGCGGCGTGATGACCGACCGCAAGGCGCGGGCCGACGGCGTGGGCGGCGAAGTGCTCTGCATCGTCGCGTAAAGGTCGAGCCATGTCCCGCATTGCCAAATATCCGATCCCCATGCCGAAAGGCGTGGACGTCAACGTTGACGGCGGCAACATTTCGGTGAAGGGGCCACTGGGCACCATCGCGCGCCCGGCCGACCCGAACGTGGAAGTGAAGAAGGAAGGCGACCAGCTGGTATGCAAGGCGCTGGGCAACTCGCGCCACGCCAACGCCATGTCGGGAACCATGCGCGCCCTCGTGTTCAACATGGTCACCGGCGTGACCAAGGGCTTCGAGCGCAGGCTCTCGCTGGTCGGCGTCGGCTACCGGGCGCAAGCGCAGGGCGACAAGCTGAACCTGTCGCTCGGGTTCTCCCACCCGGTGGTGCACCAGATGCCCAAGGGCGTGAAGGTGTCAACGCCCAGCCAGACCGAGATCGTGCTGACCGGCGTCGACAAGCAGCTCGTGGGCCAGGTGGCCGCCGAGGTGCGCGCCCACCGCCCGCCCGAGCCGTACAAGGGCAAGGGCGTGCGCTACCTGAACGAAGCGATCGTCTTGAAAGAGACGAAGAAGAAGTAAGGACAGGCGATGAGCGACAAGAAACTTTCCAGAGTGCGCCGCGCGCGCCAGACCCGCATCCGCATCCGCGAGAACGGCGCGGTGCGGCTCACCGTGCACCGCACGAACGGCCACATCTACGCGCAGATCACTTCGCCCGCCGGCGACAAGGTGCTCGCTTCCGCGTCCAGCCTGGAGAAGGACGTGCGCAGCCAGCTGAAGCACGGCAGCACCCGCAAGGCGGCCGAGGTCGTCGGCCAGCGCATCGCGCAGAAGGCGAAGCAGGCGGGCATCGAGTCGGTGGCCTTCGACCGCTCTGGCTATCGCTACCACGGGCGCGTCAAGGCGCTCGCCGAAGCCGCGCGCAGCGGCGGATTGAAGTTCTAAAGAGGCCCTATGGCGAAGATTCAACCCAGGATGCAGCAGTCGGAAGAGCGGGGCGACGGCCTGCGCGAGAAGATGGTCGCGGTCAACCGCGTCACCAAGGTGGTGAAGGGCGGCCGCGTGCTCGGCTTCGCCGCGCTCACCGTGGTGGGCGACGGCGACGGCGGCATCGGCATGGGCAAGGGCAAGGCGCGCGAGGTGCCGGTGGCGGTGCAGAAGGCCATGGAAGAGGCGCGCAGGAAGCTCTTCAAGGTCAAGCTCAAGAACGGCACGCTGCACCACGCGGTCACCGGCAGGCACGGCTCGGCCCGGGTGCTGATGCAGCCGGCGCACGAAGGCACCGGCATCATCGCCGGCGGCCCGATGCGCGCGGTATTCGAGGTGATGGGCGTAACCAACGTGCTCGCCAAGTGCTTCGGCTCCACCAATCCCTACAACGTGGTGCGCGCCACGCTGAACGGCCTGCAGGCGATGAATACGCCGGCCGAGATCGCCGCGCGCCGCGGCAAGACGGTGGAGGAAGTCACGGGATGAACAAGATCAAGGTGAAGCTGCTGAAGAGCCTGGCGGGCTGCAAGCAGGGCCACCGCGACACGGTGCGCGGCCTGGGGCTCAAGCGTATCAACCACGTGGTCGAGCTCGCGGACACCCCCGAGGTGCGCGGCATGATCAATCGCGTCAACTATCTGGTGCGCATCGAAGGCTGAACATGCGACTGAACGAACTGAAGCCCGCTCCGGGCTCGAAGAAGACCCGCCACCGGGTGGGCCGCGGCGTGGGCTCGGGCTGGGGCAAGACCGCCGGCCGCGGCCACAAGGGCCAGCGGGCGCGCTCGGGCGGCTACCACAAGGTGGGCTTCGAGGGCGGCCAGATGCCGCTGCATCGGCGCCTGCCCAAGCGCGGCTTCACCTCGCTCACCCACATGGATGTCGTCGAAGTTCGTCTCAGCGAGCTCGAAGCGCTCCAGGTGAACGACGTGGATCTTGCCGCGCTGCAGGCCGCGGGCATCGTGTCGAAGAAGGCGCTCGGGGCGAAGATCATCCTGTCCGGGAAGCTGTCCAAGAAAGTAAGCGTCAAGGGCGACGTGAAGGTGTCCAAGGGCGCCCGCTCCGCCATCGAGTCGGCCGGCGGCACGGTCGAGGTCGCCGAAGCCGCGGCGGTCGTTAAGAAACTGCCGAAGAAAGAGGCGCCGAAGGCGTAAATGGCAACCGCACTTCCCAACGTCGGCAAGGCTTCCAAGTACGGCGACCTCAAGAAGCGGCTGATTTTCCTGCTGCTTGCGCTGGTGGTGTTCCGCATCGGCGCGCACATCCCGGTGCCCGGCATCGACCCGAACGTCCTGGCCGACCTGTTCGCCGGCCAGCAGGGCGGCATCCTGGGCATGTTCAACATGTTCTCGGGCGGCGCGCTGTCGCGCTTCACCATCTTCGCTCTGGGGATCATGCCGTACATCTCCGCCTCGATCATCATGCAGCTGATGACGGCGGTCAGCCCGCATCTGGACCAGCTGCGCAAGGAGGGCGAGGCGGGCCGCCGCAAGATTACTCAATACACGCGCTACGGCACGCTCTTCCTGGCGCTGTTCCAGGCCACCGGGATCTCCATTGCTCTCGAGTCGCAGGCCGGCCTGGTGCTGGAGCCGGGGTTGATGTTCCGCATCACCGCGGTGACCACGCTGGTCACCGGGACCATGTTCCTGATGTGGCTCGGCGAGCAGATCACCGAGCGCGGCCTGGGCAACGGCATCTCGCTCATCATCTTCGCCGGCATCGCCGCCGGGCTGCCGACCGCCATCGCCGGCACGCTGGAGCTGGTGCGGACCGGCGCGATGCACCCGCTCACCGCGCTGCTCATCGCCGTCGCGGTACTCGTGGTCACCGCCCTGGTGTGCTTCGTCGAGCGCGGGCAGCGCAAGATCCTGGTGAACTACGCCAAGCGCCAGGTGGGCAACCGCGTCTACGGCGGTCAGAGCTCGCACCTGCCGTTCAAGCTGAACATGGCCGGCGTCATTCCGCCGATTTTCGCCTCATCGCTCATCCTGTTCCCGGCCACGCTGCTCGGCTGGTTCGGCGCCTCGAGCGAGGGACTGACGTGGCTGCGCGACATTGCCGGGACGCTCAGCCCCGGTCAGCCGATCTACGTGATGATGTACGCGGCGCTGATCATCTTCTTCTGCTTCTTCTACACCGCGCTGCAGTACAACCCGAAGGAAACCGCCGACAATCTGAAGAAGTCGGGCGCCTTCGTGCCGGGCATCCGGCCCGGGGACCAGACGGCGCGCTACGTTGAGAGGATTCTCACGCGGCTGACGCTGGCGGGGGCGATCTACGTCACCGCGGTATGCCTGCTGCCCGAGTTCCTGATCCTGCGCTGGAACGTGCCCTTCTATTTTGGCGGCACGTCGCTGCTGATCATCGTCGTGGTGACCATGGATTTCATGTCGCAGGTGCAGGCCTACGTCATGACGCACCAGTACGAAAGCCTGCTGCGCAAGGCCAACTTCAAGGGCGGGCTGCCCGGGGTTCGCTGAAGGGAAGAATGCCCAAGGAAGACGTCATCGAGATGCAGGGGGAAGTCGTCGAGAACCTGCCGAACGCGACCTTCCGGGTGAAGCTGGAAAACGGGCATGTGATCCATGCCTTCATTTCGGGAAAGATGCGGATGAACTACATCCGCATCCTGCCCGGGGACAAGGTAACGGTACAGCTGACGCCGTACGACCTCACCAAGGGTCGCATAACGTTCAGGGCGAAGTGAGGTACTTATGAAAGTCATGGCTTCAGTGAAGAGGATCTGCCGCAAGTGCAAGGTCGTGCGGCGCAAAGGCGTGGTGCGGATCATTTGCTCGGATCCGCGGCACAAGCAACGTCAGGGTTGATAAGGCCTTGACACAACAGATATAATTGCGGGTTCCGCCCAAGGCAACTCATCATGGCTCGAATTGCAGGCATCAACATCCCGAATCACCAGCACGCCGAGATCGCGCTCACCGCGATCTACGGCATCGGCCGCGCGCGCGCCCAGGCCATTTGCGCCGCCGCCGGCGTACAGGGCTCGCGCAAGATCAAGGACTTGAACGACGCCGAGCTCGACCGCCTGCGCGAAAGCGTGCAGCGGCTCACGGTGGAAGGCGATCTGCGCCGCGAGGTGTCGATGTCGATCAAGCGGCTGATGGACCTGAGCTGCTACCGGGGCTTTCGCCACCGCAAGGGCCTGCCGGTGCGCGGCCAGCGCACCCGCACCAACGCGCGCACGCGCAAGGGGCCGCGCAAGGCCGCAGTGAAGCTGAACGTCCAGGCAGGAAAGGTAGCCTAAGGAAAATGACCCATGGCCAGTAGGAACGCCCCCACCCGGCAGGAACTCGCGCAGACCGCGCAGGCGCGCGCGCGCAAGAAGGTCAAGAAGAACGTCGCCGAAGGCATCGCGCACGTGCATGCCTCGTTCAACAACACGATCGTGACCATCACCGATCGCCAGGGCAACGTCCTGTCGTGGGCCACTTCCGGCAACGCCGGCTTCAAGGGCTCGCGCAAGTCCACGCCGTTCGCAGCGCAGGTCGCTGCCGAGCGCGCCGGGCGCGCCGCGCAGGAGTGCGGCGTGAAGAACATCGAAGTGCGCATCAAGGGCCCCGGACCCGGCCGGGAATCGGCGGTGCGCGCGCTGAACGCGATCGGCCTCAAGATCGGCAGCATCGCCGACGTCACGCCGATTCCGCATAACGGCTGCCGGCCGCCCAAGCGGCGGCGGGTTTAAGGAGCAAGCATGGCCAGAGTCCTGGACGCGAAGTGCCGCCAGTGCCGCCGGGAGGGCGAGAAGCTCTTCCTGAAGGGCGAGAAATGCTTTACCGACAAGTGCGCCATCGAGCGGCGCGCCTACGCACCCGGCCAGCACGGCCAGAAGAGCGGCGCGCGCCTCTCCGACTACGGCAAGCAGCTGCGCGAGAAGCAGAAGGTGCGCCGTATCTACGGCGTGCTCGAGCGCCAGTTCCGCAAGACCTATGCCGAGGCGTCGCGCTCCAAGGGCGTCACCGGCGAGCGGCTGCTGCAGCTGCTCGAATCGCGCCTGGACAACGTCGCCTACCGCATGGGCTTCGGCGCCTCGCGCAGCGAAGCGCGCCAGGTGGTGCGCCACAACGCCATCCTGGTCAACGGCAAGCGCGTCAACATTCCGTCCTACCAGGTGCGCCCCGGCGACGTCATCGAGGTGGCCGGCAAGGCCAAGGAGCACTTGCGCATCAAGGCGGCGGCCGAGGCCACCGCTTCGCGCGGCCAGCCCGACTGGCTGGAAGTGGACGCCAAGTCGCTGAAGGGCACGCTCAAGGCGCTGCCCGCCCGCGCCGACCTTTCGTCGACCATCAACGAAAGCCTCATCATCGAGCTGTACTCGAAGTAACCAGTAAGCAACCAGGACCGGAGCTTATGCCGCAATCGGGATTCCTCAAGCCGCGCATTGTCGACGTTCAGAACCTTTCCCCGAACCACGCCCGGGTAACGATGGAGCCGTTCGAGCGCGGCTACGGCCACACGCTCGGCAACGCGCTGCGCCGCGTGCTGCTGTCCTCGATGCCCGGCTACGCGCCCACCGAGGTGCAGATCGCGGGCGTGGTGCACGAGTACTCCACCCTCGACGGCATCCGCGAGGACGTGGTCGACATCCTGCTCAACCTCAAGGGGGTGGTGTTCCGCCTGCACAACCGCAGCGAGGCCATCCTGACGCTGAAGAAGTCCGGGACCAACGGCGCCGTGACCGCGGCCGACATCGAGCCTTCCCACGACGTCGAGATCGTCAACCCGGACCACGTCATCGCGCACCTCGCCTCGGGCGGCAAGCTCGAGATGCAGATCAAGGTCGAGTCCGGGCGCGGCTACTTGCCGGGCAACATGCGCTACCTGCCCGAGGAGACCAAGGGCATCGGACGCATCATCCTGGACGCCTCGTTCAGCCCGGTGCGGCGGGTGTCCTACGCAGTGGAGTCCGCGCGCGTCGAGCAGCGCACCGACCTTGACAAGCTGATCATGGACATCGAGACCAACGGCGCCATCGAGCCGGAGGAGGCCATCCGCTACGCCGCGCGCGTGCTGGTGGACCAGCTCTCGGTTTTCGCGCAGCTCGAAGGCACCGCGATGCCCACCGAGCAGCCGAAGTCGCCCGCGGTGGACCCGATCCTGCTGCGCCCGGTCGACGACCTCGAGCTCACCGTGCGCTCGGCCAACTGCCTGAAGGCGGAGAACATCTACTACATCGGCGACCTGATCCAGCGCACCGAGACGGAGCTGCTGAAGACGCCCAACCTCGGCCGCAAGTCGCTGAACGAAATCAAGGAGGTGCTCGCCTCGCGCGGGCTCACCCTCGGCATGAAGCTGGAAAACTGGCCGCCCGCCGGCCTGGAGCACAGGGTCTGACATGCGTCACGGACTGGGACTCAGAAAACTCGGCCGCACCACGAGCCACCGGCTCGCGATGCTGCGCAACATGACGGTGTCGCTCCTGCGCCACGAGCAGATCACCACCACCCTGCCCAAGGCGAAGGAGCTGCGCCGCGTGGTTGAGCCGATGATCACCCTCGGCAAGAAGCCGAGCCTCGCCAACCGGCGCCTCGCCTTCGACCGGCTGCGCGACCGCGACATCGTCACCAAGCTGTTCGACGACCTCGGCCCGCGCTTCGCCAAGAGGAACGGCGGCTACCTGCGCATTCTCAAGACCGGCTTCCGCAAGGGCGACAACGCCCCGCTCGCGCTGGTCAGCCTGATGGACCGCGCCGACGATACGGCAGAAGCGCCGAAGGCGGACGAGAAGAAGCCCGCCAGGAAGAAAGAAGCGAAAGCCGCTTGAGCTCCTAGTAGCTGCACTCCGGCAGGACGTAGCACTTGAACTCGACTACGTTGCCGGAGGGATCGACCACCATGAAGGTCCGGTGCTCGTGCGCGCTGTGCGCGAATCGGGCCCGCGGACGCACGAGAAACTTGATTCCCAGCCTCTCGACATGGTCCTTCAGTCTCGAGAAATCCTCCATGCGCAGGAACGTCAGGCCGAAATGCCGGGGGTAGGCGCGCGGATTGAGCTCGATCGCGCGCCGCTCCAGGTGGCAGACCAGCTGCAGCACGCCGCCGAAGCTGAAGGTGACGCGGTCCTTCAGAATCCGCACCGGTTGCGCGCCCAGGACTTCCGCGTACCAGCGGGCAGCCTCCTCGAGATTGCGGCACGGCACGGCGACGTGGGCGATGTAGCGTCCCGCGGTGATCTGGGTGTTGTCCAGCAGGCCTTCGCGCGGCCTGGGCGCGGTGTGGTCCATGATCCGAGTCTAGGGACTTCACGCCGCGCCATCCGTAATAAGTCGTCAAGCGACCAGGATCGCCCGGTAGTCGTTGACATTGGTTAACGTCGGGCCGGTGACGACCAGGTCGCCGAGCGCGCTGAAGAAGCCGTAGCTGTCATGCTTCGCCAGAAGCGACTGGGCGTCCGCGCCGCGCTTCATCGAATCGGGCGTGAGAATGGCGCCGGCGTTGTCCTCCGAGCCGTCGATGCCGTCGGTGTCCGCGGCGATGGCCCAGATGCCGCCGGTCTCGATGCCGAGCGACAGCAGGAACTCCGTGCAGCGCCCGCCGCGGCCGCCTTCGCCGGCCAGGGTGACGGTGCATTCGCCTCCCGATATGAGCGCCACGGGCGGCTGGAACGGCGCGCTGTACTGCTGCATTTCCCTCACGAGGGAAGCGAAGACCTTGGCGACCTCGGCGGCTTCCCCGGTAATCGTGTCGCCGAGGATCACGGGCTGGATGCCTTTCCGCGAGAACACCGTCGCCGCGGCCTCGAGCGAGCGATGCGCAGTCGCGATGACCTTGTTCTGTACGTGCGCGAATGCCCGGTTCCCGGGCTTGGGCGTTTCGTCCGCGCCCTTCTCGAATTTCGTCTTCACGGAAACCGGTGCGTCGACGCGATAGCGCCTGAGGATTGCCAGCGCATCGGCATAGGTCGTGGGGTCGGGGGCGCAGGGGCCCGAGGCGATGTGCGTGGGATCGTCGCCGGTAACGTCGGAAATGATGAGGGCCACCACCGGCGCGCGGCTGGCGGCGGCAAGGCGCCCGCCGTGGATGGCGGAAAGGTGCTTGCGCACCGTGTTCATCTCCTGGATGGCGGCGCCGCTGCGCAGCAGTTGCTGGGTCACCGACTTGAGATCCGCCATGGGAATGTCCGGGGCGGGCAGCGACAGCAAGCTCGAGCCGCCGCCGGAGAGCAGGGCAAGCAGCAGGTCGTCCTCTCCCAGCTGGCTGGTCCGCTGCAGAATCTCGCGCGCCGCGGCTTCGCCGGCTTCATCCGGGACCGGATGGCCCGCCTCGACCACACGAATCCTGTTCGTCGGCAGGCCGTGCCCGTACCGGGTGATGGCGATACCTTCGACGCGGGAAGAAAAGTGGTTTTCCACGGCAAGGGCCATCGAGGCGGCGGCCTTGCCGGCGGCGGCCACGAAGGTGCGGCCCCGGGGCGGCGGCGGGAGGTGCGGCGCGAGAATCTGCAGCGGGTCCGCAGCCGAGACCGCGGCCCGGAAGCTCTCCTCGAGCAGAGAGCGCATCAGGCGGGCGCGAAGCTTTCCTTCTGCGCGTCGGGCCCGAGGTTGTAGTACTTCGGGTAGGTGGCCTCGAAAACCCGCCTGATTTCGTCGGCCGGGACGTCGGCGTAGCTGCCGCGCTCGCGCACGTACTCCATGTGCCGGCGGTTGTCCTCGTCGAAGGGATGGAAAATCGAGTCCTCGGTGCCGTCGAACTCCAGCGGCTTCACCCGGAACCTGGTGCACAGGCTGAGGTTGAACGCCGGCGTCGCCTTCACCCACTTGCCGTCCAGCAGCAGCTCGGCGAAGCCGTGGTACACGAACAGGTCCGTGCCCATCCTGGCGGTGAGGGCCGGCGTGGTGAGGTGGTTCTTGACGTCCGCATAGCCTACGCGCGCCGGGATGCCGACGGCGCGAGCGCAGGCCGCGAGCAGCGCCGCCTTGGGAACGCACCAGCCCTCGCCGGTTTCCAGGCATGCGGAGGCGCGGTACGCGTCGTCCAGCAGGAAATTCTGGAAAGGGTTGTAGCGGATCCCGTCGCGGATCGCGTAGTACAGGGACACGGCCCTCTCGCGGTGGCTCTTCCCGGGGGAGTTTTCCGCCGAGAACCGGATTACGGCGGGGTGGGCGCTGTCGACGAAGCGCCCGGAGTGGAGGTACTCGTTCATTTGTCCAGTTTCATGAGCCGGCGCGCGCCGGCGAAAAGCGGGCTCCTCTGGTCGGCGAGGTCGTCCAGCACGGAGAAGTGATGGCGGCCCGGCATCGCGACGTCGCCTGCGAAGGCGGCGCGCCAGCGCTCGCCGATGAGCGCGTTCTGCCGCAGGAACTCGCTCGACTCGTCGGCGCCGACGCAGGTCATGACGGGTGCGCGCGTCGCCGGGCTCATGAAAGCCGGCGACAGCTTGAGGGCGCTCGCTTCGTCGAGGCGCAGGTCGGGCTGCAGGAAGTCGACGTGGACCAGCGGCCGCAGGTCGTAGACGCCGCTGATCGCGAGCGCGCCCTTCCACAGGTCCTTGGGAAGCGCGCGGTCGAGCACCGGATACAGGGCGCACATCAGCATCGCCGTGAGGTGCCCGCCGGCTGAATGCCCGCCGACGTAAAGCCGGTCCTGGTCCATGCCGTAGTCCTCGGCATGCAGCCACAGCCAGCGGCTGGCGCGCAGCATCTGCTGCACGATTTCCTCGATGGTCACCTTCGGGCACAAATCGTAGTTCACCACCGCCAGCGACACGCCGGCGTCGACCCAGGCCGGCGCGAGGAACGAATGATCCTTCTTGTCCAGGGCACGCCAGTAGCCGCCGTGGATGAACATCAGGCAGCTGCCGTCGCCCTTGCGCGCCGGGAAGATATCGACGGTTTCTCCGGTCGCATCGCCGTAGGGTATGTCGAGGTGGCACGTCATGATGCTGCGCGCGCGCGCCGAGGCGTCGCCCCAGCGTGCGAAGTACTGCCCGTGGTCGGGCACCAGCTCCCGGTTGTTGTACTCGCGGTTGAGGAACGCCTTGTCCGCCGGGGCGTTCATCCGCGCTTTTCCCTCCACAGGCCCATCGCCTCCTGGCCGGGGCGGTCTGAGAACGAGAACAGCACCGTCTCGTCCTGCGCCTCGAGCGTCAGCGGCATCCAGGAAGGCACGACGAAGGTGTCGCGCGGCTCGAACTGGAATCTTTCCTGGCCGACGACCACCGAGCCGCTTCCCGCCACAACCGAAAAAATCGTCCCGTCGGTGCAGCGGTAAGGCTGCGTGCGCAAGCCCTTGGGCAGCAGCTGGATGAAGGCCGCGATGGTGGGCATGGCATGCCCGCCGGTCAGGGGATTGGTGAACTGCATCTTCCAGCCGTGGCACGGATCGGGATCCTGGTCCTTCGACAGCACCTCGAGCGCTTCGCGGCTGCGCCCGTAAGGGTAGTTGAAGATCGGCGAGGTTTTGCCGAAGGGCGGGCGGGTGTCCAGCGGCACCAGGCCGCTGCCGAAGCGCGCGGTCGCGGCCCCCTCGCTGCGCGACACCGGCTGCACTTCCTCGGGGTACACCTCGTGGAACTGGGCGCCGAAGGTTTGCACGATGCGGATATCGAGCCCGTCCATCCACACCACGGGCTCGCTTCCGGGGTTGCCGTGATCGTGATAGGTCCAGGAGGGCGTGATGATGAAATCGCCCGGGTGCATCGTGGTGCGCTCGCCGTCGACCGCGGTGTAGGCACCCGAGCCCTCGACGATGAAGCGCAGCGCCGACTGCGAGTGGCGGTGGCTGGGCGCGATCTCGCCGGGCAGGATGAGCTGCAGGCCGGCGTACAGGCTCTGCGTGATGCACGACTCGCCGCGCATGCCCGGATTCTCGAGAACCAGCACGCGGCGGATGGCCTCCTTGGCCGTGATGAGCTTGCCGGCCTCCATCAGGTAGGGGCGGGCGTCGCGGTACTTCCACAGCGCCGGCTTGCACGGCGTGGAGGGCTCGTTCGGGATGAGGTTGTGCAGCACCTCCCACAGCGGGGCGAGGTTGCTCCTGTCCATGCGGCGGTAGAGATCCTGCCGCGCGGCGCCGATGCTGGGTTGTGGGACGCTGGCCATGAGTAATTCCTTCCTTAAAAAGGCATTCTACGTGCGGGCGACGGGCTTGAGCCAGACGACCGGCTTGCCCAGGGCGCTGCCGAGCGCCTTGCCTTCGGGGTCGGCGAGCGCCGCCTCGCGCGCTTTGCGGATGGCGGCCGACTGCTCGCGCGGGCTCGAGGTGGCGGGGTTCTGGATCAGGGCGTCCACGATGGCGAGGAAGTTCGCCTTGCCGCGGCGGTGCGTCTCGCCGTAGCCCTTGATCAGGCGGGCGCATTCGGCGACCTCAAGCGCGAGCCCAGTGTCGCGCCTGGCGGCATCGGCGACCAGCCCCAGCCAGCCTTCGATGAGCTGCTGCTCCTCGCCGTAGCGGTAGCTGAGCGGCCGCCAGGGCCTGAGCCAGGCGAGCGAGCGCACCAGGAGGTAGCCGCCCAGGCTGGAGGTCTTGATGTGCATGCCGACGTTGTAGGCGTCGAGCTTGCCGCGCCGCTCGGCCCAGGCGACCAGCCTCCTGCCGAGAAACGCCGGCAGCACGGAGGCGAACTCCTCGACCCCAGGCTTGAGGTAGTCGATGACCACCACCGGCTCGTGCTCCCTCGCCCCCACCTCGCGGCGCACACGCTCGAAGCGGCTGGCGCGCGTTTTCAGGTCGGCTACTCGGATGATGTCCTCGTACGCCATCCACAAGGCGAGGTGGCGTGCGACCTCGGCCGCAAGCTTCGCATCCCCGGAGAGAAAGGGTTTTATGCGCTCTTGAAACAGAGCGGCATACCGCTCGCTCTGGTAATCCTTCAGCCTCTCGATGGAAAGGCTCAATATCTCTTCCAGGCCGGTCGCGCGCTTCGGCGGTGCCGCCTGCTCCGGCGCGGGCCGCTGCCCGGCGGCGATGTCGAAGCCGGCGGCGAAGCCGCGCAGGCTGGCATCCGCGCCGCGTCCCCCGCGGCGGATCGCCTGCTCGCAGGCCTCGCGCGGCAGCGGCAGCACGCCGCTGCCGGCCATCGCGCCAAACAGCACGGCGTTGATCACCGTGCCGCTCTCCTGCGCGAGCTTGCGCATGTCGAACAGCACGGCCCTTTTCGCCAGCTCGCCGGCGGCGGCGACCACGCGCTCGCTGTCGAAGCGCCCGTCGGCCATCTGCATCTTCTCCACCGTGGCGTAGATGCGGTGCGTCGAGGCGATCAGCGTCGTGCGCTCGGGGCTCACGAAGCCGTTCTGCATGGCGCGCCCGGCCTCGACCAGCTCCGAGGCCACCATGATGTCCACGTTGCCCGGGCTCGGCGTGAGCGACAGCACGGGCTCCCTCCCGCCGAGGTCTTCTCTCCTGGAAGGAAAGATCTCCAGGTAATACGTGGTGGCCCCGGTGCGCTGGGCGACGCCCGGAATCGAGGTGGCCTGCGCGGGGAAGCCGCATTGCGTGGCCGCTTCCATCAGCCAGTCGGCCATGACGCCGCCGCCTTCGCCGCCGAGCGCGGCGATGAGGAGGGTGATCGGGCGATCGGGAAGGGACATGGGATTAGATGCCACGGATCCTGCTCATCAGTCGGTCCCACAGGCTGGGGTTCTGGATGACTTCGGCGCGGTAGAAGGACGGGCACAGCACCGCGGCGTGCGCATTCTCGCCGCACAGCCCGCAGCCCACGCAGCCGTCGATCACCGTGGCGACCGGGTCGCGGCGCAGCGGGTCGGGATTGTCCTTGACCGTGAGCGTCGGGCAGCCGGAGAGCCGGATGCACGAGTGGTCGCCGGTGCAGGTGTCTTCATCGACGCCGTATTTCACGCGCACCACGCGTTTGCCCAGGGAAAGTTGTTTGGCAACCCCGGGTTTGAGCCTGCGCTGCCGCTCAAGCTGGCATTCGCCTTCGGCGACGATGACCTTGAGGCCCTTTTCGGGCGTGGTCATCGCCTCGCGGTACGCCTTCGCCATGTCGCCGACGCGGTAGTTGTTGACCGTCCGCAGCCATTTCACCCCCAGGCCCTTGAGCGTGTTCTCGATCGTGCGGTCCGAGTGCGCCGCGCTTTGCCCCCGCGCCTGCTCGCGCGCCTCTTCGGTGGGCGAGGAGATCAGCTCCTGCGTGCCGGTGGCCGAGGCATAGCCGTTCTTCATCACCACCAGCACGCCGTCGCCGCGGTTGAGGAGGTTCGAGGCCACGCCGGACAGCAGGCCGTTGTGCCAGAAGCCGCCGTCGCCCATGACCGCAACCGGGCGCTTCGTCGACATCGGCCCCACGCCGGCGGCGCTCGCGAGGCTCATGCCGTAGCCGAGCAGCGTATTGCCCTGGGAGAAGGGCTCGAACGACGCGAAGGCATGGCAGCCGACGTCCATCGACACGTGCGGCCGGCCGATGTCCTGCGCCACCAGCTTCATCGCCGAGAACACCGGGCGCTCCGGGCAGCCGACGCAGAACGTCGGTGGGCGCTGCGGAAGGGCGCCGAGCAGCGCGGATGCGTTCTCTCTGGTGGTTTTTACTTCATTCAACCACTGGGAACCCGGCGAAGTATCCAGGTGCGCAGCGTGTTGGGCCAGAAACCTGGCGATGCCGCGGACCATGGCTTCCGAGCTGTACTCGCCCGCCATGTGCATGCAGTCCTTGCCGTGCAGCCTGGCCTGGACGTCGGCGCGCCGCAGGACGGTGGCGACTTCCTGCTCGATGAACTCGGGCTGGCCTTCCTCGAGCACCAGCACGGCCTTCTTGTCCTTCGAAAACGCGATCAGCTCCTCGGGAACCAGCGGGTACACTACGTTCAGCGCGAGGATCGGCAGACGGCTGGTCCCGAACTGGTCGGCGAGCCCGAGAGTGCGCAGCGCCCGCATGAGGCCGTTGTAGAGCCCGCCCTGGACGATCAGGCCCACGTCCTCGGTTCCCGGAAATACCTCGTTCAGCCGTTGCTCGAGGATGAACTTGCGCGCGGCGGGCAGGCGCACCTCGGATTTGAGCTTTTCCTGGCGGAAGGTGGCCGGCGGGTGGGCCAGGCGATCGTAGATGAATTCCTTCGGCGGCCCGTCCAGCTTCTGCCGTGTCGAAACCGAAGGGGAAACGTTCTTCTTCGAGGTAAAGCTGCCTCTGACGTGACAGGCGCGGATGCGCAGCTCCATCATCACCGGCGTGTTCGACGCCTCGGACAGCTCGAAGCCGCGCTCGACCATCGTGACGATGGTCTCCAGGTTGGGCCTCGGGTCGAGCAGCCACATGAGCGACTTCAGGGCGAAGGCATGGCTGCGCTCCTGCGCGACCACGCCGCCCTCGCCGTAGTCTTCGCCCAGCACGATCAGCGTGCCGCCCATCACGCCGGCGCTGGCGAGGTAGGACAGGGCGTCGGCGGCGACGTTGGTGCCGACGATCGACTTCCAGGTGACCGCGCCGCGCGCCGGGTAGTTGATCGAGGCCCCGAGCATCGCGGCCGCCGAAGCCTCGCTGGTGCAGGCCTCGACGTGCACGCCGAGCTCGTCCATGTAGTCGCGCGCCTGCACCATGACGTCGAGCAGGTGCGACACCGGCGCGCCCTGGTAGCCGCCGACGTAGGACACGCCCGACTGCAGCAGCGCCTTGGTCACCGCGAGGATGCCCTCGCCGTGGAAGGTCTCGCCGTCACCCAGACGCAGGGACTCTATTTCCTTGGTGAACTGCCGTTCCATAGCTTGTCCCACCACGTGGGGTTCTGGATGACTTCCGCGCGGTAGAAAGACGGGCAGAGCACCGCCGCGTGGGCGTTCTCGCCGCACAGCCCGCAGCCCACGCAGCCGTCGATCACGGTGGCCACCGGGTCGCGCCGCAGCGGGTCGGGGTTGTCCTTGAGGGTGAGCGTCGGGCAGCCCGACAGGCGGATGCACGAGTGGTCGCCGGTGCAGGTGTCCTCGTCGACCCCGTACTTCACGCGCACCGTGCGTTTGCCTTCGGACAACTGCTTCGCAACGACCGGCCTGAGCTTGCGCTGGCGCTCGAGCTGGCATTCGCCTTCGGCGATGATGACCTTGAGGCCCTGCTGCTTCGTCGTCATCGCCTCCTTCAGGACCTTCATCGTGGCGCCGACGTCGTAGTTGTTCACGGTCTTCATCCACTCGACCCCGATGCCCTCGAGCGCGCGCTCCATGCTCATCTGCGAAGCCTTGCTTTCGCTGTGCTGGGGCGAGGAGGGCAGCTCCTGCGTGCCGGTGGCCGAGCTGTAGCCGTTCTTCATGATCACCAGGATGCCGTCGTTCCTGTTGAACACGGTGTTGGCGATGCCGCTGGTGAGGCCGTTGTGCCAGAAGCCGCCGTCGCCCATCATGGTCACCGTGCGCTTGCCGAACATCGGGTGCACCGCCGAGTTGGAGGCGAGGCCCAGGCCGTAGCCGAGCACGGTGTTGCCGATGTTGAACGGCGGCAGGGTGGAGAAGAGGTGGCAGCCTATGTCGGCCGAGAGGTGAAACTTGCCGCTCTCCTTCTCCAGCAGCTTCATCGCGGAGAACACCGGCCGCTCCGGGCAGCCCACGCAGAAGCCGGGCGGCCGCGCCGGCAGGCCGCCGAGCAGCGCCGCAGCATTTTGCTTCAGTTCCTGTATGGGCTTTATCGCTTCTTCACGGGCGAGGAACTTCGAAATTCCCGTCAGAACCACTTCGCCGGTGTACTCGCCCGCCATCGGCAGCACGTCCTTGCCGCGCAGCTTGACGCCATCTGCGCCGTAACGGCGCAGGGTCGCCAGCACCTGCTCCTCGATGAACGCGGGCTGGCCTTCCTCGACCACCAGCACTTGCCGCTTGCCGGCGCAGAATTCCAGCAGCTCCTCGGGCACCATGGGGTAGGTCACGTTCATGCAGTAGATCGGCACGCGCGAAACGCCGAAAGGATCGGCGAGGCCGAGCATCTGCAGCGCGCGGATCACCGCGTTGTACAGGCCGCCCTGGCAGAGGATGCCGAGCTCGGCCATGCCGCCATCGAAGAGCTCGTTCAGCTTTCTTTCCCGGATGAACTTCACGGCCGCGGGCCAGCGCACCTCGACCTTGTGCTTCTCCTGAGCGTAGGTCGCCGGGGGCAGGCAGATGCGGTTGTAGTCGAAGTCGGGGTCCTGCAGGAAATTCTTCTTCGAGTAGAGCCCCTTCTGGTTTTCCTTGGTGCGGAAGCTGCCCTGGACGTGGCAGGCGCGGATGCGCAATTCGAGCATCACCGGCGTGCTGGAGGCCTCCGAAAGCTCGAAGCCCTGCTCGACCATCTCGACGATCTTGGGCAGGTTGGGCCGCGGGTCGAACAGCCAGATCTGCGACTTCATGGCGAAGGCGTGGCTGCGCTCCTGGATGATCGAGGCGCCTTCGCCGTAGTCCTCGCCCAGCACGATGACCGTGCCGCCCCTGACGCCGGCGGAGGCCAGGTTGGAAAGCGCGTCGGAGGCGACATTGGTGCCGACGGTGGACTTGAACGCGACCGCGCCGCGCATCGGGTAGTTGATCGACGCGCCGAGCATCGCCGCGGCGCCGGCCTCGTTGGCGTTGGTCTCCACGTGCACGCCGAGATCGTCGAGGATGTCGCGCGCGTCGTTCAGCACATCCATGACGTGGGACACCGGCGCCCCCTGGTAGCCGCCGACGTAGGACACGCCCGACTGCAGCAGCGCCTTGGTGACCGCGAGAATCGCTTCGCCGTGGAAAGTGTCGCCCTCGCCGAGCTTCAGCTTGGCGACCTCCTCCTTGAAGGACCGCTCCATGGGGTAATGCTCGGCCTTCGGGCGATCATTTGTCAAATTGATGATGGTCATGATACGAATCACGGTCATGAATGTTCGCGACCTCGACCTGAACCTGCTTCTGGTGTTCGACGCGGTGTTGCGCGGCCGCAGCGTGACCACGGCCGCCGCCCAGCTCGGCCTGACACAGCCGGCCGTATCCAACGCGCTTGCCCGGCTGCGCGCCGCGTTCGGCGACGCCCTTTTCCTGCGCACCTCGCAAGGCATGGAGCCGACCCCTTTCGCGCGGGCGCTGGCCGAGCCGGTGCGCCAGGCGCTCGCCCTGCTCGACTCGGCGCTTGCGCACGGCCCCGGATTCGATCCGGCGAGCTCGGAGCGCAGCTTTCGCTTCTACATGTCGGACCTGGGCCAGATCGAGTTCCTCCCGCCGCTGGTCGAGCGGCTGCGCAAGCGCGCGCCGGGGGTGCGGCTGGAAGCCGTCGGGCTGGAGCCCGAGGACATCGGCGATGCGCTCGCCGTCGGCAGCCTGGACATCGCCATGGGCTTTCTTCGCGGGCTGGGGCCCCCCGTGTCGCGCAAGGCGCTGTTCCGCGATCCCTACGTCTGCCTGCTGCGCGCCGACCATCCCATAAGAACGCTGACGAAGAAGGAATTCCTCGAGGCCTCGCACGTGGTGGTGACTTACCGCGGCGGGCACCACGTGGTGGAGGAGTCGCTCGAGCGCGCCGGCCTTGCGCGGCGCATCGTGCTGCGCGTGCCGCACTTCACCGTGGTGCCGATGGTGCTGGAGCGCAGCGACCTGATCCTCACGCTGCCGGCCAGGGTGGCGCGCGTGTTCGAGCGCCGCGGCGCGTTCCGCTCGCTTGCGCCGCCGGTGCCGATTCCGTCCGCCGAAGTCGCGCTGCACTGGCACGAGCGCTTCGACGCCGATCCCGGCAACCGCTGGCTGCGCGAGCAACTGGTGGACCTGTTCGCCGGCTGATGGCGGTAGCATCGGCCCATGAGGATCGCCGTGCTGGGCGGCGGCAACGGCGCGTACGCCTGCGCCGCCGACCTGACCGAGAAGGGCCACGAAGTGCGCTGGTGGCGGCGCAACGCCGCCGCCTTGCCCGCGGATGGGGTGGTTACGCTGAAGGATGCAGAGGGCGAGCGTCCCGCCCGCATCGCCTTGCCCTGCAAAGACATCGCGGAGGCCGTGCATGGCGCAGAGCTGCTGGTGATGCCCGATCCCGCGTTCACCCAGGAGGAGAATGCGGCGCGCCTCGCGCCGCACCTTGCCGAGGGGCAGGTGGTGTTCCTTGCCCCCGGCACCTTCGGCTCCTACGTCATGTCCCGGATCGTCAGAGCATCGGGCAGCCGCGCGGATTTCGCCTTCGCCGAGACGGGCACGCTGCCCTGGCTCACGCGCAAGCACGGCCCGGCCACCGCGGCGATCACCGCGCGTGCCACCCGGCTGCCGACGGGAGTTTTTCCCGCACGAAGCGCCGATTTCGCGCTGTCCCGGTTGAAAAAGGCGTTTCCCTCCATCGAACCCGTCGAAGATGCGCTGTCGGCGGCGCTGATGAACGCCGGGCCGGTCATCCATCCGCCGCTCATCTTCATGAACGCCGGACCCCTGGAGCACTTCGAGCGCTGGGACATCCACGACGAAGGCACGCAGCCGTCCATCCGGCGCGTGACCGACGCGCTCGATGCCGAGCGTATCGCGGCGCGCGTGGCGCTCGGCTATGCGGCGCCGCATTTTCCGCTCGCCGACCACTACCGCGCCGACGGCGACGAATGGATGTACGGGCGGAGGGTGCACAAGAAGCTCACCGACTCCAAGGACTGGCGGGAGCGCATCGTGCTCACCGGGCACCGCTACATGCGCGAGGACGTGGAGCATGGGCTGGCCTTCCTGGTGTCCGTGTGCGAATGGGCCGGGGTGCCCTGCCCGGTGGCGCGCGGCCTGCTCGCGCTCGGCTCGGCCGTGCTGGGCCGGGACCTGCGTGCCACCGGGCGGACGCTGGAGAACCTCGGGTTGAGCCGACTGAGCCGGGCAGAAATGCTGGACCTTCTCAAATGAGGATCGCCGCCCTCGGCGCCGGACGCATGGGGCGCGGCATAGGACACGTGTTCGCCTATGCCGGCTACCCGGTCGACATCGTGGATTTCAAGCCGCGAGCGGCGGCGGACAGCGCGCGCCTGCGCGAGGCGGCGCTCGGCGAGATCGCGGCCAATCTCGCCTTGCTGGCCGAGCTCGGCGTGCTGAACGACAGTCAAACGGCGTCGATCCTCGGGCGCATCCGCGTGGTCTCCCTGGATGAAGCGCCGAAGGCGCTGGCGGCCGCCGACGTGCTGTTCGAGGGCGTGACCGAAACGCTCGAAGCGAAGCGCGATGCGCTGGCGCGCGCCTGCGGGTCGCTGCGGCCGGACGCGATCATCGCGTCGACCACCTCTTCGTTTCTGGCCGACACGCTCGCCGCGCTGGTCACGCACCCGCAACGCTTCATCAACGCGCATTTCCTCAATCCCGCCTTTCTGATCCCGCTGGTGGAGGTCAGTCCTGCGAAGAGCACCGACGAGACTGTTGTCGAGAGGCTCAAGACCCTGCTGGAGGCAGCCGGCAAGGTAGTGGTGCGCTGCGCGCCGTCGCCCGGGTTCATCGTGCCGCGGCTGCAGGCGGCGGCAATGAACGAGGCGGCGCGGCTGGTGGAGGAGGGCGTGGCCACGCCGCAGGACGTGGACAAGGCGGTGCGCGCGGGCTTCGGGCCGCGCTATGCCGCCATGGGACTGTGCGAGTTCATCGACTACGGCGGCCTCGACATCCTGTATTACGCCTCGCGCTCGATGGCGCGCGCGCTCGACGCGCCGCGCTACGAGCCGCCGGCCATCGTGCAGCGCCTCATGCGGGAGGGCAAGCGCGGAGCGCGCGAAGGACAGGGGCTGTACGACTGGCGCGACTGCGACCTCGCCGCCTACCAGCGCGAGCTGGTCGGCCGCTACGTGGAGCTCTTCCGGCACCTGCGGCTGTTGCCGCCGCCCGGGACAATTGGATAGACTGCGACGCTCTTAGGAGGAGGGAACGTGAACCACAGACGCGGATTCATCCTGGGCGCCTCGGCGCTCGCACTGGGGTCGCTCGCGCCGGGCGCCGGCGCCGCCGAGGCCAAGCTCAAGGCCGCGGCATTCCTGCCGGTGAAGGCGGTTTACGTGCAGCAGTTCGCGCGCTTCACCAACGAGGTCAACAAGCGCTGCGCCGGCAAGGTGAGCATCAGCACCGTCGGCCCCGAGGCGATCAAGTCGCTCGAGCAGTGGAACGCCCTCAAGAACGGCGTGGTCGACATGCACTACGGCCCGCCCAATTACTACGTCGGCGCGCTGCCGGAAGGCGACGTGATCAGCGTGGCGCGCAACGAGTCCGCTCAGCAGCGCAAGAACGGCGCCTGGAAGCTCATCAACGAGGTGCACAACCGGAAGCTGAACGCCTGGTACCTCACGCACCTGATGAACGGCGTGCGTTTCCACATCTACACCAGCAAGCCGGCGCAGGGCGGCAAGTTCGACGACTTTCGCCTGCGCTCCACGCCGATCTACGACGCGTTCTTCAAGTCGCTCGGCGCGCTGCCGGTGCGCATGGCGCCGCCGGAGGTCTACACCGGCCTCGAGCGCGGCGCCGTCGACGGCTACGGCTGGCCGCTGTGGGGCATCGCCGACTTCGGCTGGCACAAGTACACCAAGTATCGCTACGGCCCGGGCTTCATCAGCGCGGCAGTGGCGATCCTCGCCAATCTCGACAAGTGGAAGGGACTCGACAACGCGCAGCGCCAGTGCCTCACCGAGGTCGCCCTGTGGGCCGAGGGCCAGTGGCCGAAGTGGCGCGCCGCCGAGGACGGCGCGCAGCAGGCGGTGCAGGACAAGGCGGGCATCAAGTACGTGGACCTCGGGCCGGGCTTCGCGCAGAAGGCCGAGGACCTGTACTGGGAAATGCTCGCCAAGGGCAATCCCGAGTTCGTGAGGAAAGTGCGGCCGCTGTTGAGTGGCAAGTAAGCGCTCGTGGTTTGATGCGCTGATCGACGCGCTGGCGCTCGCCGCGGCGGCGCTGCTGTGCTCGCTGGTCGTGCTGATCCTGGTCGATGTCGCGGCGCGCTACCTGCGCCTCTTCTCGATCCCCTGGTCGTTCGAGGCGACCGAGTACATGCTGTACGCGATCACCTTCCTCGGCGCGCCGTGGGTGCTGCGCGAGGAAGGCCACATCGCGATAGAGCTGGTGGTGGAGCGCCTCGCCCCGGCGGCGCGGCGGGTGGTGCGGCGCGTCGCCGATGTCCTGGGCGCCACGGTGTGCGTGGTGCTGTTCTTCTATGCCTGCCGCGTCGCCTGGCGCTCCTACGAGAGCGCCACCCTGGTGCACAAGAGCTTCGTCTTTCCGGAGTGGTGGGTGTACGCCGGCATGCCGCCGGTGATGCTCATCCTGCTGGGCGTCTACCTGCGCTGGCTGGTGCGGCCGCCGGCGCACGCCGGCACGCGGGAAGTGGCCTGAGCCGTGGCCTGGTACCAGGTCCTCGGCCTGCTCGTCGGCATGCTGCTGCTGTTCATGGCGATCGGCATGCCGGTGGTGTTCGCGTTCCTCGCCGCCAACCTCATCGGCGCCTGGGTCTTCATGGGCGGCGAGATCGGGGTGATGCAGCTGGTGCGCAACGCCGCCGACTCGGTGCAGAGCTTCGCCCTGCTGCCGATCCCGCTGTTCATCTTCATGGGCGAGATCATGTTCCATACCGGCGTGGCCGGGCGCGCCATCGACGCGATCGACAAGCTGATCGCGCGCGTGCCGGGGCGCCTGTCGCTGGTGGCGATCGTCGGCGGCACCATCTTCTCGTCGCTATCGGGCTCGACCATCGCCAATACGGCGATGCTGAGCTCGACGCTGCTGCCCGAGATGTACAAGCGCGGCTACCATTCCTCGATCGCGGTGGGCCCGATCGTGGCGGTCGGCGGCCTCGCCATGCTGATCCCGCCCTCGGCCCTCGCCGTGCTGCTCGGCTCGGTGGCGCGCATTCCCATCGGCGAGCTGCTGGTCGCTTCCATCATCCCGGCGCTCATCCTGGCGACGCTGTTCTTCGGCTACGTCATCCTGCGCTGCTGGCGCAATCCGCAGATCGCGCCGCCGTACGACGTCGCGCAGCTCACCTGGCGCGAGCGCACCATGCCGTTCCTGAAGTACGTGCTGCCGCTGATGAGCCTGTTCGTGGTCGTGGTGGGCAGCATCGTCGCCGGCGTCGCCACGCCGACCGAATCCGCCGCGCTCGGCGCGGCCGGGGCGCTGGCCGCCGCCGCCGCCTACAGGCGCCTCGCCTGGGCGGGCTTCGTGGTGGCGGTGAGGGAGACGCTGCGCCTCACGGTCATGACGCTGTTCATCATCGCCGGCTCCGTGACGTTCTCCCAGATCATGGCGTTCACCCAGGCATCCAACGGCCTGTCCGAGCTGGTGAGCGGCACAGGCCTGTCGCCCGTCATGGTGCTGGTGGGCATGCTGGCCATCCTCCTGCTCCTGGGCTGCTTCATGGACCAGGTGAGCATGATGATGATCACCTCGCCGCTTTTCATGCCCGTGGCCGAGCAGCTCGGCCTCGACATCGTGTGGTTCGGCGTGCTGATGCTCATGGTCCTGGAAATCAGCCTCGCCACGCCGCCGTTCGGCCTGCTGCTGTTCGTCGCCAAGGGAGCCGCGCCCGATACCTCGATGCGCGAGGTCATCGTCTCCGTGGCGCCGTTCATCGCCATTGCGCTCGGGGTGGTGGCGCTGCTCGTTGCCGTTCCGGATCTGACGCTGGTGCTGCCGAGACTGATGGCGCCTTAGGTGAAAGTTCTCGTCGTCGGCGCCGGGCCCGCGGGACTTTACTTTGCCTACCTCGCCAAGCGCGCTCATCCCGGCTGGGCTATTCGTGTCGTCGAGCAGAACGCCGCTGATTCCACCTTCGGCTTCGGCGTGGTCTTTTCCGACCGCGCGCTCGAATTCCTGCGCGGCGACGACCCGCGGACCTACGATCTCATCACGCCGGCGATGGAGGTGTGGAGCGACCTGACCGTGGTGCATCGCGGCACGTCCGTGGTGATCGATGGCATCGGCTTCGCCGCCATCGGCCGGCTTGCGTTCCTGCGGCTGCTGCAGCGCCAGCTCGCCGGCGTGGGTGTCGTCCCTGAATGCGGGAAAGTCATTGGCTCGAAGGCGCAGTTGCACGGCTACGACCTGGTGGTGGCCGC
>DASUUN010000107.1:0-8372 GCA_036374055.1 Burkholderiales bacterium
TCCCTCGAGCCGCGGGAACTGCTCGACCAGCCCGACCGCGTCCAGGTCCTTCTGCACCCGCTGCAGCAGCCGCTCGCCGAACTCCTTGTGCGCCATCTCGCGGCCGCGGAAGCGCAGCGTCACTTTCGCCTTGTCGCCTTCTTCGAGGAACTGGATCAGCTTGTTCAGCTTGATCTTGTAGTCGCCCTCGTCGGTGCCCGGCCGGAACTTGATCTCCTTGACCTGGATCTGCTTCTGCTTGAGCTTCGCCTCGTGAGCCTTCTTCTGCTCGCGGTAGCGGAACTTGCCGTAGTCCATCAGCTTGCACACCGGCGGGTTCGCGAGCGGCGCGATCTCCACCAGGTCCACGTTCTGCTCTTCGGCGAGCTTCAGGGCTTCCATCACCGACTTGATGCCCAGCTGGTCACCGTTTTCCGCTACCAGGCGCACTTCCGGGGCGGTGATTTCCCGGTTGATGCGTTGCGATCTACTGTCGAGTGCGATGAGTGAAAAGCTCCTCAGTGCGTTGAAAAAATTGGCCGTGCTACTGCGCTGACGCCTCGCTCCGGAGGCGCGCGGTGAAGGCGTCCAGGCTCATCGCCCCGAGGTCTTCGCCGCTGCGCGTGCGCACGGCCACCGTTCCGGCCTGCATTTCCTTGTCGCCGACCACCAGTTGGTAGGGCAACTTCTGCAGGCTATGCTCGCGGATCTTATAGGAAATTTTCTCGTTCCGCAAATCCGCGAGCACTCTAAACCCCTGTTTCGACAGATGTTCTTTCACGGATTGGGCGTACGCCGCCTGGCGCTCGGTAATGTTCATGACCACCACCTGCTCCGGCGCGAGCCACAGCGGAAAAGCCCCGGCATAGTGCTCGATGAGGATGCCGATGAAGCGCTCCATGGACCCCACGATCGCCCGGTGCAGCATCACCGGCGTGCGCCGGGTGTTGTCCTCGGCCACGTACTCCGCGCCCAGGCGCCCAGGCATGCTGAAGTCGACCTGCATGGTGCCGCACTGCCACACGCGGCCGATGCCGTCTTTGAGCGAATACTCGATCTTCGGCCCGTAGAAGGCGCCCTCGCCGGGCGAGACCGAATAGCTCACGCCGGACTTCTCAAGCGCCTCTTTCAGCGCCTTCTCGGCCTTGTCCCAGGCTTCATCCGAGCCGATGCGCTTGGCCGGGCGCGTCGCGATCCTGTAGATCACCTCGGTGAAGCCGAAATCCCGGTAGACCTTCTGCAGCAGCTCCGTGAACGCCACGCATTCGGAAAGGATGTGCTCCTCGGTGCAGAAGATATGGCCGTCGTCCTGCACGAAGCCGCGCACGCGCATCAGCCCGTGCAGGGCGCCGGAGGGCTCGTTGCGGTGGCAGGAGCCGAACTCGCCGTAGCGCAGCGGCAGCTCCCGGTAGCTCCTCACGCCCTTGTTGTAGATGAGGATGTGGCCCGGGCAGTTCATCGGCTTGATGGCGTAGTCTCGGTTCTCCGAGGCCGTGGTGAACATGTTCTCCTTGAAGTTCTCCCAATGCCCGGTGCGCTCCCACAGGCTGCGGTCGAGGATCTGCGGGCCGCGCACCTCGCGATAGCCGTTGTCGCGGTACACCCGCCGCATGTACTGCTCGACGGCCTGCCACAGGACCCAGCCTTTCGGATGCCAGAACACCAGGCCGGGCGCCTCCTCCTGCATGTGGAACAGGTCGAGCTGCGTGCCCAGGCGCCGGTGGTCGCGCTTCTCCGCCTCTTCCAGCATCCTGAGGTACGCATCCTGGTCCTCCTTCTTTCCCCAGGCGGTACCGTAGATGCGCTGGAGCATCTCGTTCTTCGAGTCGCCGCGCCAGTAGGCCCCGGCCACGCGCATCAGCTTGAACACCTTGAGCTTGCCGGTGGAAGGCACGTGCGGTCCGCGGCACAGGTCGATCCAGTCACCCTGGCCGTAGAGCGAGATCGCTTCCCCGTCCGGGATGGCGGCGATGATCTCGGCCTTGTACTTCTCGCCGATCGAGCTGAAGAACTGGACCGCCTCGTCGCGCTTCATCACCCTTCTTTTCACCGGCAGATCGCGCCTGGCGATCTCGTGCATGCGCTTTTCGATCGCCGCCAGATCCTCGGGCGTGAAAGACCGCGTATAGGAGAAGTCGTAGTAGAAGCCGTTCTCGATCATCGGGCCGATGGTGACCTGTGCCTCCGGGAACAGCTCCTTGACCGCGTGCGCCAGAAGGTGCGAGGTCGAGTGCCGCAGGATGTCGAGGCCTTCCGGGTCGCGCTCGGTGACGATGGCCACCTCGGCGTCGCGCTCCACCAGGAAGCTGGTGTCGACGAGCCTGCCGTCCACCCTGCCGGCGAGCGCGGCGCGCGCCAGCCCCGCGCCGATCGAGGCGGCGATTTCAGTGACCGTGACGGGGTTCGGGAACGACTTCGACGAGCCGTCGGGGAGACGGATGGTGGGCATTCGCGCGCGAGAGCTTGCATACTATCACGATGCGCATCGCGCTCTCGCTCGCCCTCGGCCCGTACGACCACGCGCGCGGGCTCGAGGCGCAGGGCATCGACCTGCAGGTGCTCGAGCTGCCGATCGAGGAGATCTTCTACCGCTTCACCCGGTTCCGCGAATGGGATGCCTCGGAGATGTCCTTCGGCAAGAGCCTCGCGCTGCTGGCGCAGCCGGACGCGGACCTCGTCGCCCTCCCCGTGTTTCCATCGAGGGTATTCCGCCATTCGGCCATCTATGTGCGCCCTTCGATCAGGACTCCCAAGGACCTGGAAGGCAAGCGGGTGGGCGTCCCGGAATGGGCGCAGACCGCCGGCATCTACGCGCGCGGCCTGCTGCAGCACGAGTACGGCGTCGAGCTTTCGTCCATCGACTGGTTCCAAGCCGGGGTGCGCGAGCCCGGGCGGGTGGAGAAAGTAAAGCTGCAGCTGCCCGCGGGCATCCGCATCACGCCGGTCCCCGACAAGAGCCTCGCGCAGATGCTGGCGAGCGGCGAGCTGGATGCGGTCATTTCGGCGCGCGATCCGGGGGGCAAGCGCCTTTTCGAAGATTACGTTCCTGTGGAAACGGCGTACTTCGCGAAGACCCGTATTTATCCCATCATGCATGTCATCGTCCTGCGGCGGGCCGTCTACGAGCGCGACCGCTGGATCGCCATGAACCTGCTGAAGGCTTTCGAGGAAGCCAAGCGGCGCAGCCTGGCGCGCCTGGTGGAGATCGGTCTGTCGCACGTGCCGCTGCCCTGGCTTGCCGAGCACGCGCGGCGCTGGCGCGAGCTCGCCGGCGAGGATTTCTGGCCTTACGGCATCGAGCCGAACCGCCCGACGCTGGAGGCCTTCGCCCAGTACGCCTTCGAGCAGGGGGTGACGGCCAGGCGCATGCAGGTGGCCGAGCTGTTCGCCGCGGAAACCCGCGAGAGCTTCAAGATCTAGCCGAAAAGGAGAGCATGCATGCCCAGAGTGAAGGAAATCGACGATGCCCGGGGCGATCCGATCCTCGAGCCGCTGTTTTCCCAGGAGCGGGCAACCTACGGGGACCTGCTCAACCCGACCAAGGTGATGGCGCACTGCCCACCCATCCTGCGCGCGGCGAAGATGCTGAGCGCTTCGATCGCGCAGTCGGGCACGCTGCCCGGCGCGCTCGTGGCGCTCGTGTCGCTGCGCGTGGCGGCAATCAACGGCTGTCCGTTCTGAGTGGACATCAATTCCGTCCGTGTGACGGATATCGATGGCGGCGACCGGAAGTTGGCGGACCTGGCGGACTGGCGGGAAAGCAGCGCGTTCGGCGAGCTCGAGCGTGCGGCGCTCGAGTACGCCGAGCGGATGACCTATACGGGCCAGAAAGCGGACGACGCCCTGTTCGGCCGGCTGAAGCAGCATTTCAGCGAGCAGCAGATCGTCGAGCTCACCGCGGCGATCGCCCTGGAGAATTTCCGCAGCAAATTCAATCCCGCGCTCGGCGTCGAGTCGCAGGGATTCTGCCTGCTGCCGAAAAGGAGCCCGTGAGGCTTTCGAAGGCAGCTGGTAGGCGCGATTGGACTCGAACCAACGACCCCTACCATGTCAAGGTAGTGCTCTAACCAGCTGAGCTACGCGCCTGCCGTAACAACAGGGGAGGCGAATTTTATACTAATCACATGGACCTGATCCTGTGGCGGCACGCGGACGCGGAAAACGGCGCACCCGACCTGGCGCGCAGGCTGACGCCGAAGGGCCATGACGAGGCGGCGCGCGTGGCGGCCTGGTTGCGCGGGCGCCTGCCCGAGCGCTACCGCCTGCTGGCGAGCCCCGCGGTGCGCGCCCAGGAAACCGCCGCCGCGCTCGGCGCCCCGATCACGACGGAGAAGTCCCTCGCCCCCGGCGCTTCGGTGGAAGCAATCCTCAGGCTGGCGGGCAGCGAACGCACCACCGTGCTGGTCGGCCACCAGCCGGACCTGGGCCTGGCGATCGCCTACCTTCTGTGCGGCGAGGAGCGCGACTGGAGCGTGGCCAAGGGTGCGCTGTGGTGGATCGCGAACCGCAGCGCGGTGAAGGCCGTCATCTCACCCGACTTGCTTTAGCACTGAAACCTTGCGGTCCGACAGGCCGCTCACCTGAAGCTTCATGCCGACGCTCTTCCAGTGGTCGGATTCGGCTTCGAGCGCCGCGGCCGACAGCGGGTTCTCCTCGAGCCATGACTGCGGCAGGTCGATGGCAAAGCCGCCGGCGTCGGCCGCGACGCGCAGGAACGGCAGCTTCGCGTCGGCGCGGCGGCGCAGGATGAGCGAGGCGGTGCGCAGCGCGAACACCAGCTTCCAGTCGGCGGCCTCGAGCCCGGTGTCCTGCATCTTCGCCAGCTTGCCGCGGTGCGCGAGCACGATGCGCGCGAGCCGCGCCTGCTCCATGCGCGAGAAGCCCGGCATGTCGGCGTTCGACAGCACGTAGGCGGAGTGCTTGTGGTACTGCGCGTGGGCGATGGACAGGCCGACCTCGGCGAGTCCGGCTGCCCAGGCGAGCAGCAGGCGGTCGCCGTCGTCCTCGCGCTCCGCGCCCGGCGACAGCGCGTCGTAGATGACCAGCGACAGGCTCCTGACCCGCTCGGCCTGCGAAGCCTCGATGTGGTAGCGGCGCATGAACTGCGCCACGGTCGCCTCGCGCATGTCGCGGTGCTCGACCCGGCCGAGAAGATCGTAGAGCACGCCGTGGCGCAGCGCCGCGTCGGACACTTTCATCGCCTCGACGCCGAGCTCGTCGAACAGCGCGCTCATGATGGCCAGGCCCCCGGGCAGCACCGGCGCGCGGTTGGGCCGCAACCCGGCGATGCGCTCCGGGTCGGCCCTGCCCTGCTTGACAAGCAGGCCCCTCAGCCGCTCCAGCCCCTCGCGTGTCAGCCCTTCGGCGGCGAAGCCGTTCCCGCGCAGGATGCCGTCGAGCGAGCGCGCGGTCCCCGACGAGCCCACCGCCTCGTCCCAGCCGGCGGCGCGGTACGCGCGCACGATGCCGGCGAGCTCCTGCCGCGCGGCGAGCTCGGCGGCCTTCATGCGCGGCTTGTCGATCCCGCCGTCCGGAAAATACTTCAGGCTGTAGCTCACGCAGCCCATGTACAGCGACTCGGTGAGCTGCGGCTCGAAGCCGCGGCCGATGATGAACTCGGTCGAGCCGCCGCCGACGTCGACCACCAGGCGCCGGTGCTCGGCGGCCGGCAGCGCGTGCGCCACGCCGAGGAAGATGAGACGCGCCTCCTCGCGCCCCGAGATCACCTCGATCGGGAAGCCGAGCGCCTGGCGCGCCTCGCGCAGGAACGGCGAGGCGTTCTTCGCCACGCGCAGGGCGTTGGTGCCCACGGCGCGCACCTTGTTGCGCGGAAAGCCGCGCAGCCGTTCCGCGAGGCGGGCGAGCGCCTCGAGCGCCCGCGCCTGCGTGGCGCGGTCGATGCGCTTGTCGGCGGTGAGGCCGCCGCCCAGGCGCACCACCTCGCGCACCGCGTCGAGCGGGTAGATCTGGCCGTCGACCACGCGGCCGATCGCCAGGTGGAAGCTGTTGGAGCCCAGGTCGACTGCAGCGAGCGTGTTTACGGGGTCCGCCAAGTAGAATCCTTTCGCCGATGAACCGTAGAATCCCCCAGCCGGGCCAATTTCTCAACCGCGAGCTCGGCATTCTTGCGTTCCAGCGGCGCGTGCTGTCGCAAGCGGCCGACGACTCGGTGCCGCTGCTCGAGCGGCTGCGCTTCATCACCATCGTGTCGTCCAACCTCGACGAGTTCTTCGAGATCCGCGTGGCGCGCCTCAAGGAGCAGATCAAGCTCGGGCTGCCCGAGCCCGGCCCCGACGGCCGCGGCCCGGCCGAGGTGTTCGCCGCCGTGAGCGCCGAGGCGCGCGCCCTGGTGGCCGAGCAGTACCGCCTGCTGAACGAGGTGGTGCTGCCGGCGCTCGCCCGCGAGGGCGTGGTCTTTCCCCGCCGCGAGGAGTGGAGCGCGGCGCAGCGCCAGTGGATCCGCGACTATTTCTTCAACGAGCTGCTGCCGGTGCTCACGCCGATCGGCCTGGACCCGGCGCACCCGTTCCCGCGCGTGTTCAACAAGAGCCTGAACTTCGCCGTGGAGCTGGAGGGCCGCGACGCCTTCGGCAGGAGCTCGGGGGCCGCGATCGTGCAGGCGCCGCGCGCGCTGCCGCGCGTGATCCGCCTGCCGCAGGCGGTCGCCGGCGCCGAGTTCTCCTTCGTGTTCCTGTCGTCCATCCTGCACGCGCACGTCGGCGAGCTGTTCGCGGGCATGAACGTGAAGGGCTGCTACCAGTTCCGCGTGACGCGCAATTCCGACCTGTTCGTCGAAGAAGAGGAAATGACCAACCTGCACGCGGCGCTCAAGGGCGAGCTGCTGCACCGGCACTTCGGCGACGCGGTGCGCCTGGAGGTGGCGGACAACTGCTCGCAGCGCATGGTGGAGTTCCTGCTGCAGCAGTTCGCGCTGCAGGAGGCGGACCTCTACCGAGTCGACGGCCCGGTGAACCTGTACCGCATGCGCGCGGTCCCCGACCAGGTCGACAAGCCGGTGCTCAAGTACCCGCCGTTCCAGCCCGGGCTGCCGGCCGGCCTGGACGCCGAGCTGTTCGAGGCGCTGAAGAAGCACGACGTGCTGCTGCACCATCCGTACCAGTCGTTCCTGCCGGTGATCGAGCTGATCCGCACCACGGCCAACGACCCGAGCGTCATCGCCATCAAGCAGACGGTGTACCGCACCGGCACCGACTCGGAGCTGATGGAGATCCTCATCGAGGCGGCGCGCAAGGGAAAGGAGGTCACCGTGGTGGTCGAGCTCATGGCGCGCTTCGACGAGGAAGCCAACCTCAACTGGGCGGCGCGCCTCGAGGAAGTCGGCGCGCACGTCATCTACGGCGTGGTCGGCCACAAGACCCACGCCAAGATGGCGCTGGTGGTGCGGCGCGAGGACGCGCCGGGCGGAAAGGTGCTGCGCCGCTACGCGCACCTGGGCACCGGCAACTACCATCCCAGCACCGCGCGCCTGTACACCGACTTCGGCCTGCTCACCGCGAACGAGGAGCTGTGCGCCGACGTGAACGAGCTGTTCAAGCAGCTCACCGGCCTCGGGCGCGCGAGCAAGATGAAGCACGTGTGGCAGTCGCCTTTCACCCTGCACAAGCGCATCGTCGCCGCCATCCGCAACGAGGCGCGGCTCGCCGCCGAGGGCAAGGAGGCGCGCATCATCGCCAAGATGAACGCGCTGCTCGAGCCGCAGATCATCGAGGAGCTCTACCTCGCCTCCGCCGCGGGCGTGAGCATCGACCTCGTGGTGCGTGGCGTGTGCGCGCTCAAGCCGGGCATCGAGGGCCTGTCGCAGAACATCCGCGTGCGCTCCGTCGTCGGCCGTTTCCTCGAGCATTCGCGCGTGTTCTTCTTCCAGAACGGGGGCGCCGAGGACGTGTACCTGGCGAGCGCCGACTGGATGGACCGCAACTTCTTCCGCCGCATCGAGCTGTGCTTCCCGGTGCTCGACCCGGCGCTCAAGCGCCGCGTGATCCGCGAAGGCCTGCTGCCCTACCTCGAGGACAACTGCCACGCCTGGGAAATGCGCTCCGACGGCACCTACGAGCTGCTCAAGCCGCGCCGTGGCAAGCGCCGCGCGGCACAGGAGGAGCTGCTGCTTTCGCTGGCGACGCCGTCCTAGTGGAAAGCCGCCACAAGGCAAAGCCCCTGCTCGCGCGACCGTTCATCGCGCTGGGCCTGTCCCTGCGCGGCCTCTCCGCCGCGTGGCGCCATGAGGTGGCTTTCCGGCTGGAGGTGGGCGCCTTTGCCGTGCTTTGCCCGCTGGGCCTTTATTTCGGCAAAAGCAACATCGAGCGCGCCCTTCTCCTGGGCAGCCTGCTGCTGGTGCTGGTGGTCGAGCTGGTGAACTCGGCGCTCGAGGCGAC
>DASUUN010000108.1:0-2652 GCA_036374055.1 Burkholderiales bacterium
GTTCTCCTGATGGAGAACACCCGCTTCCACGCGGGCGAGGAGAGCAACGACAAGGCGTTTGCGGCCGAGCTCGGCCGCCTTGGAGATGCCTACGTGAACGACGCTTTCTCAGCCGCCCACCGCGCACACGCCTCGACCGAAGGCGTGGCGCGACAGCTCACCTCGGTCGCCGGGCGTGCCATGCAGGCCGAGATCGAGGCGCTGACGAGCGCACTCGATGCGCCGGCGCGCCCGGTCTTCGCCATTGTCGGCGGCGCCAAGGTCTCGACCAAGCTCGGACTCCTCGGCAATCTGGTGCGCAAGGTGGAAGCGCTCGTCCTCGGCGGCGGCATGGCAAACACGTTTCTGGCGGCGCAAGGCAGGCCGATCGGCAAATCGCTCGCGGAGCGCGACATGCTCGGCACCGCGCAGGACATCATGGCTGCGGCCGGCGCCGGCGGCTGCGACATCATCCTGCCGATCGATGCGGTGGTGGCGCGGGAGCTCAAGGCGGGCGCCGCGTGGCGCACCGTTCCGCTGGATGCGGTCGGCGCCGAAGACATGATCCTGGACATCGGCCCGGACACCGTGGCGATGGTGAACGAGCGGCTCGCCCGCGCGCGCACCCTCGTCTGGAATGGCCCGCTCGGCGCCTTCGAGGTCGCGCCGTTCGACCGCGGCACGACCTCGGTTGCGAGGACCGTGGCGCAGCTCACGCGGAGCGGGGCGATGCGCTCGGTTGCCGGTGGCGGCGATACGGTTTCGGCCTTGAAGCACGCGCAGGTCGCAGACGATTTCACCTTTGTCTCGGTTGCGGGAGGCGCCTTCCTGGAGTGGTTTGAAGGAAAATCCCTGCCGGGCGTCGAGGCACTGCGCGTACCCGGGGTCTCCTAGCGCGCGCGTGCAAGCAGCTTGCTCAATTCGCGCAACCACAGCACCGAGCTCGCCACCGCCGCGCAGCGCATCCAATCGCCGGCGCTGAGGCTCACGGTCGAGAATGCCTGCTGGAGGAACGGCGTGTAGATCACCGCCGCCTGCAGCAGCAGCGAAAGCACGACGGCTGCCCACAGCCACTTGTTGGAGAACAGCCCGGCAAACGCGCTCCGCTCATCGGAACGCGCGTTGAACGCGGTGAAGAGCGAGAAGAGCACGAGCGTGTTGAACGCCATGGTCTGCGCGTAGCGCACATCGCCTTTGCCTTCGATCAGCCCGCCGGGCAGGCTCGCGTCCAGCACGAGGAGGGTCCCGGCGGCCATGATCGTGCCGACGTAGAAGATGCCCCACCACATCCGGCGGGTGATCACGCCTTCGCCTTTCGGGCGCGGCGGCATCGTCATCACGCCCGCGCCCGCGGGGTCGGCGCCCAGGGCGAGCGCAGGCGCCCCGTCCGTCACGAGGTTGATCCAGAGGATCTGCGTTGCCAGCAGCGGCAGGGCCACCGCGCCGCCCTCCGCCGGCACCAGCCCGACGGCGTCCGCCAGCAGCACGCCGAAGAACATCGTCATCACCTCGCCCATGTTCGACGAAAGCAGGTAGCGCAGGAATTTCCGGATGTTCGAGAAGATCGCGCGCCCCTCTTCGACCGCCGCTACGATCGAAGCGAAGTTGTCATCCGCAAGGACGATGTCGGCGGCTTCCTTGGAAACGTCCGTGCCGGTGATGCCCATCGCCACGCCGATGTCCGCGGTCTGCAACGCCGGGGCGTCGTTCACGCCGTCGCCGGTCATCGCCACGATCGCGCCTTCGCGCTGCAACGCTTTCACGATGCGCAGCTTGTGCTCCGGATTGACGCGCGCGTACACCGACGCATCTCGGACGGTGCGCGCGAGGACGTCTTCCGGCATGTTCTCGAGCTCGGCTCCGCTCACGGCCCGCGCTCCGGCGGTTATCCCGAGCTCGTCGCCGATGGCGGTGGCGGTCGCGGGATGATCGCCGGTGATGATGATCGGGCGTATTCCCGCCGCCTTTGCACGAGCGACGGCATCCCTCGCCTCGGCACGCGGCGGGTCCATCATGCCGATCAGTCCGGCGAACACCAGGTCCTGCTCGACACGCTCGTCGGCTTCCTCGGTTTCGAATGCGTCCGCGGGCAGCGCGCGGAAAGCCACTCCGAGCGTGCGCAAGCCTTCGCGGGCGAGCTCTTCGTTGACCCTCAGGATCTCGGCCCGCCGGGCGTCTTCCAGTGGTCTTCTCTCCTCGCCCGAGAGCTCGCGCGAGCAGCGCGCGAGCAGTACGTCCGGCGCGCCCTTGGTGAAGACGAGCAGGCGCTCTCGCCGCTCAGCGTCGGTATGAATCGTCGTCATCAGCTTGCGCGCGGAAGAGAAAGGAACTTCTCCGACCCGCTCGAAACGGGCGTCGAGCGCTTCGTCGGTCAGCCCGGCCTTGCGGGCCGCGACCACCAGCGCGCCCTCCGTGGGATCCCCCTGCACCGTCCAGCGCCCGCCGCTTTGCTGCACCACTGCATTGTTGGCGCGATCGCCTACGGCGAGCGCACGCTCCAGCTCGATCCGTAGCGCGCCGGCGGCCTGGCTGACCTCGCCCTCGGGCGCGTATCCCGCGCCGCCCAGGCTCACGCGTCCGCTCGCCGTCACAACCACTCGCACCGTCATCTCGTTCTTCGTCAGCGTTCCGGTCTTGTCGGAGGCGATGACGGTGGCGGAGCCGAGCGTTTCG
>DASUUN010000109.1:0-5038 GCA_036374055.1 Burkholderiales bacterium
TCCTTGGCGCCGGCGACGATGCCCGGGTACTTGGAGAGCAGCTTCTCGATCAGGCCGAGCGTGATGGGCACCTGCGACACCGGCGGGATGTGGTACAGGTAAAGCTGCAGCCGCTCGTCGCCCACGCGCTCGATCACCTCAGCGAAATTGCGGTACAGGCCTTCGTCGGACACGCCCTTGTAGTAGAAGGGCGGCAGCATCAGCACGCCCGCGCAGCCCAGCTCGACCGCGGCGCGCGTCATCTCGATCGAATCGCTGATCGCGCAGTGGCCGGTGCCGGGCATCAGGCTCGACGCCGGCACGCCCCCGGCGACCAGCGCCTCGAGCAGCGCGCGCTTCTCGGCGACCGACATGGAGTTCGCCTCGCTGTTGGTGCCGAACACCGCCAGCCCGGCGCAGCCGCTCTTCAGCAGCCAGCGGCAGTGGCGCACGAAGCGCCCCGCATCCGGGGCGTAATCCTTGCGGAAAGGGGTGATGACGGGGGAGAGCACGCCCTCGATTCGCTTTACCTTATTGCCTGGTTTCATGGGGATCCGTAGAGTGAGCCGCCAATTATGCACCTGGAAAAAGCCGTCAATATCGAAGACCTCCGCCAGCTTGCCCGGCGCCGCCTGCCGCGCGCGATCTTCGATTTTTTCGACGGCGGCGCCGAGGACGAGGTGACGCTGCGGGGAAACCGTGCCGCCTTCGAGCGCGTGCGCCTGCTGCCCAAGGTGCTGGTGAACGTGGCGCAGGTCGACATGAAGGTGAGCCTTTTCGGCACCGAGGCGGCCCTGCCGCTCGCTATCGGCCCGACCGGCGGCATCGCGGCCGGGCGCCCCGGCGCCGACCTCATGCTCGCGCGCAGCGCCAAGGCGTTCGGCATTCCCTACACCCTCGCCACGCCGGCCGGCACGTCGATCGAGCGGCTGGCCGAGGAGGCGGGCGGGCGGCGCTGGTTCCAGCTCTACGTGGTGCGCGACCGCGAGTTCCGCGACAAGCTGGTTTCGCGGGCGAAGGAGGCGGGCTACGAAGCGCTGCTGGTGACGGTCGACCTGCCGGTTTCCGGCAAGCGCGAGCGCGATCCGCGCAACGGCTTCGTCACGCCCTACCGGCCGAACTGGCGCAACTCGCACGACGTGCTGCGCAAGCCCGCCTGGCTGATGGACCTGCTGCGCCACGGGTTGCCGCGCATGGAGAACTTCGAGGGCTACAAGTTCTCCAGCACGAAGATGACCGACATCGCCACCGCGGTGGGCCGCGAGATGGATGCCGCGTTCGATTGGGACGAGCTCAAGCGGCTGCGCGAGCGCTGGCCGGGACGCCTGCTGCTCAAGGGCGTCGAGCGCCCGGACGACGCCGAGCGCGCGGCCGCCCTGGGCTGCGACGGGGTGATCGTCTCCAACCACGGCGGGCGGCAGCTCGACGGCGCCGCGCCGACGCTCGAAGCCCTGCCCGCCGTCGCACGCGCGGTGGGCAGCCGCATGACGGTGCTGCTCGACGGCGGCGTGCGCCGGGGCGTGGACATCCTCAAGGCGCGCGCGCTCGGCGCGCAGGCGGTGCTGGTCGGCCGGGCGACGCTGTTCGGGGTCATGGCCGGCGGTCAACCCGGCGCGCAGCGGGCGCTGCAGATCCTGTCGGGCGAGCTCGAGCGCGCGATGAAGCTGTGCGGGGTGCGCTCGATGGCCGAGATCGGCCCGGATTTGATTGCCCCGAGCTGAGAAAAGGGGTCAGAACAATTTTCCCGCCGGTGACGGCGGCAATGCGGAAAATTGTTCTGACCCCTTTTCCGCTAGCGGAAGCCCCGGACGTAGTCCGGCGGGGTGAAGATCCACTCGAGCGCGTCGTAGTAGCGCTCGGGCGAGCGGCCGCGGTAGAGGTCGTTGCGCACCTCGCGCTCCAGGCCGTCGGGCACGTGGAAGATCATGCCGACCAGCTTGTTGGCCGAAATCTGCACGCGCGAAGCGCGGACGATGCGCCGCTTCTGGTAGGCGAGGAAGGCCTTGCCGAAGTCGCCGCCGTGCTCGTCGGCGCACAGGCCCAGGCACACCGCATCCTCCATCGCCATGGCGGCGCCCTGCGCCATGTACTGCAGCATGAAGTGCGCCGCGTCTCCCAGCAGCGTCACGCGGCCGCGCGTCCAGTTGTCCACCGGCTCGCGGTGCAGCAGCATCCAGCGGCGGAACTCCCTGGGCGTGCGCATGAGCTTCATCACCTCCTCGCAGTAGTGCGAGAAGAACGGCAGCACCTCGTCGGGCAGCGCGAGCTCGTTGTGGCCGCCGCTCGTGTGCTTGCCGATCACCGTGGCGACCAGGTTGAAGAGCTTCCAGCCGCGCAGCGGGTAATGGACGATGTGCGTGTTGTGCGCCGCCCAGAGGGTGGCGGCGGCGAAGCGCAGGTCTTTCGGCACGTCGTCTATGTTGAGCACCGCGCGGTAGCACATGTGCCCGGTGATGAGCGGCAGGACATCGCCGACGATGCGCTCGCGGATCACCGAGCGCCCGCCGTCCGCGCCGACCAGCGCGCTGCCGCGGATGTCGCCGTGCGCCGTCTTCACCGTGACGCCGTCGCCGTCGGCCTCGAAGCCGGTGACCCGGCTGCTGGTGCGCAGCTCGATCAGCTCCGGCAGCGCCTTGCAGCCGTCGAGCAGCGAGCCGTGGATATCGGCGCGGTGCGTCACCGCGTAGGGGTTGCCGAAGCGCTTCGCGAAGCGCTCGTCGAGCGGGATGTCGATGACGCGTTCGCCGGACACCCCGTCGAACATGAGCAGGCGCTCGATGAATACCGCCTCGCGCTTGACCAGGCCGCCCACGCCCAGCGCGTCGAGCGCATGCCAGGCGTTGGGCGCGATCTGGATGCCGGCGCCCAGCTCGCCGAACTCCTGCGCCTGCTCCAGCACCACCGAGCGGAAGCCCTTGCGGGCGAGCGCGAGCGCCGCCGCCAGGCCACCTATGCCGCCCCCCGCCACCACCACGGGCTGTTGGTTTCGCGCGTTCATTCCAGCATCCTAAGCGCTGCGCGCCCGAGCGGCGAGCCCGGTTCAGCCAGAGTTTCGATGATCTCGAAGTGGTTCTGGCCTTTTCCGAGAATTGCTGCCTCCAGCTTGCCTGCCTGTTGCAGCTTCTCTGAAAACGCGCGGGACTGCCGGGCGAACTCCGCCGCCTCGTGCTCGGCCCAAGACACGGTCACCGGACAGCAGATCGACTCGATGTGGCGGATGGGGCTGTACTCGTGCTCGAGGCGCTCGTCGAGCCGCACATAGTCGTTGCGCGCGCTTAGCCGCACGGGCAGCAAATCGTAGATACCGGAGACAACCAGCGCGCCTTTCAGGTAGTTGATTCTTGTGAGGGCAACGCCGGCGAGGTGCGCGCCCGAGGAATGGCCGCACAGCACGATGTTCGTGGACAGATTGCCGTACACCCAGTCGATGCCGCGGCACACCTGCGCCGCCATCTCATCGAGGGTCACCGTCGGCAGCAGAGCGAAATCCAGCGCCACGTAAGCGGCGCCGGCGTCCACGATCATCCCGGCGGCGAAGGCGTTCTCGCGCTTCGACTGGCGCTTCCAGGCGCCGCCGTGGACGAAGACGAAAGCCTTTTCCCCGGCGCCGTAGATGTCCAGGGTCTCGATCGGCGCCGGGCCGTAGCGCTCCGTGCGCGGCTCGCCGAGGCGGCTTCTCACCGCATCGCTCGCCGCGCCGTAGCGGCGGATGATCTGGTCGGCGTGCGGCACCCAGACGCGCTGCTCGTACTGGTCGTCGAGCGCTTGCTGGTCGTAATCGAGGAAGACCTTGCTCAAAACAGGATCGCGATGCCGTCCAGCTCGGCCTCCGAGTTCACCAGGTCGACGCGCTTGTGCGCGATGCGGAAGCCGTCGCCGGCGCGGCGCAGCTCATGCTCGACCAGGGCGCCCCATACCCGCTGCTTTTCCTGGCGCCACTCGACAAGCTGCAGCGTCGAGGCGACACGCAGGCCTTTATTGCTTTCATCAAGGGTGATTACGTTGGAAACCTGATGGACGGTGCGCGCGAGGGGCAGCCGCGCATGGGCGCGCGGGTGGCGCGCCTGCTTCACGCGCAGCTCGAGTAGCGTGCGGTCGTCGTGGATGATCGACGAGGTCTCGAACGGATCGGTCTGGTTGTGCTCGAGCGGCACCCAGTAGGTCGCGTCGTCGGTGAACAGCTCAAGCCATTCCTCGTAGCGCTGGGTGTCGAGCAGGCGCGCCTCGTGGTACAGGAAGTCTTCGACCTTCATTCCGACAGGTAGTCGAGCCAGGCGCGCATCTGTCCGCGGATGAACACCTCGCTCGTGCCCGTGGCGCCGCGCAGGGTGCCGTTCGCCTCCGGCACGTCGCGCCCGTGGCCGCGTCCGATGTAGGCCCACTCGACCGCGCCGGAGGAGAAGCCGCGCTGGATGCGCTCGTACACCTCGAGGTCGTCGGTCAGCACCCATGAGGCGGTGCCGTTCACCACGTTCGAGAACGCGATCGTGTCGCGGAACATGCGCGCCGGCGCGTTCTTCATGCGGAACGAATACGTGTAGACGACCGAGCGGTCGACGGCGAGCGGCTGGATGATGCGCAGCTGCCGGAACTGGCTCATGAACGAGGCGTTCGGGTAGAGGATCGTGTTCCACAGCGTGACGCGCAGGATGCGGTCGGCTTCTTCAGTCCCATGTTGTTTCGCTAAGGTGGATCTGTACTCCTCGAACACCGGGTTGCCCAGTCCGGCGACCAGGCGGCTGTCGTCGTGGTAGTCGCCCATGTAGCCGTGGCCGCGCGGGGTGGTCCAGATGCCGGTCGCCTCCCATACCGCCTCGGGTGCGCCGTTCTGCCGCATCTGCCGCACGGCGATGTCGTAGTAGTGCTCCTCGCCCGGCTTGCCGGGCTCGGGGGCGTTGCGCGCCACCGCCACCGACGAGGCATGCACCCAGGCCGGGTGCGCGCCGTCGAGGTGGTTCTCGAGCATGAGCTTCCAGTTGCCGTGGTAGGCGTGCTTGAACACGCCGCCCGCCACTTCGAGCTCCCCGCCCGGCGCGCGGTCGACGAAATCGTCGAGCGA
>DASUUN010000110.1:0-17308 GCA_036374055.1 Burkholderiales bacterium
GTCGGCGGCCTGGGCAGCCTGCGCGGGCCGTTCATCGCCGCGCTGCTCATCGGCGTCGCCGACACCGCCTGCAAATACTGGATCCCCGAGCTCGGCGCCTTCCTGGTGTACGCGGCGACCATCGCGGTCTTGCTCTGGAGGCCGCAGGGGTTGTTCGGGATTCGCACATGAGCGCCGCGCTTGTCCTTGCCCCCCTGAGAAGGGGGGCAGCGAGCGGCTTTTGCGAGCGGGGGGTTTGCCGTTCGCGAAAACCGCCCCTCCGCTCGCCTGCGGCTCACGGCCCCCTTGTCAGGGGGCCAAGAACCCCATGAGTGGATACACCGTCGATCCGCGCATCCGCTGGACGGAGTACCTGCCCTGGGTGATCGGGCTCGGCGCGTTTTTCCTGCTGCCGGAGTACCTGGCGCTCGGCGCGCGCATCCTGATCTTCATCCTGTTCGCGCTGTCGCTCGACCTCATCCTGGGCTACGGCGGCATCATCACCCTGGGCCACAGCGCGTTCTTCGGCCTGGGCGCCTATACCGCCGGCATCCTCAGCGCCAAGCTCGGCGTGAACGACAACTTCGTGCAGATGGCGGCCGCCGCGGGCGCGGCGGCGCTGCTGGGAGCGCTCACCGGCGCGGTGATCCTGCGCACCAAGGCGCTCACGCTGCTCATGCTGACCCTCGCCATCACCGCCATTCTGCTCGAGGTGGCGAACAAGATGAGCTCGCTCACCGGCGGCGCCGACGGGCTCTCGGGCGTGGTCGTGGACCCGATCCTCGGCATGTTCCGCTTCGATATATGGGGCAAGACCGCCTTCCTGTACTGCCTGGCGGTGCTGTTCCTCGGCTGGTTCGTGGTGCGGCGGATCATCTACTCGCCTTACGGCGCGATGCTCACCGGCATCCGCGAGAACACCGCGCGCATGCACGCCATCGGCGCGCCCGTGTACTGGCGCCTGGTCCTCATCTACACGATCTCCGCAACGCTCGCCGGCATCGCCGGCGCGCTCCTTACCCAGGTGAACCAGTTCGTCGGCCTGAACGTGCTCGGCCTCGAGCCCTCGGGCGACCTGCTGGTGATGCTGATCCTCGGCGGCGTCGGCCGCCTCTACGGCGCCTTCATCGGCCCGGTCGTGTACCTCATCGCGCAGGACTACCTCGCCAAGCAGTACCCCGAGTACTGGTACTTCGGCATCGGCGCGCTGCTCATCACGGTGGTGCTGTTCGCCCCCGGCGGCATCCTGGGGCTGATGGACAAGATCAAGTCGAAATGGGCCCGGTCGTGAGCGCGGTCCTCGCCACGGAGAACCTGTGCAAGAGCTTCGGCGCGCTCACCGTAGCCGACGGCATCGACTTTCGCCTCGAAGCGGGCGCGCGCCACGCGCTGATCGGCCCCAACGGCGCCGGCAAGACCACCTTCGTCAACATGCTGATGGGGGTGCTGCGACCCTCCTCCGGCCGCATCCTGCTCGGCGGCGAGGACGTCACGCGCATGCCGCAGGCGGCGCGGGTGAAGCGCGGCCTGGGCCGCACCTTCCAGATCACCACCCTGTTCCGCAGCCTGCCGGTGCTCGACAACGTCGCCCTCGCCATCGCCGAGCGCCGTGGCACGGCTCACATGATGTGGAAGCCAGCAAGCAGTTACAAAGAGACTATTCAGGAATCACGGGATCTCCTTTCCACTCTGGGTCTCGGCGACGACGCCCAGGCGCGGGTCGCCGACCTGCCCTACGGCAAGCAGCGCCTGGTGGAGATCGCCATCGCGCTTGGCCTCAAGCCCAAGGTGCTGCTGCTGGACGAGCCGGCTGCCGGCGTGCCCTCGGAGGAAACCGAGAAGATCCTCGGCACGCTGGAGAAGCTGCCCCGGGAGATCGCCATCCTCATCATCGAGCACGACATGGACCTGGTGTTCCGCTTCGCGCGGCGCATCACCGTGCTGGTGCAGGGCGAGGTGCTGGTGGAAGGCACGCCCGAGGAGATCGCGAAGGACCAGCGCGTGCACCAGGTGTACCTGGGCGAGCAGCACCATGGCTGATCTCCTGACCCTGAAAAAAATTCGCTCCGGCTACGGCGAAACCGTGGTGCTCGAGGACGTGGACCTCTCCCTGCCCAACGACGGCGCGCTCGCCGTGCTGGGCCGCAACGGCGTGGGCAAGACCACGCTGCTCTCCACCATCATGGGGCACACGACCTTCCATTCCGGCGAGGTCATGTTCAACGGAAAGGCGATTCAGGGCCTGCCCGTCTACGAACGCGCGCGGCTGGGGATCGGCTTCGTGCCGCAGGAGCGGCTCATCTTTCCTTCGCTCGACGTCGAGGAAAACCTGAGCGTCGCCGCGCGTCCCGGCCGCTGGAACGCCGAGCGCGTCTATGATCTCTTCCCGCGCCTCAGGGAGCGCCGCGGCGCCATGGGCAACCAGCTCTCCGGCGGCGAGCAGCAGATGCTCGCCATCGGCCGCGCGCTGATGGGCAACCCGTCGCTGCTGCTGCTCGACGAGCCGCTCGAGGGCCTCGCGCCCATCATCGTGGAAATGCTGCTGACGTCCCTGAACAAGCTGATCGCCGAGGACTCGCTCGCCATCATCCTCGTCGAGCAGCACGCCAAGGTCGCCCTCAGCGTCACCCAGCAGGCCATGGTCCTCAACCGCGGCCGCATCTCGCACTACGGCCCCAGCGCCGAGCTGCTCGCCGACCCCCAGCGCCTCGCCAGCCTGGTCGTGGCGCAGTAAAAAATAGGGACGTACCCCATTTAAGAATAGGGACGTACCCCATTTGGGATTCATAAAAATGGGGTACGTCCCTATTTTTCCCGTCCCTATTTTTCCCCTATTTTTTCGCGACGGAAGCCGTAGCCCATTACCCGCGCCGGGATGCGCCGCACGGCGGGAAAGCGGAGCAGCCAGCGCATCAGCGCCGGAATCTGCGGCGTGCGGCTCGACAGCACGGCGGCGATGACCCGCTTCTGGATCTGGAGCTGCACAGCCTGCGTGAGGCGCGTGGGCAGCAGGCGCCGCTTCTGCACCGCCCGCAGCGGCGCCTCGCCCACGGGCCCGGGGGCGCGCAGGCTGGGCGCGAGCGCGTTGGCGGCGGCGACCGCGTCCTGGATGGCGAGGTTGATGCCGACGCCGCCGACCGGCGACATGGCGTGGGCGGCATCGCCGATGAGCAGCAGGCCCGGGCGATGCCACTGCTCCAGGCGGTTGACATGCACTTCCAGCGTTTTGACCGCCTCCCAGGATGCCAGCTCGCCGGTGCGCCCGACGAGGAAGGGCGCGAGCTGCGCCACCGACTCGCGCAACTCGCCGATGGGGCGCGCGCGCAACCTGAGATCGCCGCCCTTGGGCACCACGTAGGCGCTCTGCCAGTAGTCGGTGCGGTTGAGCATGATCATCATGTGGCCGGCGTCGATGATGGCGAAAGTGTCCTCGGGGTCGCTTTCCTCGCGCGGCAGCCGGAACCACAGCACGTCCATCGGCGCGCCGAACTCGACGGCGCGCAGGCCGGCCGCGGCGCGCAGCCGGGAATCGCGGCCGTCGCAGGCCACCACGACGTCGGCGAGAATCTCGTAGTCGCCCTCCGGCGAGCGCACGCTCACGCCGGCGACGCGTCCCGAGCGCTCGACCAGCCCGCTCGCCTCGTGGCGCATGCGCAGGTCGAAGTGCGGATAGCGCCGGCGCGCCTCCCCGGCGATGAAGTCGAGGAAGTCCCACTGCGGCACGAGCGCGAGATAGCCGAAGGGCTTCAGCCCGCGGAACTCGATCACCTGCTGCAGGCGGCCGCCGATGTGCGCGCCCAGGCGCTCGATCCTGCGCTGCGGCAGCCGCTCGAACGCCGGCAGCAGGCCGAGCTCATCGAGCACCTGCAGCGTCGACGGGTGCACCGTGTCGCCGCGGAAGTCGCGCAGGAAATCGGCGTGCTTCTCGAGCACCGTCACCGGCACGCCGGCGCGCGCCAGGAGGTAGCCGAGCATCATGCCTGCCGGCCCGCCCCCGGCGATGCAGCAGCGCGTCGAAACAGGGACAGACCCCATTCATCGGATTCTGGGGCAATAATGGCGGCGCCGTTTCCCCAAGGAGGAAGACATGAAAAGAAAGCTGCTCGTCCGCGTGTCCCTTGCCGCGCTCGCGGCCGCCGCCCCCGCCGCCCATGCGCAAGGGATGAAGGCGGTCTCCGAAAGCACGGTCAGCGGCTTCCCGTTCCCCGAGTCGGTCGGCTGCGATGTGAAGAACCGGGTGCTTTACGTGAGCCAGTTCGTTTCCGCGCTGAAGCCCGTCGAGAAGGACGGCAAGGGCCGCATCAGCAAGGTCGGCCTGGACGGCAAGGTGCTCGAGGAGCGGTTCCTGCCGGCGCAGGGCGACGTCCTGAACAAGCCGAAGGGCCTGTGGATCTCGGGCAACCGGCTGTGGACCACCGACATCGACGCCGCCTGGGTGTTCGACCTCAAGACGAGGAAGGGCCGCAAGGTGGACCTGCCCGGCATCCAGTTCGCCAACGACCCCGTGGTGAAAGGCAAGACGCTCTACGTGAGCGACAACCGCGGCGATGCCGTGTACACGGTGGAGCCGGCCGACTTCCTGAACGCCAAGTCCGAGCCCAAGGTGAGGAAGATCGCCGCCGGCCAGTCGCTCAACCCGAACGGCCTGTATCCCGCGCGCGACGGCTCGATCCTCATGGTCGGCTTCGCCGGCCCCGACCAGCCGCGCGGCATCTACGCGCTCGGCGCCGACGGCAAGGTGAAGACGCTGGCGAAGGACCTCGGCCGCCTCGACGGCGTCTACCAGGCCAACGGCGGCACGCTGCTCATTACCGACTGGAACTCCGGCTCGCTGCTCGCCTGGAGCGCCAAGGGCGGCAAGCAGACCCTCGCCTCCGGCTTCAAGGGGCCGGCGGATTTTTGCGTTATGCCCGAGAAGAAAGGCCTGCTGGTCGTGGTGCCGGACCTCGTGAAGAGCGAGCTGCGGCTGGTGCGCATGCAGTGATTCGCAAAATGGGGTACGTCCCCATTTTGCTGTTTCAGACGATGCGCGAGCCGCGCATCCAGCGGAACTTGCGGCCGAAGCGGTAGTTCTCGCCTTCGACGCTGATGATCAGCGTCTCGCCCGGCCAGGCGACGGCCTGGTGGATGCGCTCGAGCACTTCGGCGGTGCGGCGCTTCCGGTTGAGCCAGCCGCGGACGGTGAAGCCGAGCACGTAGCAGCGTCGCTCCGGCATGTGCTTGACCTGTTTCTTCACGAAGTAGGCCTTGCGCAGGCCGGGAACCGATTTCAGCTCGGCCTGCATCCGCGCGAGCGCCTCGGCGTCGAGGTCGTGGCGCTCGAGCTTGTCCTTGAGCCGCACCTCGTCGCGCTCCTTCGCGGCCGCCTGCTCGAGGTCCGCGCGCTCGTACAGGCGCCGGTGCCACTCGTGCGCCTCGTCCTTGCGGCCCTGGCGCCAGCAGTAGTCGCGCAGCACCTCGCAGCAGCGCCGGATCTCGGTCTCGTCGTGCGCCATGGCGCTTTCGAGCAGTGCGAAGCCGGCCTCGTCGTCGCGATCGAGCAGACGCGCGCCTAGGTTGAACAGCACCACCGGATCTTCCGGCACGCGAGCGTGCAGCGCCCGGAACCGCTCGAGCGCCTTGTCGGCATCGCCGCCGCAGGACTCGGTGAGGCGGGCGCGGTCGAACTCCTCCTGCACCGAAAGCTCCTGCATCGCCTCCAGCTCCGCCAGGCGCCGGCGCCCTTCCTGCATCTCCTGGTGGCGCTCCTGCCACGACGGCAGGATGCGGTCCTTCCAGCGCTCGTCGAACGCCTGCGTGATGCGCTCGAGCGCCGCGCCGAGCAGCCGGTCCGCCGCCGCCCCCGCTTCGGGCAGCGCGAGCCTGGGCTTCTCGTTCAGCGCGCCCAGGCGCTCGGTGAGCGCCGGGTGGGTGTCGTCCAGCGTCGTCTTGCGCGCGAGCGCCTGCTTGAGCCACTTGTGGATGGCGTCCGGCTCCATGTCGGCCGCGAGCTTGCCCATGCTGGAGTACGGCGCGAAGGACGGCTGCGGCAGCACGTCCGCCTGCCGGTGGATGCGCGGCCAGTAGCGCTCGTGCAGGTAGCTGCCGACCACGTTCACCGCCGTCAGCGCTTGGGCCGCCGCGCCCGGCGAAACCAGCCGCGCGGAAGTCGCGTCCGCCTCGAACTCGTTGGCCCGCGCGAGCGGATACGAATACGCGTTGAAGTAAGGCGAGTACCAGCGCAGGAACGGCCGGAAAAGCACGATGCCCCGGCTCTCCACGCTTTCCAGCACTCCCATCAGCCGGCTCCAGCGCAGGCGCTGCCGGTAGATCCAGTTCGACATCGCGCCATGGCCCTTCGCCAGGTGCCCGAACTCGTGCGCGAGCACCGCCTTGAACTGCTCCACCGTGAGCGCCTTCGCCAGCGGCAGCCCGATCAGGAGGTAGTTGCGATACCAGCCGAAGATGCCCAGGCGCGGGTCCTGCACCACCGCCGCGTTGAAATCGTCCGTGACCAGCACGTGGTGAAAGCGCGGCGAGCGCAGCTTGCGGCGCAGCTCCTCGATCATCGCGAAGAGCTCGGGCGCTTCCTTCCGGGTGACCTCGGTGCCCTCCGGCGGATCCAGCCGGATCCACAGCGCCTTCAGGACCAGCCAGAGAAAGACGCCGATGACGAACGCGATCTTCGCCCCCAGCGCCTTCAGCCACACCACCGACACCGCCGCCGCGGCGAGCAGCGCCGCGATCAGGACCAGCATCGCCGCCAGATACGCGTTTCCGAGCAGCGCCATCAGGAGCACCCGGGTCCTGTAGGCCCCGGGGTTCGCCTTCGCCTTCTCCTCCAGCCTGACGACCAGGCCTTCGAATTCTTCGTCGGTCATTTGTGCGCCCTCGCCCAGGCGGCGAACTCCCGGGTCTTGCCGATGCGCTCGTAGCCTTCCTGCTGCGCGAGGCGCGCCGCGTCGAAGCTCACGCTGAACGCCTTCTCGTACGCCGTGAGCGCCTCCACCGCGAGCCTGCCGTCGTTGCGCTCGAGCGCCACCGACACCAGGCACCAGTAGGCGGGCTTGAAATCCGCTTCCAGGGCGATGCCGCGGCGGCAGGCGGCTTCGGCGTCGCGGGAGCGCTTGAGCGCGGTGAGCAGGTTGCCCCTCAGGCCGTTGGTGCTCGCGTCCTCGCCGCCCACCGCGCGCTCGAGCGCGGCGACCGCGGCGAGCGCGCGCTCGAACCGGTTCTCGTAGAAATAATGGTCGATCAGCAGGAGCTGCAGGTCGGCATCCGCGCCGAAGCGCGACGCAAGGTGGCGCAACGCGCTGCGGTAGACGTCGTCGCCCGCGCGCCCGCCGTAGGTGACGCGCATGAGCGCCCACTGCCTCGAGTTGCGGTAGTCCTCGGGAAATTTCTCCAGCGCCTTGTAAGCGCCGGCGTAGTCCTGCTTCACCAGGCTGTCGCGCACCTCGATGAACGCCCGCGTGTCGCGCGCCGATACTTGCGGGATGCGGAACAGCTTGAGGAGGGTCGACTCGCTCCTGAAGATCGACGCCAGGTTGAAGCGCACCGCGCCGCTGTAGAGGCTGGCGGCGGTGAAGATGTACCAGTCCTCCACCGCGCGCGGCGACGAGGCGTAATACTTGATGTAGTCGACGCCCTGGTCGCCCAGGTCGAGGCGCACCAAGGCGTAGGCCCGCCCGCCCTCCAGGCCGGCGCGCAGGTACTTCGCCGAGCCCTCGTTCTGGGCGATCGCGCGCATGCTGGCCTCGGCCATCTTGCGCACCGAGGCCGGCAGGCGCCTGCGGATGCCCTCGCGGTCCGCCGCCCCCAGGTCGAGGTCGTCGAGCACGATGTGCCCGAAGGCGTCCACGTCGACGACCTTCATGAAGGCGTCGACGCTGCGCTGGTTGAAGGCCTGGGCGACCGACCGGCCCAGCGCCGCCGCATCCTTCTCCGTCGCCTCTCCCAGGGCGACGGCCGGCACGAGCAACAGCGCGAGCGTAACTACGCGGAATACCTTGGTTTTCACGAAACCCCCTATGCCGGTCTGGGCCGGCGTTCTTCTATAGGGGGACGCTAACAGGGACCCCTGTAGAAGCGGGAGTGCATTTTCCGCAGCTTCAGGCCCGCTTTCGCTCGCGCGCTGCCGGGCCGATGAACGGCTCCGCCCGGGCGCTCTGCCGGTACAGGTGCACCCGGCGCAGCCGGTCCTCCGCCCGCCTCTTCTCGAGGCTTATCCGCTCCGCCTGCCGCTGGGCAATCAGGACCCCGGTCGATCCGAGCACCACCCCCACCAGCGCGAGGAACATCCCGACCTGCAGGCTGGTCGGCGCCGCCAGGGGAGGCGCCGGCAGCAGGAAAATCAGCGACTGGTCCACGAACCCCACCACCGCACCCACCGCTTCGCTCCTGAATGCGCCGGCTTTCCACGCGATGACCACCAGGAAGTACAGCAGCAGGACGAATCCGGCGCCCACCAGCCCCGTGCCGAACAGCCAGAGGGTCTTGGCCCTGGACATCAGTTCACCAGGCGCAGCGTCCCGGGCGGCCGCCGGGCAAGATCCACGATGCGGAAGAACACCTCCGTCGGCGGCCGCGACCTGCCTTCGGCCCAGCGCTGCAGATCCTCGACACTCACGTTCAGGATCAGCGCCAGCGTTTCGTAGCCCTCGAAGTAGTCGACCACGCTCGCGATGGTACGCGTATAGAGTTCCCGGTCCATGGTCCAAAGGTACCCGCGGCTGCTTTTTTCGCGACACCTCGGCGACCTATTTCCGGACAGTTCGAGCCCCCGCTGTTGCGCGGCGCACACACCGGCCGCCGCGCCTGTAGGGCTGCGGCGACAGGGCGCCCGCCCTCCGATGCCGAGCCCGCTCATGAGCCGCGCTTCGCCGCGGTGAGAAGAACCTCGTTCGGCCCCTCCCATGCCTCGGCCGTCTCGAACTTTTTCAGCCGCTCTTCCATGGCTGCCCAGGCGGCCTCGCGCTTCCCGGCATCGAGCGCGCCGAGGATCTGCTGGATCGGGCTGGCGGAAGCGCGCACGAAGTCGAGATAGGCCCGCGCATCCGGCAACCGGAATGGCGCCGGCAGCCGGGTGGTTGCGACGTCCTCGAAACCTGCGGCCTTGTACAGCGCCTCGATCGCACCGGGCTTGCCCAGGCTGAACAGGCTACCGGGCTGGAACGGGTCGCGCGGCGGCAGCCCGGCGAATTCCAGCGCCGTGGCCATGAGCATGGCGACGCAGGGGTTCGCCTGCGGCACGGAGAACACCATGCTGCACGCGCCGCCGCCGGGCTTCAGCGCGCGGTGCATCGCGCGCAAGGCCTGCAGCGGATCGGGCAGGAGCATGAGGCCCAGCCGGCACACCGCGGCGTCGAAGCTCGCTTCCGGCAGCTCGAGGCGCTCGGCGTCCGCAGCCAGCGTCTCGACATTGCGGTACCCCGCGCGCTCGGCGTTGGCGCGGGCAAAGGCGAGGATCGCCGGCGACACATCGGTCGCCAGCACCGCGCCCGCCGGTCCCACGCGCTCGGCGATGTCGAGGGTCTGGTCGCCCGCACCGGCCGCCACGTCCAGCACGCGCGCCCCCGGCCGCACGCCCGCCATGGCGAGCATCGCGTCAGTGGCCGGGCGCAGCCAGGCGCGAATCTTGGGCGTGTGATGGTTCCAGCCGGGCGCCGCCTGCTCCCACTGCGCCAGGGCGGCGCGCTTGAAGGTTTCTACGTCGGATAATGTATTCATGCCCGAACGCTACAGGGGCCGCCCCGGCGCGCGGAAGCCGCAGCCGCGCATAACGGGGGCCGCGAAACCGCATAGCCAGCCGCTCGACTGGAACGACCTGCGCTATTTCGTCGCGGTCGCCCGCCACGGCAGCACCGTCGCCGCCGCGCGTGCGCTCGACACCAACCAATCGACCGTGCAGCGGCGGCTGACCGCGCTCGAGCGCCGCATCGGCAAGCCGCTCGCCACGCGCAGCCCCGCGGGCTACCGCCTCACCGAGCTCGGCCGCGAGATGCTCGCCCACGCCGAGCGCGTCGCGCAGGCAGCGCTCGCCTTCGAGCAGCATCTGCAAGGCGCGACGCGCGACGCCTCCGGCGTGCTGCGCGTCGCCTGCCCCGAGCCCATCGTCTACCGCATCACCCAGTCGGCGCTCCTCGAGCGCTTCAAGGCGAAGCACCCAGGGCTGCACGTGGAGTTCGTGATGAGCGACAAGTACATCGACCTTGCCAAGGGCGAGGCCGACGTCGCGCTGCGCTCCGGCGACACCGACGACGCCGAGCTCGTCGGCCGCAAGATCGCGGATTCGTTCTGGGCGGTCTACGCCAGCCGCGGCTACCTCGCCCGGCACGGCAAGCCGGAGCGCGTAGAAGACCTCGAGCGCCACCAGCTTGTCGGCCTCGACGAGAGCATGGCCAAGCACCGCGCCGCCACCTGGCTCGCGCGCGTCGCGCCCGGGGCCAAGGTCGTCGCCCGCAACAACAGCGTCCTCGGCCTCGTCTACGCGGTGAAATCCGGCATCGGCCTCGCCCCGCTCCCCACCGCCCTCGGCGATAACGAGCCCGACCTCGTCCGCGTCCTCGGCCCCATCCCCGAGCTCGCCCGCATCTGGCGTCTCCTCGCGCACCCCGACGTGCGCCGCACGCCCCGCGTATCGGCTTTCTTCGATTTCATCGACGAGGAGATCGAGGCGCTGCGGCCCATCCTTACCGGATAGCCGGCATTACTTCCTTGCCTGCGCACCACCGGTGCTTCGAGTATGGGGACCAACGGCCAACCAACGACGGGAGGATAAAATGCGCCGAACCCTCATCACCGTAGCGAGCTCTGCCCTGCTGCTCGGCGGCTGCGCTTCCACCTCGGAAGAGCCGCGCACGGGCGCCGAAGCCGGACAGCCAGGCGCGGCGAGCGAAGCACCGCGGACTCAGTCCCAGCCGTTCGAGCGCAAGGCGATGGCCGGCGCCGACCTGAATGCCGGGAAGAGCGACCCGGCCGGTTTCAAGGCCGCGAACGGGGTCCCGTCGCTGCGCACGATCTACTACGACTACGACAGGTTCGAAATCAAGGACGAGTACCGCCGCATCGTGGAAGCGCACGCGAAGTACCTGCGCGATAACCCGAGCGTCAGGATGACGATCCAGGGCAACGCCGACGAGCGCGGCAGCCGCGAGTACAACATCGGCCTCGGCCAGCGCCGTTCTGAGGGCCTCAAGAAGGCGCTGCTCCTGCTGGGCGCGAAGGAGAGCCAGGTCGAGTCCGTGAGCTTCGGCGAGGAAAAGCCCGCTTGCAGCGACCATGCCGAGAACTGCTGGTGGAAGAACCGCCGCGGCGACATTCGGTACTCGGGCGAGTATTAGCCGCGAAGCTCGGCGCGCCAGCACTCCACGCGACCACACGCGCCGAGGGCGGTCGGGCAGCGGCAGCGGAATCCTCCGCGCGCCGCTGCAGCCACGACCTGCGCCCCCCTACTGCCTGGGGATGCCCGCCGCGAACCACCGGCCGCCGTTCGAGGTGCGGATGAGGAGAACCGGACTGTTGCAGATGGTCGGTACCCCGGGCGCCAGCACATCGTCGATGCGGAAATCGCCGTTGGCTTCGAGCGGCACGCCGGCGGCGGTGGTGCTGTGCTCCGCGTTGCCGCAGAACAGCGTGGCGAAGACGCTGGCACCGGCGTTGAAGCCGATGTTGTTGCCTCCGGCCAGCAGCAGCCCGCGGCCGTCGACCGTGATGCTGCCGTCGGTCCTTACGTCGGCCCGCAGCGATGCAATGACCCACGGCTGGCCGCCCGGCGGCACGCCGCGCACGTCGTTGCGCGTCACGTCGGGGAAGGTGCCGTTTGCGTTCTGCGTTCCGGTGGCATTGGACACCGGGATCACGCCGATACCGCCGTCGAACCGCACCAAGCGATCGTCCGCGTTGGCTGCGAGGGTATAGCCGAGCGCCGCCAGCGAAAGCGCGGCGGCAAGCATGCGCTTCTTCATGAGTTCCTCCTCTAGTTGACTGCAGGCAGGAGAACACCCGGCCCTGCGGGATATTCCGGACGGCGCCGAAACGGGTCGGCAACCAGCCGTTCGCAAGGTAAACCCCGATAGCAGCTAACCCCCACGCCCTCAACGGCGCTCTGCGAAGCGGCCCATCAGACTGTTCGATCCGACAGCAACGATAAACACCAGCACCAGTACGGCGTAGAGATCCGGAACACGGTAGTGGGAATAGTGTTCGTTGGCCAGGAAGCCTAAGCCCGCGTTGCTTAGTTTGATCTCAGCCAGAAGAACGCCGACGACGGCGAGGCCGAAGCCCAGGCGGAGGCTGGTGACGAGTGAGGGACGGAGCGCGGGAAGGTAGACCCGGGTGGCCATCTGCCAGCGGGTGAGGCGGAAGGAGCGGCCGACGCGCACGAAGATGGGGGGGACCTGGCGCACGCTGGCGGCCATGTTGATGGCGACGGGGAAGAAGGCGGACAGGGCGCCGAGGGCGAGCTTGGAGCCCATGCCGGTGCCGACCAGCAGCATGACGATGGGGAGGAAGACGATCTTCGGGGCGGTGGCGATGCCGTCGACGTAGGGGGCGACGGCGGCGCCGAAGAAGCGGCGGGTGCCGGCGACCAGGCCGAACAGGACGCCGAGGATGTAGCCGATGGTGAGGCCGGCGCCGATTTCCCAGGCGCTGACGGCGAAGTGACGGTACGTTGCTTTGTCCAGAAGCAGGTTGAAAAAGGCAACGGCGATCTTGAGAAGCGAGGGAACGACGTCCTGGTAGAGAAGGCCGGAGCGCGCGACGACCTCCCACACGATCAGGATGCCTATCAACGTGAAAAGCCTTATCTGGGTCGCAGCCATGTTTCGAGGCGCGAGAGCACGGCGAGGAAGGTCCAGCTCACCAGCACGATGAGGATGATCGCGACGTACATGCCGGGGATCTCGAAGCGGAAATACATCTCGGAGGCGATGCGCCCGAGGCCGCCGAAGTCGATGAGGAACTCCATGCCGATGATGTTGACGAGCGCGTAGATGAGCCCGAGGCGCAGGCCGGTGAAGATGCCGGGAACGGCGGCGGGGAAGGCAACGCGGCGCACGAGGCCGCTCTCGGGGAGCTTGAAGCTGCGGCCGACATCCAGCAGCACCTTGGGGACGGCGGCGAAGGCTTCCTTGGTCTTGAGGGTGATGGGGATCACCGCGGCGATGAAGCCGACGAAGATGGTGGTGGCGTAGCCGCGGCCGAAGAGCACGAGGAACAGCGGAAAGAGCAGCACCGTGGGCGCGGCGAAGGCGGCGCCGATCCACGGGGTGTAGGCCTCGCCGAGCACCGGCTTTCTCCATAGCAGGTAGCCCCACGGGATGCCGATGGCCGTGGCGGCGACAGTGGCGGTGAAAGCCTGCGCCAGCGTGATGCCCACAGGCCCGGCCACGAGCCCCTCCTCCCACAACCTGAGAAATGCAGAGGGTAAAGCGCTGGGAGGCGCGACGACCAGGTGGGACACCCAGCCGGCGCGCACCGCGACCTCGAGCAGGACGGCGAGCACTGCAAGGCCGGCGAGGCCGGCCAGCTTTTCCTTCAAGGCTGGAACACGAAGTCGTACAGCAGCTTCTCGGCCTCCGCTTCGGACATCGGCTTGGCGAGCTGCTTGCCCTGCACCGCGTCCTCGAGGTTCTGCTTGAGTCCGCGCACCGGCCAGCCGGCGACCGCCTGCCGCGGGAAGATCTTGTGCGTCTGCAGCGCCACGTCGGGGCTGATCTTGGCGAAGCCGGCGTACCACTTCGCCGCCTTCTCGGGGTTGGCGTACACCCAGTCGATCGACTCGTGGTAGGCCTTCATGAAGCGCCGCGCGACGTCGCGCCGCTCGGTGAGGAACTTGACGCTGGCGGCGTTGACGCGCACGGTCTGATCGTTCATGGCGGGCAGCTCGGTGCCGCGCGCGACGATGCGGATCTTGCCGTCGTTCACCAGGTCGAGGTTATACGGCGGCGCGGACCAGCCGGCGTCGATCTGCCCGGACATTACCTGGGTGCGGGTGTCGGGCACGCCGCCGGTGGACACCAGCTTCGGCTTCACCTTGAAGTGCTCGGCGAGCGCCTGGGCGACGAGGTGCGTGGAGGAGCCCGGACGCGAATAGCCCATGGTGCGGCCCTCGAGATCCTTCATGCCTTTCACCGCGCTGTCGGCGCGCACGTACCAGAAGAGGTCCGGCGCCCCGGTCATCTGCGCGCTGACGATCTTCACCGGCGCGCCCTTGGAGGCGGCGCCGATCACGCCGAGGATGCCGTTGGCGATGGCCACGTCGGCGCTGTTGGTGATGATCGCCTGCAGCGTCTCGGCGCCGCCGCGCGTCCAGGTGATCTCGACGTCGATGCCATTCTTCTTGAAGATGCCCTGCTCCACGCCCTGCGGTATGAAGTGCGTGTCGAACAGGCCGCGCTGGCCGATGGCCGCCTTGACCGTGTCCTGGGACAGCGATGGCGCGGCGAAAGCGATGAGAAAAATGCTTGTCAAAAACCTAGTCACGGGACCTCCTCCTTGCGATGGGATTCTATGTCCTGCATGCCGCGCGAGGCTTCCGCGCGCAGGTCGGACCAGACTTCGGCCACCAGGCGGCCGAACTCCGGGCTGGAAACGATGGCCGAATCGCGCGGCCGTGGCAAGTTCACGTCCACTATGCGTTTCACCCGCCCGGGACGGTAGGTCATCACCACCACCTGGTCGGCGAGCTGCACCGCCTCGGTGATGCTGTGGGTGATGAGCAGCGTGGTCTGCTGCAGCTCGCGGTGGATGCGCAGCACCTGGTCGCCGAGCAGCAGGCGCGTCTGCTCGTCCAGCGCGCCGAAGGGCTCGTCCATGAGCAGCAGCTTCGGCTGGAAGGCGAGCGTGCGGGCGATGGCGGTGCGCTGGCGCATGCCGCCGGAGAGCTCGGCCGGGTAGCGGTGCTCGAAGCCGTCCAGCCCCACCAGGCGCAGCAGGCTGCGGGCGCGCTCCAGGCGCTCGGCCTTGGGCACGCCGGCCACATCCAGGGGAAAGGCGACGTTCTCCACCGTGGTGAGCCAGGGAAAGGTGGATTCCTCCTGGAACACCATGCCGACGTCGCGGTGCACCCCGCTCACGGTCTTGCCTTCGATCGTCACCCGGCCGTCGTAGCCGTCCACCAGGCCGCCGATGATGTTGAACAGCGTCGACTTGCCGCAGCCGCTCGGGCCGATCACCGCCACGAAGCGGCTTCTGGGCACCTCGAGCGACAGCTCCGCCACCGCGGTGACGCCGCCGTCGGCCGTGGCGAAGCGCTTGGTAAGCTTCTCGACCGCGAGCATCAGCCGCTCACCGGGGCGCCGGCGATCTTTTTCTTGCGCGGGCGCGTGCGCGCGCGCTGCAGGAACCAGATGAAGGCCACCAGCGCGAGCGCCGGGATGTAGACCCAGTGCTCCGAGGGGCGCTCGGTCGGCACCTTCACCGCCGCGACCTGGAAGCCCTGCTCGAAGCCGGACTTCCTCGCGCGGCTGCCGAAGCGCACCGCCCCCACCTGCACCTGCGGCCCGAGCGCGGTGACGGTGAGGCCGGCCTCGGCCAGGCGCTTGCGGCCGTCGCCCGGTGGGCTCGCGAGCTGCACCGCGACGGTCTTCTTCACGTCATCGCCTTCGATGTTGGTGCCCTCGATGACCAGCACCAGGCGGTCGTCCTGCGGCAGCGAGCCCGCGATCCTGAAGATCTCCTTCGCCGGCACCTCGGTGTACGGCGGGGAGATGCGGTCCATGAAGTAGTCGGGACGGAACAGCGCGAAGGTGGCCACCAGCAGCAGCACGACCTCCCACCACTTGCAGCGGGCCTGGAACCAGCCGATGGTGGCGGCGGCGAACACCAGCGAGGCGACGGTCGCGGCCAGAGCGACCAGCGCGACTTCCCACCAGCCGCGCACGTCGATGAGCAGCAGCATCGGATTGAACACGAACACGAACGGCAGCACCACGGTGCGCAGCGCGTACACCGCGCCCTGCAGCCCGGTGTCGATCGGGTCCTCGCCCGAGATGGCGGCGGCGGCGAAGGTCGCGAGGCCCACCGGCGGCGTGATGTCACCCATGATCCCGTAGTAGAAGACGAACAGGTGCACCGCGATGAGCGGGATCACGATGCCCGACTGCGCGCCCAGCTCCACGATCACCGGCGCCATGAGCGTGGCCACCAGGATGTAGTTCGCGGTGGTCGGCACGCCCAGGCCGAGCACCAGGCAGACGAACGCGGTGAACAGCAGCATGAGCACCACGTTGCCCATCGACACCACCTCCACGAAGTCCGTCATGCGGAAGCCCAGGCCGGTGAGCGTGATGCCGCCGACGATGATGCCCGCGGTGCCGGTGGCGATGGCGATGCTGATCATGTTGCGCGCGCCGTCGTTCAGGCCGTGCACGACATCGGAAACACCGAGGAGGGTTTCTTTTTTCAGCGTCTTCTTTTTTCGGAAGAACGCGGTCAAGGGCCGCTGCGTCGCCATGAGCACGATCAGCGTCGCGGTGGCCCAGAACGCCGACAGCGCGGGCGACAGCTCCTCGATCATCAGGCACCAGATGAGCACGCCGATCGGGATGAGGAAGTGCAGCCCGGCCTTTACCGTGGGCCAGGTGTCGGGCAGCACCGGGTTGTCGACGTCGATGTCGGTGGGCAGATCCGGGCACTTCGCCGCCAAGTAGACCGAGTACACGTACAGGGCGCCGAGCAGCGCCGCGAGGATCCACGGCGCGGCGGCGCCGAACGCCATCTTGGTGGCCTGCGCGACGAAGTAGATCAGCGCGCACGCCACGATGGTGCCGGAGACGCCGAGTCCCCAGCCGAGCGCCTTGCGCGACATCGTGCGGCGCCGCTGGCGCGCGGTGGGCTCCAGGCCGAGCTTCAGCGCCTCGAGGTGCACGATGTAGAACAGCGCGATGTAGGAGATGAGCGCCGGCAGGAAGGCATGCTTGATCACGTCGGTGTAGGGAATGCCGACGTACTCGACCATCAGGAACGCCGCCGCGCCCATCACCGGCGGCATGATCTGGCCGTTCACCGAGGAGGCGGTCTCGATGGCGCCGGCCTTGACGCCGCCGTAGCCGGCCTTGGTCATCAGCGGGATGGTGAAGATGCCGCCGGTGACCACGTTGGACACCGACGAGCCCGAGATCAGGCCGTTCAGCGCCGAGGACACCACCGCCACCTTGGCCGGCCCGCCGCGCAGGTGCCCGAGCATGGCGAAGGACACCTGCATCATGTAGTTGCCCGCGCCGGCGCGGTCGAGCATCGAGCCGAACAGCACGAAGATGAAGATGTAGCCCGCCGACACGCCCAGCGCCACGCCGTACACGCCCTCGGTGGTGAGCCACTGGTGCGTGAGCATGCGGTCCCAGGA
>DASUUN010000111.1:0-6295 GCA_036374055.1 Burkholderiales bacterium
CAGTGTCGGATGCATAGTCGGCCGACAGGGGCATGAGGTGGAATCCGCCGAGGATGGCGTGAACCTTGGTGACGCCGGAGACCTCGATCGCCGCCTGCACGGTATTGATGATGCCCCGATGGCCGCAGGAGGTCATGACGACCAGGCCCTTGCCCTTGACGTGGAAGCAGGTGGCCTGCTCGTGGAGGAAGTCGTCGACCAGCATGGTGCTCGCGCGCTTCTCGCTCGGCAGCCGGGCGGGGTCGCAGCCCATGCCGTCGGGGCCCAGGCCGACCTTCATGCGCGAGGGCTGCGCGGGGCGCTCGAACGAGGTCTGCGCGATCCAGCCGGTCGTGAAGCCGTGCCCGGCGAGGAGCGACGCCTTGTCGGCGAACAGCACCTGCAGCTTCGCCTCGGCGATCGCGCGCCGGTCGAGGACGCCGAAGTTGCGCGGCGCGTTCGCGGGGCCGGTTTCCCGCGCGCAGAAGCATTCTTCGCCGCCGACGTAGAACGGCAATCCTGGCTTGAGCTGATGGCGATGCGCCGCCAGAAAGCCCGCCATGCCGCCGAAATGGTCGTAGTGCCCGTGGCTCAGGAGCAAGGCATCGAGCCTGGACGGATCGATGCCGAACATCTCGAGATTGTTGTTGATCGTCTCGGGGGTATAGCCGAAGTCGATGAGCACGCGGCGCGATTCCGTGTCGCGGCGGGATTCGACGTGGAGCGAAAGGCCCCATTCGTTCTGCGGCATCCGCCGCGGCGGCTCGCTGGTCACCGGCTGCTGCCAGCGCTGCACGTTTACTCCCGCGAACCTGCCGGAGGACTCGAAGAAGTGGAAGTAGGAATCGGTAATCACCGTCACCGATACGCCGTCCACCTCGGGCGGCGCTCCGCGCAGAGGCGGCGCCGCATCGGTTTCGATGCCGGTAAACGCGCCGTTCGCGAGGCCCATTCCTGCGCCAGCGGCGGCGAGGAGACGCCGGGGCGAGCGGCTGCCGAGGTAACTGTCCATTCAGAGGCCCTCCTTCACGAGTGCGATGCTCTTACTAAGCGCCGATGGCCTGCAAGGCGCGGCGGACTTCCTCGACGCCTTCGGCAGGCAGAGGCTCCTGCGGGGCGAGGGGAGGGCCGACCTCGTAGCCCTGCAGCTCGAGCCCGCCCTTGATGCAGGCGGCGAGGTTGTATTTCGCAAAAGCCTGGTTGAGCGCCCACAGCGGTCGCTGCCGCTCCATGGCGGCCACCCAGTCGCCCTTGCGGCACAGCTCGTAGAGCTCGACGCTCTGCCGCGGTGCGACGCACGCCGGGCCGGCCATCCAGCCGACGCCGCCGATCAGCATCACGCAGGCGGGGATGTGCGAGGACGCGGCGAACACCTGCATGCGTCCCTGCACGCGGTTGATGATCGAGAGCAGGCGCCCGGTGTTGAAGGAGGCGTCCTTGATGTACTTCACGTTCGGGATGCGGCTCAGCCGCTCGATCACCGGCAGGCTCAGGTCCGAGCGCTGGAAGTTCGGGTTCGTGTACAGGACGACGGGGACCGAGACCGCTTCGGCGATCGCCTTGAAATACGCGAACACGCCCTCGTCGGTGACGGGGAAGTACGCCTCTAAGATGGCGAGGATGCCGTTGCAGCCCAGGCGCTCGAGCTCGCGCGCCTGGAAGACGGCATCCGTGACAGTGGTGGAGGCCACGCCGGCCACCACGGGCACCCGGCCGTTGGCAGCCTCGAGGACGACTTCGACCACGCGGCGGCGCTGCTGCCAGTTCAGATACGCGAATTCCCCCGTCGAGCCTAGCGGGGTAAGCCCGTGCACGCCGGCCTTGACGAGGTCTTCGCAGAGGCGGGCCAGCACGGGCGCATTCACCTCCCCCGACGGGTAGAGCGGCGAGACGACGTAGGGGAAAACGCCGTGGAGCCGTGCTTCGGCCATCCGGCATCTTAGCGGCTTGCGGCCCTACCGATCGCGCTCCCCGAGCTCCCGGATCAGCGCCTTCATCTCCTCGATCTCGCGGCGCTGCGTTTCGATGATGGTGTCCGCCAGCTTGCGCACGCGCGGGTCCTCGATCCGGGCGCGCTCGCTCGTCAGGATCGCGATCGAGTGGTGGGGAATCATCGCCTTCATGTACGACACCTCGTCCACCGTGACCTGGCTGCGCACGAGCCACAGCGCGACGAAGAACGCCGCGGCGCTGCCGGCGAAGATGGCGACATTCAGGCGGCGGCGGGTATGCATCTTCAGCATGAAGGCGAGCATGACCACGGCCATGGCGGCACCCATGGCGAGCGCCATGTAGGTGCGTGTCTCGCTGAAGAACACGTGGCCCAGCTGGTACGTGTTGAGATACATCAGCCCCAGCATCACGACCGTCGAGGTCGCGATCATGGCAGCGAATCTGGCGTAAGCCTGCATGCCGGGATAGCGGCAAGACTCGTGCCCAAGCGCTTCAGCTTCCGCGATCAGCAGCCCCCACCGACGAACAGGCTTGCGCGGCTTGAGTGCCGTGCGGACTTCCCATCGTGGTCTACACGCGTTCCAGGGACTTGCGATCCCAGCCGCCGCGGTCCGCCGCGGCGACGTAGGTGCTTTCGAGGAACTGCAGCAGCGCATCGTCCGGCGACGGCGACCTGCGCACGGCGTCGTACGGCAGGATGAACTCGCGCAGGTCCTGGCTGTAGAAAGCGCCGGCCGGCTGCACCTCGGCCTGCGCGAACCTGGCGGGCTCGGGATAGGCGTACGAGTAGAAGGCGGCATGAGCGACCGGGCCGCCGCCGGGCCAGAAGCCGGCGCTCGAGACTTCGTGCGAATACGCTTCGCGCGCCACCGCGTCGGGAAGGTTGGGGACGCCGCCCGGATGCCGGGGCGCGTGCCGCCCGGAGAAGCGCGTCACGGCGAGGTCCGGCGCGCCCCAGAAGTAGTGCACCGGGCTGCATTTGCCGATGAAGCCGCCGCGAAACCGCCGGAACACGCGATCGGCCTGCAGGAGGACGCGCCAGTAGCGGTTGGCGTATTCCGCGTCGTAGGCGTTGTGCACCCTGTCCTCGTCGAAAGGCGTCGGGTCGGCGACCTCGTTCGGCAGGCGGTTGATGTCCACCGCGAGATCGAGCTTCTCCAGCGCCCGCATGAGGCGGGCGTAGAAGTCCGCCACCGTCTGCGGCTCGAGAGCGAACCGGCTCCCCGCGCCGTCGCTCGACTGCAGGCAGAGCTCATGGTCGATGAAGTCGAAGTCGATCTGGAAGACGCGCTCGCCGTAAGGGACGGGGCCGGTGGTAAGCCCTCTTGGCGTGACGTAGAGCGTGACGTGCCAGGAGTGGTTCAGCCAGCTCGACTTCGCCATGCGAACCTTGCCGATGATCTGCGTCCACAGGTGCAGCGTGGCGCAGGTGTCCTTCCAGGCCTCGAGCGGCAATTCCGGCCACGGCATCGGCCGATGATACGACGACGGCGTCAGGCGTCGCGGGCGAGGCGCCGGAAATGCGCGTCCATCCGTGCGGGATCCGGATCGCCGCGGGTGAACAGCTTGAACGCCCCGATCGCCTGGCCGACGGCCATGTGCCCGCCGTCCATGGTTGCGCATCCGGCCCGGCGGGCCGCCCGCAGCAGCTCGGTCTCGAGCGGCACGTAAACGACCTCCGATACCCAGAGCGAGCGCTCGAGCAGCGCCGCCGGCAACGCCATCCCGGGCGTGCCCGCCATGCCGGTCGGGGTGGCGTGGATGAGCCCGCTTGCTCCGGGCAGCGCGGCGCCCAGGTCCGCCGCGGGCGCGGCGCGATTGCCGGGAAGGTGCGCATTGAGGCGCGCCGCGAGCGCGGCCGCGCGCGCGCCATCCCGGTCGAGGATCACGAGCTGCCCGGCACCGAGCCGAAGCACGGCATCGCCGCAGGCGGAGCCGGCGCCGCCGGCGCCCAGGAGCACGACGCGCCGCAGGTCCGCGCGCGGCAGGGCGCGGCGCAAGCCCCAGCTCCATCCCGAGCCGTCGGTGTTGTGGCCGACGAGGCGCTCGCCGTCGCGCACGATCGTGTTGACCGCGCCGATCGCCTTCGCTTCCTCGGACAGCGCGTCCAGCAGCGGCATGACCGACTGCTTGCAGGGGTAGGTGACGTTCAGGCCGGCAAAGCCCATGATCCGCGCCGCGCGAAGCAGCTCCGGCAGCGCCTCGACGCCGGCGCCGGCAAGCTCGAGGTCGATGAGCTGGTAGTGCACGCGCAGGCCGTGGTGCGGGCCTTCCTCCTCGTGGAGCGCAGGCGAGAGCGAGCGCTGGATGCCCGCGCCGATGAGGCCGAGCAGCATCTTCTTCACGTCAGGACCTGCGCCAGCGCGTAGAGGCCGCCGATGCCCTCGGGCGCGTCGCGGCCCAGAGCAGCGAGCGCAGCGGCGTCGTACCCGGTGACGAGCAGGATCCAGTCGGCGGCGGCGTCGCCGCCGCGGATCTTCTGCTCGGTGGTCTGCGGCGCATCCGGGCGCGCGATGTTTTCCAGCAGGCGCGCGGCGACCACGCCCTTCCGCGAACCGAGGCCCGCGATGTCGAAGCGCGGGCGAGCGGGAAATCGCAGGGTAAGCATCGCGCCGCCCAGTCCCGCGCCCTCGCCCGCCACGACGCGGCACAGGCTGCGCACCATGTTGCGGTGCTGCGGCATCATCTTCCGTGACCAGGCGCTCGGCTCGTTCAGGCGCTCGAGGTAAGGCCCGCTCGTAATCGTCGCCTCGTCCGCCGCCTCGTAGAGCATGAAGTAGCTGCCGCCGTCGGCGGACACCCAGCGCGAGCCGCGCAGGAATCCCGGTATGGAGAGGCGCTCCGGCATGTGCTCGTGCGCATGCCAGTCGTCGAACTCCTCGCGCGCCTGCGGCGCCACGTCGCACCAGATCGCTACCGCGGCCTTGGCGGAACTCACGTCGCCGCCGCCGCGCGGATGCGCTCCGCGAGCGCCTGCGCGGCGGGCGTCAGGGGCGAGTCGGCGCGCTGCACCAGGCCAATGGAGGTTTGTTTCGTCTTCTCCCTGACCGGCACACGCACCAGGACGCCGCCGAGCTGCGGCAGCTCGGCGAACGGGCGGGGCAGCATCGCCAGCAGGTCGTTGGTGGCGAGCATGGCGATGAGCGCGGCGAACGAGCCACACTCGATGGCGGGCTTCGGCGGCTGCAGGCCGTATGCCGCGAAGGCCTCCTCGGCGAAGATACCAACCGAGCCGCGCGCGCCCGCGTGCGCCCAATCCGCCTCGAGCAGCTCCTTGAGCGAGCGCGCGCCGGCGAGCGGATGGCCGCGACGGGCCACCACGGCGGTCTCGTAATCGAGCAGCTTCTCGACCCGGAATTCGCGCCGCGGCCAGTGGCGGGTGAGGGAGCCCACCGCGAACTCGATCGCGCCGGCGCGCAGCTGGGCGAGGGCCGAGGGGAGCGGCCCGTCGAAGATGCGCAGCCGCACCGCGGGATGGGCGCGGCGGAATTCGCGCACCGCCGCGGGCACCAGGGCCAGGGTGGCGGCGGGGGCGACGCTGAACGCCACTTCGCCTGCCATCGAGCCGCGCATCTGGTCGATCTCCAGGCGTGCCTTGCCGATCTCGCCCGCCACCAGGCGCGCGCGGCGGTAGAAGGTGCGGCCGAACTCGGTGGGGGCGGAGCCGCGCGTGGTGCGCACCACGAGCTGCACCCCGAGGTCCTGCTCCAGGTTGCGCAGCGCTTTGGTGAGGGCGGGCTGGGAGAGCGCGAGCTTGCGCGCCGCACCATGGATGCTGCCCGACTCCACCACCGCCACGAAGCACTGCAGGGCATTGAGCTTCATGGGGTGCATGATAACCGGATGGAATTGCAAACGAGGTCTTGGCATCTTCTGGAATCTCCCCACTGTCGCTAGCATCACCCGGTGCGGCTTTTTTCCTACAAGGACCGGCCGGTCCATCTCGGTCCCTATCGCCTGGAGCGGCTGAAGCGGCGCGCGGCGCCCCCGGAGCTTTCGCAGGTGGCGCCGATGCGGCCGCTGTCGTTCGTCGACGAGGCGAATCCGGAATCGCTCGTCAACGCCATGACGCGCTACATGGGGATGCTGGACGCGGTGCGCGAAGGCAGGACCGCACCGCTCAAGGCGGAGATCCCCGAGGACCCGCAGGAACGCTCGAACCACCTCAAGGCCGCGGGCTACTACTTCGACGCGAGCATGGTCGGAGCTTGCCACCTTTCCCAGGATGCTTTTCTGGAGACGCCGTTCAGGAATCCAGCGCTCGACGGGCTGGCGGAGGAGCTGGGCCGGGGACAGCCCAAGTCTTTCGCCGCCGGCATCGACGTCGTCTACGCGGACACGCTCGATGCGGCGCGCGCGCGGC
>DASUUN010000112.1:0-3304 GCA_036374055.1 Burkholderiales bacterium
AAGCACGACCAGGCCAAGGCTGACATCAACAAGCAGTATGCGCAGCGCAAGGACGCGGACCGTCCGAAGCGCTCGGCCTCGAGCGGCGAAACCAGGCGCTCGGCCGGCGAAACCAGGTCCCCGACCGGCGGCAGCACGAAGTGACCGACGGCGTCCCCGCGCGCTGACCCGATGGCGCGCGGGCTGTGGAAAGGCGCGATCAGCTTCGGGCTGGTCAACGTGCCGGTGGAGTTGTTTTCCGCCGAGAAGCGCTCGGCCGAGCTCGACCTGACCATGCTCGACAAGCGCGACCTCGCGCCGGTGGGCTACAAGCGGTACAACAAGTCCACCGGCGAGGACGTGCCCTGGGCCGGGATCGTCAAGGGCTACGAGTACGAGGACGGCAGGTACGTGGTGCTGTCCGACGAGGACTTCCGCCGCGCCAACGTCGAGGCGAGCAAGACGGTCGACATCCAGGCCTTCGTCGACGTGAACGACATCCCGCCGATCTACTTCGAGACGCCCTACTACCTGTCGCCGGGCAAGCGCGGCGAGAAGGCCTACGCGCTGCTGCGCGATGCCTTGCGCAAGTCCGGCAAGGCGGGCGTCGCCACGGTGGTGATCCGCACGCGCCAGTACCTGGCGGCGGTGATGCCGCAGGAGGACCTGCTGCTGATGAACACGCTGCGCTACGCCGAAGAGCTGAAGGCGCCCGCGGACCTGGGAATCCCGGCCACGGCGCTGCACGCCAGGGCGAGCGCCAAGGAAATCGACATGGCGCTGCGCCTGATCGACGACATGGCGGAGAAATGGAAGCCCGAGAAGTTCAAGGACACCTACCGCGACGATCTGCTCGCGCGCATCGAGGAGAAGGTGAAGGCCGGCCAGACCGAGGAAATCACCGAGCCCGAGAAGGCCGGCAAGGCGCCCGCCGGCGCCGAGGTCATCGACCTCATGGCGCTGCTCAAGAAGAGCGTCGGGCGCAGACAGGAAAAGGAGAAGCCGCGGCGCCAGCAGAAGGCGAAGCGGCGCGCCGCGTGAGACATGCCTAGGAAGCAGGTGCGCTACGCGGTGGTCGGCCTGGGGCACATCGCCCAGGTGGCGGTGCTGCCCGCGTTCGGCAACTCGCGGCGCAATTCGAAGCTGGCCGCGCTGGTGTCGGGCGATCCGGTGAAGCTCGAGGAGCTGGGCCGCAAGTACGGCGTCGAGCGGCGCTGCGGCTACGCGGAATACGACGCCCTGCTGAAGAGCGGCGAGCTCGACGCGGTGTACATCGCGCTGCCCAACAGCCTGCATTGCGATTACGCGGTGCGCGCCGCCCAGGCGGGCGTGCACGTGCTGGTGGAGAAGCCGATGGCGCTGACCGAGGAGGAATGCGAGCGCATGGCGCGCGCGGCGCGCGACGGCGGCGTCAAGCTGATGGTGGCCTACCGCCTGCATTTCGAGCGGGCCAACCTTGAGGCCATCGAGGTGGCCCGCTCCGGGCGCATCGGCGAGCCGCGCCTGTTCAGCTCCATCTTCACCCTGCCGGTGGTGCCGGGCAACATCCGCGTGAAGAGCGCGCTCGGCGGCGGCGTGCTCTACGACATCGGCATCTACTGCATCAACGCCGCGCGCGGCCTGTTCCGCGACGAGCCGCTGGAGGTGCGCGCCGCGGCGTGCGGCTCGATCGGCGAGGTGGAGGAGTCGGTGAGCTGCGTGCTGCGCTTTTCGAGCGACCGCATCGCGACCTTTACCTGCAGCTTCGGCGCCGCCGACGTGTCGGAATACCGGGTGGTGGGCACGCGCGGCGACCTGGCGGTGGAGCCGGCCTACGAGTACGCCATGGCGCTGCAGCACCGCCTGACGATCGACGGCGAGCTGAAGGAGCGGCGCTTCGCCAAGCGCGACCAGTTCGCCCCCGAGCTGCTGTATTTCTCCGACTGCGTGCTGAAGAACCAGGATCCCGAGCCCTCGGCCGACGAGGGCCTCGCCGACGTGCGCGTGATCCGCGCGCTGTACCGCTCCGCGCAGGCCGGGCGGCCGGTGGAGCTCACGCCCTACGAGAAGCGCGAGCGCCAGAGCCTGGAGCAGGAGATCCGCCGCCCGCCGGTCGACAAGCCGCAGACGGTGCACACGCAGGCGCCCTCGGGAAGCTGACGCGAGGTGCTCAAATGGGCCATCATCTTCTTCATCATCTCGCTGATCGCGGGATTCTTCGGCTTCACCGACATCGCCTCGGGCGCCCGCGGCATCGCCAAGGTGCTGTTCTTCATCGCGCTGGCGATCTTCCTGGTGATCCTGGTCTTCGGCGTGATGCTCGGCATGCTGGTGTTCTGACCATGAAGCTTCTCGCCCTCGTCCTGCTGACCGGCCTCGCATTCCTCACGGCGTGCGAGCCCAACCCGCCCAAGCCCAAGACCGATTCAACCCACGAAAGGAGTACCTGATGAAAACTGCAGCCATCCTCACCGCCACCGCCCTCGCCTTCGCCCTCGGCGCCTGCGCCAGCGATCCGAACAGCTCGAGGTCCGCCTCGGGCGGCGCGAGCGGCGAGTCCGAGATCAAGCGCGACGCGAAGGACTCGCTGCTCACCGGCAAGGTGAAGGCCGCGCTCGCCGCCGACGTCGGCCTGAAGACCTGGAACATCGACGTCGACAGCGCCGGCACCACCGTGACGCTCAACGGCGTGGTAGACACCGAGTCGACCAAGCAGCGCGCCGAAGCGGTGGCGCGGCGCGTCGACGGCGTCGCCACGGTGAAGAACAACCTCACCGTCAAAGGCAAGAGCTAGGGCGCCTCGCGTGGCGAGCCCCGAGTCGCCCCTGCTGTCCGTGACGCTGTCCAAGGACGGCGTGTGGAGCGTGAACGAGCGCGGCCCGAGCCGCGTCGCGGTCGCGTACTTCCCCAGCAAGTGGGGCGCGATGAAGCACGCGGTGCGGGTGGCGCGGGCCAAGCGGCGCTGCCGCGTCGCCGTGCTCGAGCCCGGCGGCGGGGTGCGGCTCAGCCACGACTACGACAATCCCCACCCGAACGAACCGGAGGCTCCATGAACGCGCGCAGCTTCGCGCTGATTTTCGGCATCCTCTATCTCGGCGCGGGCCTGCTGGGCCTGATGCCTGGCATGCTCGCGCCGCCGCCGGCCAACGCGCCGCCCATCAGCTTCGACGTCATGTACGGCGTGGTGCTCGGCCTGTTCACGGTGAACATGCTGCACACCGCGGTGCACCTCGTGATCGGCGGCTGGGGACTGTGGGCTTTCATGGGCAATGCCAGCCCGAGGTTCTATGCCCGGAGCCTGGCCGTCCTCTATGGCGTGCTGGGCATCATGGGCCTCGTCCCGGGA
>DASUUN010000113.1:0-19910 GCA_036374055.1 Burkholderiales bacterium
GTGAGGGGTACCGGCAAGCCGATTTCGGTTCCCGTAGGCAAGGGCACCCTGGGCCGCATCATGGATGTCCTCGGCCGGCCGATCGACGAGGTTGGGCCGATCAAGTCCGACCAGCTGCGCTCGATCCACCAGGTGGCGCCCAAGTTCGACGAGCTGTCGCCTTCGGTCGAGCTGCTCGAGACCGGCATCAAGGTAATCGACCTCATCTGCCCGTTCGCCAAAGGCGGCAAGATCGGCCTGTTCGGCGGCGCGGGCGTGGGCAAGACCGTGAACATGCTGGAGCTCATCAACAACATCGCCACTCAGCATTCCGGCCTCTCGGTGTTCGCCGGCGTCGGCGAGCGCACGCGCGAGGGCAACGACTTCTACCACGAGATGATCGAGGCGGGCGTGGTGAAGCTCGACAACCTCGAGGAGTCGAAGGTGGCGATGGTGTTCGGCCAGATGAACGAGCCGCCCGGCAACCGCCTGCGCGTGGCGCTCACCGGCCTGTCCATGGCAGAAAGCTTCCGCGACGAAGGCCGCGACATCCTGTTCTTCGTCGACAACATCTACCGCTTCACGCTCGCGGGGACCGAGGTTTCGGCGCTGCTCGGCCGCATGCCTTCGGCGGTGGGCTACCAGCCGACGCTCGCGGAGGAGATGGGCCGCCTGCAGGAGCGCATCACCTCGACCAAGACCGGCTCGATCACCTCGATCCAGGCGGTATACGTGCCCGCCGACGACCTCACCGATCCCTCGCCGGCGACCACCTTCGGCCACCTCGACGCCACGGTGGTGCTGTCCCGCGACATCGCCTCGCTCGGCATCTATCCGGCCGTCGACCCGCTCGATTCCACGTCGCGCCAGGTGGATCCGAACACCATCGGCGAAGAGCACTACAACACCACGCGCGCCGTGCAGCAGACGCTGCAGCGCTATAAGGAACTGCGCGACATCATCGCCATCCTCGGCATGGACGAGCTGTCCCCGGAAGACAAGCTTGCCGTATCGCGCGCGCGCAAAATCCAGCGCTTCCTCTCGCAGCCGTTCACGGTGGCGCAGAACTTTACCGGCACCCCGGGCAAGTATGTCTCTCTCAAGGACACGATCAAGGGCTTCAAGATGATCGTGAACGGCGAGTGCGACGCCCTGCCCGAGCAGGCGTTCTACATGGTGGGCGCGATCGAGGAAGCGTTCGAGAAGGCCAAGACCCTCAAGTAATGGCCACCGCTACGATTCACGTGGATGTGGTCAGCGCCGAGGAGTCCATCTTCTCGGGGGAAGCCGAGTTCGTCGTCCTGCCGGGCGAGGCGGGCGAGCTCGGCATCTACCCGCGCCACACGCCCCTCATCACGCGCATCCGCCCCGGCGCGGTGCGCATCACCCCGGCCGGCGGCGGCGAGGAGCAGCTCATCTTCGTCGCCGGCGGGATCCTCGAAGTCCAGCCCAGGGTGATCACCGTGCTCGCCGACACCGCCATCCGCGGCGCCGACCTGGACGAGGCCAAGGCCAACGAGGCGCTCAAGCGCGCCGAGGAAGCCCGCGCCAAGGCCCAGGACAAGCAGGAAATCGCCGCGGTCGAAGGCGAGCTTGCCATGCTCGCCGCGCAGCTTGCGGCGATCCGCAGGCTACGCAAGAAGTAGCGCTCCTTGGGACGCATGTAGATTCGTTGCGACGCGTAGTCCGTCGAGACTAGGCCTGGCCGCAACGCCGGCGTGCTGGTTTTGAAACAATCGGACCGTCAGCGTAGGAGCGAATCCATGAAACACATTCTCGACTCGTCGTTCCGGTACAAGCCGAGCTTCGACACCGACGTGCGCAGGACCTTCGACCGGGTGCGCCGGCAGCAGCAGGCGCAGGCGCGCGACAAGCCCGGCCCGGACGTGCGCGTCAAGGTGCTGCAGCTCGAGCAGCTGAAGAAAGTCAGCTCCTCCTGAGAACCTAGCGCCACCGTACTTGTTATAGTGCGCCGCCATGCCGGGCGGCGCTTACGATCTGCTGGTTATCGGCGGCGGCATCAATGGCGCCGGGATAGCGCGCGATGCCGCCGGCCGCGGCCTGTCGGTCTTGCTGGTCGAGGCGGGGGATCTCGCCGGTGCCACATCGTCGGCCTCCTCGAAGCTGATCCACGGCGGCCTGCGCTACCTGGAGCAGTACGAGTTCCGCCTGGTGGCGGAGGCGCTCGCGGAGCGCGAGGTGCTGTTGCGCGTCGCGGCGCACCTCACCTCGCCCTTGCGGTTCGTCATGCCGCACGTCCCGGATCTGCGGCCGCGCTGGATGATCCGGGCGGGCCTGTTCCTCTACGACCATCTCGCACGGCGCTCGCTGCTGCCCGGCTCGCAGCGGGTGCGGCTCGACGCGCCGCCTTATCGGCACAACCTGCGCCCGGACCTGCGCCATGGCTTCGCTTATTCGGACTGCCGCGTGGACGACGCCCGGCTGGTGATCGCCAACGCGGTCGATGCCGCTGCCCGCGGCGCGAGCATCCGTGTCCGTACGGAATGCCTGTCGGCGCACCGCCGCGCCGGCCAGTGGCAGGCGATCCTGACCGGGGGCGAGCGAGTGAGCGCGCGCGCCATCGTCAATGCGGCAGGACCCTGGGTGAAGCGCGTGCTGAACGAGCGACTCGGGCAGCCCAGCGCCGACGAAGTGCGCCTGGTGCAGGGCAGCCATATCCTTCTGCCGCGGCTCTACGAAGGCGAGCATGCCTTCATCCTTCAGAATGACGACCGCCGCGTGATATTCATGATCCCCTTCGAGGAGCGCTTTACGCTGATCGGCACGACTGACGTACCGCTGGAAGGCGATCCGGCGGCGCTGCGGCCCGCCGAGGAAGAGGTGCGCTACCTGTGTCGCGCCGCCAGCCGCTATCTCGCCGATCCCGTGAAGCCTTCGCAGGTGGTATGGCGCTATGCCGGCGTGCGCCCGCTTTATGACGACGGCTCCCGCGATCCGTCCGCCGTGACGCGCGACTACGCCTTGAGGGTAGACGATGAAGCGGGCCGGGCCCCCGTGCTCTCGGTGTTCGGCGGCAAGATCACGACTTACCGGCGCCTTGCGGAGCACGCGCTGCACCGGCTGGCACCCTACTTTCCGCAGGCGGGGGCGGACTGGACGGCGAGTACGCCGCTCCCGGGAAGCGACTTTGCCGACCGGGAGGAAGCTTTCGCCACGCTTGGCGCACGCTATCCCACCGTGCCTGCGGCGGTGCTGCGCGGCGTGTTCCGCCGGCACGGCAGCCTCGCACCCAAGGTGCTTGGCGATGGTCAGCTCGGAGAGGATTACGGCGCCGGGCTCACCGAGCGCGAGGTCCGGTATTTCGTCGAAGGCGAATGGGCGCACAGCGCCGAGGACGTGCTGTGGCGGCGCACCAAGGCCGGGCTGAACCTGGACCAGGACCAGCAGGCTCGCATCCGCGAGGCGGTGGGCGCATGAGACCGCTCGCCGAGCTCGATGCGGGCGCGGTCGAGGCAGTGCTCGTCGACATCGACGAGACGCTCACGACCGGGGGAAAGCTTACCGCCCAGGCCTACGCTGCCCTCGAGCGGCTCCAGCGCGCGCGAAAACGGGTGGTGCCGGTGACCGGCCGCCCCGCGGGCTGGTGCGACCACATCGCGCGCATGTGGCCCGTGGATGCCGTGGTGGGCGAAAACGGCGCGTTCTACTTCTGGTTTTCCGGCGAGCGCCTGCACAAGCGCTTCATCGACGACGCCGCCATCCGCGCGCGCAAGCGCTCGTTGCTCCAGGGACTGGCGGACAGCATCCTGAAGGAAGTGCCGGGCGCAGCACTGGCCTCCGACCAGCCGTATCGTGAAACCGATCTCGCGGTCGATTTCTGCGAGGACGTCCCGCCGCTGCCGCTGGAGGCTGCCGAGCGCATCGCTGCGCTCATGCGCGCGGGCGGCCTGACCGCGCGGATCAGCTCGATCCACGTGAACGGCTGGTTCGGGGACTACGACAAGCTCGCGACGACCCGGCTGCTGTTCGCCGAGCGCTTCGGCATCGACCTGGACCGTGCCAACCGGAAACTCGCGTTTGCCGGGGATTCACCCAACGATGCGGCCATGTTCTCGTACTTCGAGAACTCGGTGGGGGTGGCCAACGTGCGGCGGTTCGCCGGCCTGCAGCCGAAATTCGTGACGCAGGCCGAGTCCGGCGCGGGCTTCGCCGAGCTGGCGGCGCATCTGCTGGGCGAAGCCTGATGCAGTGGTGGCTCGCTTACGTCGGCATCGGCGCCGCGGTCGGCTTCCTGGCCGGCCTGCTCGGCATCGGAGGCGGCGCCGTGATGGTCCCGATGCTGGTGTTCGTGTTCGCCGCGCAGGGGCTGCCCGCCGACCACATGCTGCACATCGCGCTCGGCACGGCCATGGCGACCATCATGTTCACCTCGGTGTCGAGCATGCGCGCGCACCATGCGCACGGCGCGGTCGACTGGAGCATCGCGCGCGCCATGGCGCCGGGGATCCTGACCGGCTCTTTCTTCGCGGCCCTTCTCGCAGGCCTCATACCGACGCGGCCCCTCGCCGTGATCTTCACCGCGCTGGTGTTCTACGCCGCGACGCAGATCCTGTTCGACCTGCGGCCGAAGAACACGCGCGAGCTGCCCGGTACCGCGGGGCTGTTCGGCGCCGGCGCCGCGATCGGCGGCGTATCCAGCCTGCTTGCGGCGGGCGGTGCGTTCCTTTGCATCCCGTTTCTTGCCTGGTGCAACGTACCGCTGCGGCGCGCCATAGGCACTGCGGCGGCCGTCGGCTTGCCCATCGCCGTTGCGGGCACGGCGGGCTACATGCTGCAGGGATTCTTCGTGCAGGGATTGCCGGCGGCCAGCCTCGGCTACGTCTACCTGCCGGCCCTGGTGCTGGTCGCCGGCGCCAGCATGCTGGCCGCACCCTGGGGCGCGCGGGTGGCGCACCGGCTGCCGGTCAAGCGGCTGCGCATGGTTTTCGCGCTGCTGCTCTACGCCGTCGCCGCGCGCATGCTCGCCGGCCTCTGGTAGGCGTCAAACCTCGTAGTCGACGATCCAATGCTCCTCGGCGAGCGGATCCACTATCGCGCGCGTCTCCATGTGCACGGGGTGGCGGTGATAGGCGGCGAGGGACTCCGGCGAGTCGAAATCGCAGATCAGCGCCATGTCCACCGCACGGCGCGAGGTGGCGGTGTTCTTCCCGACTTCGATCTTCACCAGGCCGGGGATTCGTCCGCGCTGGGCCTCCAGCGCCTCCCGGATGGTGAGGAAGATGTCACCGTTTCCCGGCTTCAGTCGCCAGAGTACGACGTGCCTGATCATGGCGGCCCATGACAAAGTTCATTAGAAGTACGGCTTAATACCTCTATATTAGGCTGCGGAAAGAACATGCGAGCATTTCTTCTGGTGGGGGCGATGACGTTGTGGAGCGCGGCGGCGCTCTCGCAAGTCGGGTTCGTCTCCCTGGACCGTAACGGCGACGGCCGGATCAGCCGTGTCGAGGCGCTCGGCGACCCGGAGATCCAGAAGCGCTTTGCCGCCTTCGACGCGGACAAGGACAATCTTCTGTCGGATACCGAGTACACCGGGGCCGTCGAGGACAACAACCAGCGCATCCTGCAGGACTCCGGCATTACCGCGCGCGTAAAGGCGGCGCTGCGCGCCGACAAACAGATCCCGTCGGGGCGCATCGCCGTCGAGACCTACGAGGGCCGGGTGCAGCTGAAGGGTTTCGTCAATGCCCCCGGTGTCGCCTCGCGGGCCGGCCGCGTGACCGCGGCGGTCAATGGCGTGCTTACTGTTCACAACGACATCACCGTCAAGTAGCTAAAATCGCGTTTTCCGTTCGGAAGGCGCATCCATGCCGGGCCCGCTGTCGCATGTCCGTGTCCTTGACCTGTCGCGCGTCCTCGCGGGCCCCTGGGCCGGCCAGAACATGGCGGACCTGGGCGCGGAGGTGATCAAGGTAGAGCGTCCCAGGGCCGGCGACGACTCACGCGCCTTCGGCCCGCCCTGGGTCAAGGATGGAGCAGGGCGCGACACCAAGGATTCGGCCTATTTCACCTCGGCCAACCGGGGCAAGAAGTCCATCACCGTCAACATCGCCGTGCCGCAGGGCCAGGCCATCGTGCGCGACCTCGCTGCGGCGAGCGACGTCCTGATCGAGAATTACAAGCACGGCGACCTCGCGCGCTACGGCCTTGCCTACGAGGATCTGCGCAAGATCAACCCGAAGCTCGTTTACTGCTCGCTCACCGGGTTCGGCCATACCGGCCCTTACCGCGAGCGGCCCGGCTATGACTTCATGATCCAGGGCATGGGCGGAATGATGAGCGTGACGGGCGAGCCGGACGCCGGGCCGCAGCGCGCCGGGGTACCCGTGGCGGACATCATTACCGGCATGTACGCCTCGATCGCCATCTGCGCGGCGCTGGCCCATCGCGCCGAGACCGGTGCCGGCCAGCACCTCGACCTGGCGCTGCTCGATTCGCAGATCGCGCTGCTCGCTTATCAGAACACCAACTACTTCGCGACCGGCACACCGCCCCAGCGCATCGGCAACCTGCATCCGAACATCGTGCCTTACCAGCCATTCCGCACGTCCGACGGCGACGTGATCATCGCCTGCGGCAACGACAACCTGTACCGCAAGTTCTGCGCCGCTGCCGGCTGCACCGAGCTCGCCGACGACCCGCGCTTCGCCTCCAACGGCAAGCGCGTCGAGAACCGCGTGGAGCTCACGCGGCTCCTGGCAGAGGTGTTTCGCAAGCGCAGCACGCGGGACTGGGTGGAGCTGCTCGAGGCCGCCGGCGTGCCGAACGGGCCGATCAACGACATCGCGCAGGTGTTCGAGGAGCCGCAGGTGAAGGCCCGCGGCGTGCGCATCGAGCTGAAGCACGCCGCCGGCGCCATGCTGCCAATGGTCGCCAGCCCGATGCGCTTTTCCGCAACGCCGCTCGAGTACCGGCAAGCGCCGCCGCTGCTGGGCGAGCACACCGAGGAGGTGCTGCGCGGCCTGCTCGGGAAGAGCGAGGCGCAGGTCGCCGCGCTGCGCGCCGAGCAGGTGATCTAGAAGCTACTGCGTGCGCAGCCTGGGGTCGAGCGCGTCGCGCAGCGAATCGCCGAACAGGTTGAAGCCGAAGACGGCGAGGCTGATGGCGAGGCCGGGAAAGACCGCCATCCAGGGCGCGGTCTCGGCGAACTCCACCGCCGCGCCGCGCAGCATCAGTCCCCACGCCGCGACCGGTTCCTGCACGCCGAGGCCAAGGAAGGAGAGCGACGCCTCGAGCAGGATGGCCTGGCCGAGGAAAGCCGTCAGCATGATGAGGTAGGGCGCCGTCACGTTGGGCAGCATGTGCCTGAGCACGATGCGCGAGTTGCCGAATCCCGCGGCGCGCGCCGCATCCACGTAGGGCATCTCGCGCACTGCCAGCGCGCTCGAGCGCACCACGCGAGCACAGCGCGGGATCATGGGGATGGCGATGGCGAGAATCACGTTCTGCACGCCTGTGCCGAGAATCGCCACTACGGCGAGCGCCAGGATGATCAGCGGAAATGAGATCAGCACATCCATGATGCGCTGCACGACGAGGTCGATGCGGCCCCCGAAGTAGGCGCTCGCTACGCCGATGAGGGCGCCTAGCGTGGCGCCGATGATCGATGCCCCGAGGCCGACGATGAGCGCCGTGCGCGAGCCATAGATGAGGCGCGACAGCACGTCCCGGCCGTAGGCGTCGGTGCCGAGCCAGTGCTCGCCGCTCGGCGCCGCCAGCATCGCGCCGTAGTCGGTCTGCAGCGCGTCGTAGGGCGCGAGCCATTGCGCGGACAGCCCGACCACCGCCATGACCAGGATGATGGCCGCGCCGATCGCCCCGAGCGGTCGCTGCCAGGTGAAGTCCGCGACCGCCTGCAGCCAGCGCGGGCGCTCACGCTCGGTCGAGGCGAGGCGGTTGAGGGTTTCGTTGGTGGCGGCCATGTCAGCGGTAGCGGATGCGCGGGTCCAGCCACGCGTACGCGATGTCGGTGGCGAAGTTGACGAAGATGAACACCGCCGCGACGATCAGTACCAGCGCTTGCGTGAGGGTGTAATCGCGATGCGAGATGGCCTCCACGAAGAGCAAGCCGAGGCCGTTGAGATTGAACACCTGCTCGGTGACCACCAGCCCGCCCATCAGGAAGGCGAACTCAAGGCCGATCACCGTGAGGACCGGGAGCATCGCATTCTTCATCGCGTGACGCGACAGAATGAGCTTCAGCCATAAGCCCTTGGCGCGCGCCGTACGGATATAGTCCTCGCGCAGCACCTCCAGCATGGCGGAGCGCATCATGCGCGTAGCCACAGCGGAGTAGCGATAGCCCACCGCCAGCGCTGGCCAGATGAGTTGCGCGAGGTTATCCCAGGGGTTGACCCAGAACGGCGTATACACCATCGGCGGCAGCCACTTGAACACGATCAGCATCACCAGAATCATGAGGATGCCGAGCCAGAACGACGGCATCGCCAGGCCGGCGATCGAGAACACCCGCACCGCGTAGTCGATCCACGTGTCCTGCTTCACTGCCGCAAGAATGCCGAGCGGGATGGCGAGCAGCGTGGCCACCACGGTGGCCATCACCGCGAGCTGCAGCGACAGCGCGAAGCGCAGCTTGATCTCTTCGGTGATGGGCGCGCCGGTCCACATCGACACGCCGAAGTCCAGGCGCAGCACGCCCCCCATCCATGACGTGAACTGCTTCCACAGCGGCTGGTCCAGGCCGAGCTTCTTGCGCTCCTGGTTCATCAGGTCCTGCGACGTGAACTGGCTGCCCTGGCTCATGTAGCGCGCCTCGACCACGTCGCCCGGAACCACGCGCAGCAGCAGGAAGATGAGTACCGCGACCCCGAACAGGGTCGGGATCATCAGCAGCAGCCGCTTGATGATGTATTGGAGCATCGAGGTACTACGCCGGCGGCGCCCTGCGCGCCGCCGGCATACCGGTCATTATTGCGCGAGCCAGACCGTGTCCAGCGTGTTGTTGAGGTAGTGGCTAGGCGTCACCTGCCAGCCCTTGACCTTGGACGAGTGCGGGATGATGCGGTGCCACTGCAGCGTCATGAGGTAGTGCGCTTCCTCGTCGAGCAGCCGCTTCTCGAACTGCCGGATCAGCTTCTTGCGCTCCTCGACGTTGGTGGCGCGGCTCTGCTTGTCGTAGAGCTCGTCCAGCACCGGGTCCTTGTAGCGCCCGTAGTTCGCGGGGTTGCGGTCGCTGGAGAGGAACTTGTACATGTCCAGGTCCGGCTCCACGATGTAGCCGCACTGGAAGTCCATGGCCGCCTGGTAATCGCCCTTGCGGATCACGCCGAAATAGGCCGCGGGCTCGATCACCTCCTGCCTGACGTTGAGGCCGATCTGGCGCCACTGGTCGATCATCCACACGCCGAGCGGCTCGTAGGGCATGGGGATGCCGCGGTTCTTGAAGGTGAACGAGAATCCCTCGGGCACGCCTGCTTCCTTCAGCAGGCGGCGGGCCTCGGCGCGCGACTTGGCGATGTCGGTCCAGTAGCCGGCGAGCTTGTTCAGCTCTTCCGGCGGCGTGGCGAACGGCGTGCCGGGCACCTGCACCCCGGCCACCGACTTCACGATGGCGATCTTGGAGAGTGACTGCGAGGCCTGGTGGCGGTCGAGCGCGAGCGTCAGCGCCCGGCGTACCCGCTTGTCGTCGAACGGCTTCTGCTCATGGTTGATCGCGACGAGCAGGATGCAGTCCCAGGCCGACTCCTGCACGGTGATCTTGTCGCCCAGCGCGGCTTTCAGGTTGTCGCGGTCGGCCGGCGTGAACCCGCGGAACTGGATGTGGGCCCGCTCGCCACGCACCGCGGCGACCTGCGCCGCCGAGCTGCGGATGAAGATCGCGCGGAAGCCGTCCAGATAGGGCTTGCCCTTGTCCCAGTAGTTCGGATTCTTCTTGCCGACCACGTGCGAGCCCTTGACGTGCTCGACGAACGTGAACGGGCCCGTGCCCATGATGTTCTTCTCGTACCAGTGCGGGTCCTTGGCGAGGATATCGGCCTTGTAGATGAAGTTGTAAGGCGACAGCAGCGAGGCGATGAACGATCCGGAGGGGTACTTCAGCCGGAACACCACTGTCGAGGGGTCCGGCGCCTCGACCGCCTCCACCACCGCATACTGCCCTTTGCGGCTCGAGCCCACGCCCGGGGCGGGGAAGATGATCTTGTCGTAGGATGCCTTGACGTCCTTCGAGGTCATGTCGGAGCCGTCGTGGAACTTGACGCCCTGGCGCAGCTTGAAGGTGTAGGTCTTGCCGCCGTCGGAGTCCTTCCAGCTCTCGGCGATCGACGGGTACGGCTTGGTGCCGCCCGGGTCGTTCGGGTCGACGCGCAGCAACGTGTTGTAGAACGGCGCGATCGGGTGGATGAGGCCGAAGGTCTCCTCCCGGTGGCCGTCGTAGGACGGCGGCTCGGAAGGCACCGGGAACACGAGTTCTCCTCCGCTGCGCGGAGTCTGGGCATGCACTGGAAGCGACAGCGACAGCACAGCGGCTGCCGCGAGCGCAAGCATGCGCGTACGTTTCGTCATTGACATCCTCCTCCTAAGAGTTGTCTGAACCCGGGCGCCTGCGCGATTGGCCCCCTAGGGGTTTTGGCCGGGTAAGGTCGCTCGACAGCACACTTTCTGTCAAGCGAGATGACAAGCGCCCCAATGCCCGGGGCGGATTTCGCGCAGCGCCGGCGTTTCCGCACTGCAGCGAGCCTCGGCGATCGGGCACCGCGGATGGAATACGCAGCCCGAGGGCGGGTTGAGGGGACTGGGTACCTCGCCCCGCAGCACCGTGCGCTCGCGCTGCGCTTCGAGCTTCGGGTCGGGAATAGGCACCGCGGAAAGCAGCGCGCGCGTGTAGGGGTGCACCGGGGCTTCATAAAGCGCCACGCGGTCGGCGACCTCGACGACCTTGCCCAGATACATCACCACCACCCGGTCGGAAATGTGGCGCACCACCGACAGGTCGTGCGCGATGAACAGATACGTCAGGCCGAGCCGGCTTTGCAGCTCCTCCAGCAGGTTGATGATCTGCGCCTGGATGGAGACGTCGAGCGCGGAAACCGGCTCGTCGCAAATGATGAGCGAGGGCTCCATGGCCAGCGCGCGCGCGATGCCGACCCGCTGGCGCTGACCGCCCGAAAGCTGGTGGGGATAGCGCTCGCCGTGCTGCGGCAGCAGGCCTACCTGCGTCAGCAGCTCGCGCACCCGCTCGTCTCGCGCCGCCTTGTCGGGCACCAGGCCGTGCACCTTGATGGGCTCGGCAAGCATCTGGCGGATGGTCATGCGCGGATTGAGCGAGGAGTACGGGTCCTGGAAGATGACCTGCATGCGCCGCCGCATCGCGCGCAGCTCATCTTTGGGCAGGGACGTGACTTCCGTGCCCTCGAACACGATCTGCCCGCGGGTGGGCCGCTCGAGCTGCAGGATGCAGCGCCCGGTGGTGGTCTTGCCGCAGCCCGATTCGCCCACCAGGCCGAGCGTTTCGCCGCGCGCTACCGAAAAGCTCACGCCGTCGATGGCGCGCACCGTGCCCGCCTGGCCGCCGAACAGCCCGCCGCCGACGGGAAAATGCTTGACGAGGTCGCGCACCTCGAGCAGCGTCTCGCTCATGCCGCAAGCGCCTTGACCAGGCGCCCGGCTTCCCAGCAGGCCGACACGTGCCCGGCGGCGTTGACCGGCGCGAGCGGCGGCGCCGCCTCCGCGCAGCGCTCCACGCGATAGGCGCAGCGCGGGGCGAATGCGCAGCCGGGCGGCAGCCGTGTCAGATCGGGCGGCTGCCCTTCGATCGGCGCGAGCCGCGCGCGGCGCGGCTCGTCGAGGCGCGGAACGGAGCGCAGCAGGCCGAGCGTATAGGGATGGCGCGGATTGGCGTAGAGCTCGGCCGCGCTCGCCCGCTCGATGATGCGGCCGGCGTACATCACGTTGACGCGGTCGGCATAGCGCGCCACCACGCCCAGGTTGTGCGTGATGATCAGCATGGCGACGCCCAGGCGCCGCGACAGATCGCGCATCAGCTCCAGGATCTGCGCCTGGATGGTCACGTCGAGCGCGGTGGTGGGCTCGTCGGCGAGGATCAGCGAAGGATTGCAGGCGAGCGCCATGGCGATCATCATGCGCTGGCGCATGCCGCCGCTGAAGTGGTGCGGATACTGCGGCAGGCGCCGGGCGGGATCGGGAATGCCGACCATGCCGAGCAGCTCGATCGCGCGCGCCCGTGCCTCGGGCGGGGGCATGTTGAGATGGATCTCCAGCCCCTCGGTGAGCTGGCGGCCGATCGACAGCACCGGGTTGAGCGAGGTCATCGGCTCCTGGAAGATCATCGCGATCTCGCGGCCACGCACGTGCCGCATGTCCTCGTCGGGCAGCTTGAGCAGGTCGCGTCCCTTGAACAGGATCTCGCCGCTCTCGATGCGGCCGGCGGGCTCGGCCACCAGCCGCATGATGCTCAGGGCCGAGACCGACTTTCCGCAGCCGGACTCGCCTACGAGCGCGACCGTTTCCCCTTCCTTCACATCCCACGAAACGCCGTCGACGGCGCGCACCATGCCCCCCGAGGTCATGAAGGTGGTATGCAGATCTTTGACTTCGAGCAGTGTCGGCACGGCGCGGTCAGTCTAGCATCATCGCTAAGCCGCGGCGTCCGAGGCGTAGAGGGCTTCGATTTCCGCGGTCGCAAAACCGAATTCCGCCAGCACCTCCCGTGTATGCTGACCGAAGGTCGGCGCCGGACGCGCCACGCCGCCGGGCGTGGCGGAAAGCTTTATCGGCAGGCCCAGCACGCGCGTCGCTCCCGCCACCGGATGCTGCAGCGCCACGACCATGTCGCGCGCCATTGTCTGAGGGTCGGCCGCCATCGCTGCGATCGTATTGATCGGCCCGCAAGGCACGCCCTCGGCCTCGAGCGCGGCGATCCATTCGCGCACGCCCTTTGTCTTCAGGCGGGCATTCATCAGGTCAGTGAGCGCCTGCAGGTTCCTCATGCGCTCCGCGTTGCTGCGAAAACGCGCGTCGTCGATCCACTCCGGCGCGCCGAGCACGCGCGCTACGCGCTCCCAGTTCGCCTGGTTGGCGCCGCCGATGTTGAGCCAGCCGTCGGAGGCGGCGAACGCCTGGTACGGCGCGGAGAGAATATGCGCGGAGCCGCTCGGCCCGGGCGCCGTGCCGGTGGCGAAATAGATCGCCGAGTGCCAGAACGTCTGGTGGATGCCGGCCTCGAAAAGCGAGGTGTCGACGAGCTGCCCTGCGCCGGTCTTCAGCCGGTGCACGTAGGCGCTGACGATCCCGAGGGCGGCGAGAATGCCCGCGTTGATGTCGCACACCGGCGAGCCGGATTTCACCGGCGCGCCACCCGGCTCGCCGGTGATCGACATGAGGCCCGACATGCCCTGCGCGATCAGGTCGAAGCCGCCCTTGTCCGCGTAAGGCCCGGTGCGGCCGTAGCCCGAGATCGAGCAGTAGATGAGCGCGGGATTCAGGGCCTTCAGCGCTTCGTAGCCCAGGCCGAGCTTGTCCAGCGCGCCCTTGCGGTAGTTCTCGGTCAGCACGTCGGCCTGCGCCGCCATGCGCTTGAGCGCATCGCGGGCGGCCGGGATCTTGAGATTGAGCGCGATGCCGCGCTTGTTGCGGTTCATCGCCATGAACGCGGCCGATTCGCCGTTCACGCTCGGGCGGCTGAAGCTGCGCGTGTCATCGCCGCCGGGCAGGCGCTCGACCTTGATCACATCGGCGCCGAGGTCGGCGAGCAGCATGCCGCAGGTCGGGCCGGCCATGATTTGCGCCAGCTCCAGCACCTTGACGCCGGCGAGTGGCCCGCTCACTCGCGAGCGGCTCCTAAGCAACCTTGCGCGCCGGCGTGCGCGTGCATTCCTCTAAGTAATCTGCGGCCGCCCGCACGCCTTCCTTGCGCACCGGGACGCCGGCGAGCGCGAGCCCCATCTCGACGCCGGCGAGCGTGCCCATCAGCGTGAGGTCGTTGAAGTCGCCCAGGTGGCCGATGCGAAACACCTTGCCGGCGAGCTTGCCCAGGCCGGTGCCGAGCGACATGTCGAAGGCCTCGAGGATGGTCTTGCGCACGCGGTCGGCGTCGTGGCCGGCGGGCGTGAGCACGGCGGTGAGCGAGCCCGAATATTCGCGCGGATCGAGCGCGAGAACCTCCAGCCCCCAGGCACGCACCGCGCGGCGCGTGGCTTCGCCGTGGCGCTGGTGCCGGGCGAACACGGCATCCAGGCCCTCCTCGTCGAGCAGCATGGTCAGCGCTTCGCGCAGCCCGTAGAGCAGGTTGGTGGCCGGCGTATAGGGGAAGTAGCCGCCCTTGCCGTTGGCCAGCATCTCGTCCCAGGCCCAGTAGCTGCGCGGCAGCCGTGCGCCCTTGGAGGCGGCCAGCGCCTTCGGCGAGATGCAGTTGAAGGACAGGCCGGGCGGCAGCATCAGGCCCTTCTGCGAGCCCGCCACGGTGATATCCACGCCCCATTCGTCGTGGCGGTAGTCGAGCGAGGCGAGCGACGAAATGGTGTCGACCATGAAAAGCGCCGGGTGGCCGGCCGCATCGATGGCTTTCCTCACTTCCGGTATGCGCGACACCACCCCGGTGGAAGTCTCGTTGTGCACCACGCAGACCGCCTTCAGGCGCTGCTCCTGGTCGGCGCGCAGGCGCTTCTCGATGGCTTCCGGGTCGGCGCCATGGCGCCAGTCGCCGGGCAGGAATTCCACTTCCAAGCCCAGGCGCGTGGCGAGCTTTTGCCACAGCGTCGCGAAATGGCCGGTCTCGGCCATGAGCACGCGGTCGCCCGCGGAAAGCGAATTGACCAGTGCGGCTTCCCAGGCGCCGGTGCCCGAGGCCGGATAGATCACCACCTCGCCCTGCGTGCTCTTGAACACCCGCTTCATGCCGGCAAGCACGCCTTTGCCGAGGTCCGCGAACTCGGGTCCGCGATGGTCCATGGTCGGCAAGTCGATCGCCCGCAGCACGCGATCGGGCACGTTCGTCGGACCCGGTATCTGAAGGAAGTGCCGGCCGGCGCGTCTGGTCATTGCGGTATTCTACTTCGCGCCATGAATGCGCCTTCCTCGCCGGTTCGCTTCGTCCGGGCTTCCCGATCGAGCCTCGCCTCCCGCCTGGCGAAGGAGTTGAACGCCGAGGTTTTGTTCGATGCAGCAAGCCGGGGCCGCTACTCGACCGACGCGTCCATTTACCAGCTGCAGCCGATAGGCATCGTCGTGCCGCGCACCGAGGAAGCGGCGCGCGGCGCCCTGGCGATCGCGTCGGACGAAGGGATACCGATTCTGCCCAGAGGCGCGGGCAGCTCGCAGTGCGGCCAGGCGGTGGGCGAGGCCCTGGTCATCGACCATACCAAGTACCTGAACAAGGTCATCGAGGTCGGCGCCGACAGCGCGATCGTGCAGCCCGGGGTGGTGCTCGATGCCCTGAACGCCCGGTTGCGGCCGCACGGCCTGTGGTTCCCGGTCGACGTATCGACCAGTGCGCAGGCCACCCTGGGCGGCATGGCGGGCAACAACTCCTGCGGCTCGCGCTCCATCGCCTACGGCAACATGGTGCACAACGTGCTTGCCATCGAGGCGGTCACCGCGCAGGGCGAGCGCTGGCGCTTCGGGCCGATGGGGGACGCATCCGGTCCTGCCGCCTACCTGGAGTTCGTTGCCAGATTGAAAACGTTGTACGAGCGCGAGAAGGACGAGATCGAGGCACGCTTCCCGAAGCTGCTGCGCAAGGTGGCGGGCTACAACCTCGATCATCTCGGCCCGCCCCATGCCAACGCCGCGCACCTGCTGGTGGGTTCGGAAGGAACGCTCGCCTACTCCGAGCGCCTGCACCTGAAGCTCTCCCGGGTGCCGCCGCAGCGAGCGCTCGGCGTGTGCCATTTTCCGAAGTTCTACACCGCCATGGATCTCGCCCAGCACATCGTCAAGCTGGGGCCCTCGGCGGTGGAGCTGGTCGACCGCACCATGATCGGCCTCGCCCGCGACATCGGCGCGTTTCGCGCCACCGTCGAGGCGTTCATCCGGGGCGAGCCCGACGCCATCCTGCTGGTGGAGTTCTCCGGCGAGGAAGGCCAGGCCGGCAAGCTGAAGGAGCTGGCCGCGCTCATCGCCGACCTGGGCCTGCCGGGCAGCGTTGTGGAGATCACCGACCCGAGGCAGCAGCGTGATCTGTGGGAGGTGCGCAAGGCCGGCCTGAACATCATGATGTCAATGAAGGGCGACGGCAAGCCGGTGTCCTTCATCGAGGATTGCGCGGTGCCGCTCGAGCACCTCGCCGAGTACACCGATCGCCTGACGCAGGTCTTCGAGAAGCACGGCACGCGCGGCACGTGGTACGCGCATGCCTCGGTCGGCACCCTGCACGTGCGCCCGATCCTGGACATGCGGCGCGATGGCGCGCAAAAGATGCGCGCCATCGCCGAGGAAGCGTGCGCGCTGGTCAAGCAGTACAAGGGCGCCTATTCCGGCGAGCACGGCGACGGGCTGGTGCGCTCGGAGTGGATCGAGCCCTTCTTCGGCCCGCGGCTCACTGCCTGCCTGGCCGAGATCAAGTCCTGGCTCGACCCGCGCGGCCTGATGAACCCCGGAAAGATCGTCAACCCGCCGCGCATGGACGAGCGCGTGCTGTTCCGCTTCAAGCCGGGCTACGAGAGCGCGCCGCGGCGCCCAATGCTGAACTGGAGCGAGTGGGGCGGCTTCGACAAGGCGGTGGAGATGTGCAACAACAATGGCCACTGCCGCAAGTTCGACGCCGGCACGATGTGCCCGTCCTACCGCGCGACCCTGGACGAGGCGCACCTCACCCGCGGCCGCGCCAATACCCTGCGCCTCGCGCTGTCGGGCCAGCTGGGCGCCGAAGGCGACCAGGCCGTGGCGCAGGCGCTGGACCTATGCGTTTCCTGCAAGGGCTGCAAGCGCGAGTGCCCGACCGGCGTGGACATGGCGCGCATGAAGATCGAGTTTCTCGCGCATTACAAGGCGCGCCGCGGGCACTCCCTGCGCGATCGCGCCATAGCGTACCTGCCACGCTATGCGCCCTGGGCCGCGCGCCTTGCACCCGCCTCCAACAAGCTCTCGGAGGCGTTGAAAGGCGCGCTCGGCTTCTCCGTGCGCCGCGAGCTGCCGCAGTGGCGCCCGGACTACTTCGTCGACCGCACGCGTCCGCTGCGCGGGGCGGGGCGCGAGGTGGTGGTGTTCGTCGACACCTTCAACCGCTGGTTCGAGCCGCACAACGCGCGCGCCGCCATGCGCGTGCTGCAGGCGGCCGGCTACAAGGTCTCGGCGGCGCAGCCGCTGCTGCCGGGACGGCCGCTGTGCTGCGGCCGGACGTTCCTCAGCGCGGGCATGGTGGAGGAGGCGAAGGTCGAAGCGCAGCGCACACTGGAGGCCTTGCGGCCGTACGCCGCGCGCGGCGTGCCGATCATCGGCCTCGAGCCTTCCTGCCTGTTCTCGTTCCGGGACGAGTACGGCGTGCTGTTTGACGACGCTGAGGGCGTCGCCCGGAACGCCTTCCTGTTCGAGGAGTTTCTGGCGCGCGAGCCCGGAAGCCTTCGCCTGAAGGAGCTGGGAAGAGAGGTCCTGCTGCACGGCCATTGCCACCAGAAGGCTTTCGACGCCATGCCGGCGGTGGAAAAGCTCCTCGGGATGGTGCCCGGTCTCAAGGTGTCGACGGTGCAGACGAGCTGCTGCGGCATGGCGGGGAGCTTCGGCTACGAGGCCGAGCATTACGCCGTATCGATGAAGATGGCGGAGCTCAGCCTGCTGCCCGCGGTGCGCGGCGCGCCCGAGGCGCTGGTGGTGGCCGACGGCACCAGCTGCCGCCATCAGATCGCCGACGGCGCCGGGCGCGAGGCCTGGCACGTCGCCCGGGTGCTGGAGGCGGCGCTCAGCGTTCAGTAAGCAGCGCCATCACGAGCGACGGCGCTAGCGTCGACTCCACGCGAACAGCGCAAGGCCGCCGGCGATCATGGGGAGGCACAGCCACTGCCCCATGGTGAGACCGAGCGCGAGCAGGCCGAGGAAGGCGTCGGGCTCGCGGCCGAACTCGGCGACGAAGCGGAACGTGCCATAGCCCACGAGAAACAGCGCGCTCACCTGCCCGCGCGGCCGCGGCTTCGACGAGAACCACCACAGCAGCACGAACAGCGCGAAGCCCTCGAGCGCGGCCTGGTAGAGCTGCGAAGGATGGCGCGGCAGGTCGCCCGCCCCGCGGAACACCATGCCCCAGGGCAGGTCAGTGACGCGCCCGTACAGCTCGCCGTTGATGAAATTGCCGATGCGCCCGGCCGCGATGCCGAGCGGGCACAGCGGCGCGACGAAGTCCATCAGGCGCAGGAAATGGATCTTGCTGCGGCGCGCTGCGATCCACATCGCCAGCATCACGCCCAGCAACCCGCCGTGGAACGACATCCCGCCCTGCCACACGGCGAAGATCTCGAGCGGGTGGGCCGCGTAGTAGCCGGGCTTGTAGAAAAGCACGTAGCCCAGGCGCCCGCCGATGACCACGCCCAGCACGGCGAGGAAGATGAGGTCGTCGAACTGCTGCCGCGTGATGGGCGAGAGGCCCGCCTTGATCCTGCGCAGGCCGAGCCACCAGCCGGCGGCAAAGCCGGCGAGGTACATGAGGCCGTACCAGCGCACCGCCAGCGGCCCGACGGAAAACGCGATCGGATCGATCTGCGGATGGATCAGCATAGCGCCCGCGCCTGCGCGACGAATTCGCGGCCCGCGGCGCTCAGCGCGCCCGGCGGCCAGGCGAGCCAGAGCTCGAGCGCCGGGTGGCGATCCGCGAGCGGCCGGTACACCACGCCGCGCCTGCCGAGGTTGGCGAGCGAGGCCGGCACTATGGCGGCGCCCAGTCCGCTGGACACCAGGCTCACGACGGTCTGCATCTGTATGGCTTCCTGCGCGACGTTGAAGGAGATTCCCGCCCGGGCGGCGAGGCCCGCCACGATATCGTAAAGGCCGGGCGCAATCTCGCGCGGCACCATGACGAAGCTCTCGCCCGCCAGGGCGCTCATGGCAAGGCTCCCGCGCTGCTTCGCCAGCCGGTGCTGGGCGGGCAGCGCCGCCACAAAGCGCTCCCGCTGCACGACCAGGTGCTCCAGCGTATCGGGCACCGGCGGCAGCAACAGGCCGAAGTCCAGGTCGCCCGCGGCGAGCGCCGCCGACTGCTCCGGCGAGAGCATTTCACGCAAGGCGAGCCGCACGCCCGGGTGGGCGGCCTTGTAGGCCTTGAGCAGGCCCGGCAGCACGCCGAAGTCGGCGATCGACACGAAGCCGACGCGCAGCCGCCCCTGCTCCCCGGAAGCCATGCCGCGCAGCTCGAGCACGGCGCGCTCGAGCTGCGCGAGCGTGCGCCGCGCCTCATCGAGCAGGCGCGCGCCCTCCGGGGTGAGCTCGACGCGCCGTCGGGTGCGGGCGAACAGCGCGACGCGCAGGCTCGTCTCCAGCGCCCGGATGGCGCGCGATAGGGGCGGCTGGGAGATGTGCAGGGCCGCCGCCGCGCGGCCGAAGTGCAGCCGCTCGGCGACCGCAATGAAATACCGCAGCTGCCATATTTCCGGGAGATTCATACCGCAAGGGTATTACAGCCAGGCGCCGATGGCATTGGATCGGCGCGGCTGCCTGGCGCAGAATCGCGCCTCTCGAGGAGGAGGCTCATGGCCGACGCGCAGAACCGCCGTTCCCGACTCATCACCCAGGGCGTCCCCCGCTCGCCCAACCGCGCCATGCTGCGCGCCGTCGGGTTTCGAGACGGCGACTTCGACAAGCCGATCGTTGGCGTGGCGAACGGCCACTCCACCATGAATCCCTGCAACGCCGGCATCCAGCCGCTGGTCGACCGGGCGATGGCGGCCCTCGAGCAGGCGGGCGCGAAGCCCCAGGTGTTCGGCGTGCCGACCGTCACCGACGGCATCGGC
>DASUUN010000114.1:0-6097 GCA_036374055.1 Burkholderiales bacterium
CGCAACGTCATCGTCTACCGGCGCAGCGGCAGCCCGGTGGCGATGCAGGCGCCGCGCGACAAGTGGTGGGACGACGTCGTCAAGGGGCAGGCCGACAGCTGCGAGCCCACCAACGTCAATGCGGAGCATCCGCTGTTCATCCTGTACACCTCGGGCTCGACCGGCAAGCCGAAAGGCATCCAGCATTCGACCGCCGGCTATTTGCTGTGGTGCATGCTGACCATGAAGTGGGTGTTCGACAACAAGCCGGGCGACGTCTTCTGGTGCACCGCGGACGTGGGCTGGGTCACCGGTCACAGCTACATCACCTACGGCCCGCTCGCGGTGGGCGCCACCGAGGTGATGTTCGAAGGCGTGCCGACCTACCCGGACGCCGGGCGCTTCTGGAAGATCATCCAGGACCACAAGGTCAACGTGTTCTACACCGCGCCCACCGCGATCCGCTCACTCATCAAGGCGGGCGGCGACCTGCCGAAAAAGTACGACCTGTCGTCGCTGCGCATCCTCGGCACGGTGGGCGAGCCGATCAACCCCGAAGCCTGGATGTGGTACCACGAGACGGTGGGCGGCGGCCGCTGCCCGATCGTCGACACCTGGTGGCAGACCGAGACCGGCGGCCACATGATCTCGCCGCTGCCCGGGGCCACGCCGACCAAGCCCGGCTCGGCGACGCTGCCGCTGCCCGGCATCTTCGCCGACATCGTCGACGAGACCGGCCAGCCGGTGGGCAAGGGCAAGGGCGGCATCCTGGTGATCAAGCGCCCCTGGCCGGCGATGCTGCGCACCATCTGGGGCGACCCGGAGCGCTACAAGAAGACCTACTGGCCCGACGAGTTCAAGAACAAGCTGTACCTGGCGGGCGACGGCGCGAGCACCGACCAGGACGGCTACTTCCGCATCGTCGGGCGCATCGACGACGTGCTCAACGTGTCCGGGCACCGCCTGGGCACCATGGAGATCGAGTCGGCGCTGGTGGCGCACAAGACGCTGGTCGCCGAGGCCGCCGTGGTCGGCCGCCCCGACGAGCTCACCGGCGAGGCGATCTGCGCGTTCGTGGTGCTCAAGCGCGCGCGGCCCAACGGCGAAGAGGCGAAGGCGATCGCCAAGGAGCTGCGCGAGTGGGTGGCCAAGGAGATCGGCCCGATCGCGCGGCCGAAGGACATCCGCTTCGGCGACAACCTGCCCAAGACCCGCTCGGGCAAGATCATGCGGCGCCTGCTGCGCTCGATCGCCAAGGGCGAGGAGATCACGCAGGACGTGTCCACGCTCGAGAATCCGGCGATCCTCGAGCAGCTCAAGCAGACGATGTGAGCGAGGACGCCAAGGCGCAGCGTTTCGTGGCGCTGTGCATGCTGGGGCTGGTGGCGTTCAACTACCCCATCCTGGCGCTGTTCAACGTGCCCGGGACGCTGCTCGGGGTGCCGGTGCTGTACGCCTACCTGTTCATCGCCTGGGCGGTTCTCATCGCGCTGATGGCGCTGGTCGCCAACCGCTAGCGGGCCGCCCGGGATGCTGCAGGGCCCGGTCATCATCCTCACGGCGTTCGCCTACCTGGGGCTGCTGTTCGCGATCGCCTTCTACGCCGACAAGCGCGCCGACGCCGGGCGCCCGCTCATCGCCAGCGCCTACGTGTACAGCCTGTCGCTCGCGGTGTACGCGACCGCGTGGACCTTCTACGGCAGCGTGGGGCGCGCGGCGAGCGACGGCGTCGGCTTCCTGCCGATCTACATCGGCCCGACGCTGATGATCGCACTGTGGTGGGTGGTGATGCGCAAGATCCTGCGCATCTCCAAGCAGAACCGCATCACCTCGCTCGCCGATTTCGTCGCCTCGCGCTACGGCAAGAGCGCCGCCATCGGCGGGCTGGTGACGGTGATCGCCGTGATCGGCATCCTGCCCTACATCTCGCTGCAGCTGAAGGCGATCTCCACCAGCTACGCCATCCTGGTGCAGTACCCGGCGATCACCATGCCGCAGCCCGACGGCACGCTGCGCATCTTCTTCAACGACACGCCGTTCTGGATCGCGCTGATCCTCGCCGCCTTCACCATCGCCTTCGGCACGCGCCACCTGGACGCCGCCGAGCACCACCAGGGCATGGTGGCGGCGATCGCGTTCGAGTCGCTGGTCAAGCTGCTCGCCTTCCTCGCGGTCGGCGTGTTCGTCACCTTCGGCCTGTACAACGGCTTCGGCGACCTGTTCTCGCGCGCCGCCGCCGAGCCCAAGCTTGCGGCGATGCTCACGCCGCTCGAGGGCGTGGCGGGCGGCTACGCCAGCTGGGTGTGGCTCACCATCCTGTCGATGATGGCGATCATGTTCCTGCCGCGCCAGTTCCAGGTGACGGTGATCGAGAACCTCGACGAGCGCCACCTCGACAAGGCGATCTGGCTGTTCCCCCTGTACATGCTGGCGATCAACATCTTCGTGCTGCCGATCGCCTTCGGCGGCCTGATGCACCTGCCGGGCAATATCGACGCGGACACCTTCGTGCTCACCCTGCCGATGGCGGAGAGGCAGGAGCTGCTCGCGCTGCTGGTGTTCATCGGCGGCCTGTCGGCCGCCACCGGCATGGTGATCGTGGAGACCATCGCGCTGTCCACCATGGTGTGCAACGACCTGGTGATGCCGGTGCTGCTCAGGATGCGCCGGCTGCAGCTCAACGCGCAGCCGGACCTGACCGGCCTGCTGCTCGGCATCCGGCGCGGCGCCATCGTCATGATCCTGCTGCTCGGCTACCTCTACTTCAAGCTGGCGGGCGAGGCCTACGCGCTGGTGTCGATCGGCCTGGTGTCGTTCGCCGCGGTGGCGCAGTTCGCGCCGGTGGTGCTGGGGGGGATCTTCTGGAAGGGCGGCACGCGGCGCGGCGCCATCGCCGCGCTGCTCGCCGGCTTCGCCGTGTGGTTCTACACCCTGCTGCTGCCGGCGCTGGCGCGCTCGGGCTGGCTGCCGATCGGCCTGCTGGAGCACGGCCCCTTCGGCATCGAACTGCTCAAGCCGCTCGCGCTGTTCGGCCTCTCCGGCCTGGACCAGATCACCCACGCCATGATCTGGAGCATGCTCGCCAACATCGGCGCCTACGTCGGGGTGTCGCTGTCGGCCTCGCCCAGCGCGCAGGAGCACCGCCAGGCGAGCCTGTTCGTCGACGTGTTCCGCCAGGGCGGCGAGGCGGGCGGGGCGCGCTTCTGGCGGGGCACGGCGTCGGTGCCGGGCCTGTACAACGTGCTCGCGCGCTTCCTGGGCAGCGCGGGCGCGGACCAGTCGTTCCGCGACTACGCGGCGTCCAAGGGGCTGCGCTGGCCCGAGGACCGGCTGGAGGCCGATGCCGGCCTGGTGCACCACGCCGAGGTGCAGCTCGCCGGCGCCATCGGCGCGGCCTCCGCGCGGGTGATGATCGCCTCGGTGGTCAAGGAGGAGGCGCTGAGCATCGAGGAGGTGCGGGCGATCCTGGACGAAGCCTCGCAGGTGGTGGTCTACAGCCACCGGCTGGAGCAGAAGTCGCGCGAGCTGGAGGCCGCCACCGCCGAGCTGCGCGAGGCGAACGAGCGCCTGACCGAGCTCGACCGGCTGAAGGACGACTTCGTCTCCACGATCACGCACGAGCTGCGCACGCCGCTCACCTCGATCCGCGCCTTCACGCAGATCCTGCTCGAGAACCCGGAGGTCGAGCGCGAGCAGCGCGCCCGCTTCCTCGGCATCATCACCAAGGAGACCGAGCGGCTCACCCGGCTCATCAACCAGGTGCTGGATCTGTCGCGCATCGAGTCCGGGCGCGCCGAATGGCATGAATCCAGCGTCGACATGCGCGAGGTGGTCGCCGACACGGTCACCGGCATGAGCCAGGTGTTCGAGGAGCGCAACATCCGCGTCGAGGTGCGCCTGCCCGAGGGGGTGAAGCGCGTGCGCGCGGACGTCGACCGCATGATCCAGGTGATGCTCAACCTGCTGTCGAACGCGGCGAAGTTCTGCCGCGGGCGCATCGAGATCGCGCTGTTCGAGCAGGCAGGCGCCCTGCGCGTGGACGTGCGCGACAACGGGCCCGGCATCGACCCGGCCGACCACCACGTGGTATTCGACAAGTTTCGCCAGGGCCGCGACCAGGCGAGCGCCAAGGGCAGCGGCCTTGGACTGCACATCAGCCGCCAGATCATCGAGCACTTCGGCGGCCGGATGTGGGTGGAAAGCGCGCCGGGGCAGGGCGCCTGCTTCTCGTTCACCCTGCCGACATGAGGATCCTGATCGCCGACGACGAGCCGAACATCGTCACCGCGCTGGAGTTCCTGCTGAGCCGCAGCGGCTACGAGGTCGAGGTGGCGCGCGACGGCATCCAGGCACTGGCCCTCGCCGCGTTCTCCGACCTGGTGCTGCTCGACGTGATGATGCCGCTGCGCGACGGCTTCGAGGTGTGCCGGGAGATCCGCCGGCGGGCCGACGGCGCGCGCATCCGCATCGTCATGCTGTCGGCGAAAGGCAGCCAGGCCGACATAGACCGGGGCCTGCAGGCCGGCGCCGACCTCTACGTCACCAAGCCTTTCTCCAACCGCGAGCTGCTGGACAAGATCGAAGGGCTGCTGGCGCGCTAGAATCGGCGCCTGCGGAGAGATGGCCGAGCGGCTTAAGGCGCACGCTTGGAAAGCGTGTATACGTTAATAGCGTATCGAGGGTTCGAATCCCTCTCTCTCCGCCACCGGGTCATTGCGGGCATGCGGCTTGCGGCGCCACCGGCTCCAACAATCGGAGGCGCGCGATGGCAGACGACCCGAAGCAGACCGGAAAGCAGGACGATGCCCGGATCAACATCGACCAAGACCACGAGCTGACCTATTGGAGCGAGAAGTTCGGGGTGTCGCGTGACAAGGTGCGCGGCGCCGTGGCCCAGGTCGGGCCCATGGTGGAGAAGGTGCGGGAGCACCTCCGGCGCACGGCCTGAGCCCCGCCTAGAGCAGGCCCAGGACGTAAACCAGGAATCCGGCCGCGTTCATCCCCACGATGAGCCCGGCCGTCAGGTGGTGCCGCAGCGCCAGCCGGGCGACTTGGCGCCAGTCGGGGTAGTAGCGGAACCTGGGGCCGAAAAACCTGCGGTACGCGGCCTCGGTGTTGCGCTCCTGGCAGACGACGTAGGCTTCTTCCATCGGCCCATTCTGGAGAGAAGCGTGCGCTGCCCGGGAGTCGCGGATCCGCCAATTTCATGTAGCGGGACAGCGACGCACCCGTTGTGCGCCGCGGCAATGGCCGTTTGCAAAACCGTAAGTGTGGTGTAAGCATCTGCCCGTCAGAATCCGGCAGTTGCTGAGAGTGGTCGGTTCCTTTTCTGGACGGGAGGCTTGAATGGAACTCAATAAAAAGGGGAGGCAGTAATGGCCAACATGACACCCGCGCAACGCACGGCGCACTGGTCCAGGACCTCGCGCCTGATGTGGACCATCATGGCGCTGTGGTTCTTCTTCAGCTTCGTGATTCCCGCCTTCGCAGTGCAGCTCAACAACATCGTGATCGCCGGCTTCCCGCTCGGCTTCTACATGGCCGCACAGGGCTCGCTCATCTCGTACGTGGTGCTGTGCTTCTGGAACGCGAGCTCGCAGAACAAGATCGACCAAGAATTCGGCGTCGCCGAAGACTGAGCCGGCCAACGAGAAACAGGGAGACCCACAATGGCCAATAGCACCAGCAGCAACGCGTTCGTCGCGAACCTGGGCAAGATCTACGGCGGCTACGCCGGTGGCTTCATCGGCTTCGTGATCATCCTCGCGATCCTGGAGCAGATGGGCGTGCCCAACAAGATCATCGGCTACGCCTTCGTCTTCCTGACGATCGGCGTGTACGCCTACATCGGCATCCTGTCGCGCACCTCCGAGCTGTCCGAGTACTACGTGGCGGGCCGCGTGGTGCCGCCGCTGTTCAACGGCATGGCGACCGGCGCCGACTGGATGAGCGCGGCGTCGTTCATCTCGATGGCCGGCGGCCTGTACCTGGCGGGCTACGGCGGCCTGGGCTACGTGCTCGGCTGGACCGGCGGCTACGTGCTGGTGGCGGTGCTGCTCGCGCCCTACCTGCGCAAGTTCGGCCAGTTCACGGTGCCCGACTTCCTGGGCGTGCGCTA
>DASUUN010000115.1:0-5468 GCA_036374055.1 Burkholderiales bacterium
ATACCCAAAGCATCCAGCGTGCGCGCGACCATCGCATAGAAGGCGGCGGTCACGGCGAGCTCGACGTAGTCATGGTGGTCGAAATGGCGCTTCGCCTCCTCGTACACCTCGTCGCTCACGCGCCCCTTGGTGACGGCTTCGGCGATGGCGAGCGCGGCCTTCTCTTTCGTGTCGAACTCAGGCGACACGCGCCAGTTGGCGAGCGCCTCGATCTGCGCCTCGCGCACGCCGGCCTTGCGTGCCATCCTGAGATGCTGCGCCCACTCGTACTCCGAGGCCGAAAGCTGCGCGCCTCGCAGGATCACCAGCTCGCGCAGCGCGCGCGGCGTGCGGCTGCCGTGGCGCAGCGTATTGGCGAACTCGGTCCAGGCGGCGATGATCGCCGGATGGTTGGCGAGGCCCCGGTACAGATTCGGCGGCTTCCCCCACAGCTCTTCGAGTCTTTTCTTCAGGACGGGCTCGAACTCCGCCATCGGTACGCGTTGCATGGGGCCGGATGATACCTAAATAGGGACGTACCCCAATTACCGCGAAAAATGGGGACGTACCCTATTTTCTTTGCGCCGGCGTCAACCGGAGTCCCGTTTCATCCGTTGCCGGAGTATGCCCCGCGGCCGCAGATTGATCTTCCCCGACGTTGCCCTGCATCTGGTGCAGCGCGGAGTCAATCGGCAGCCGTGCTTCTTCACTGAAGCGCATTACGAGCATTACCTTCGACTGCTGGCGGTCACGGCCCCGCAGTATGGATGCTCGATCCACGCGTATTGCCTCATGACGAACCACGTGCACCTGCTTCTTACTCCGCACCAGCATGGTGCTTGCGCGCGGGTCATGAAACAGGTGAATCAGTGCTACGTGCAGCGCCTTAACAAATCCGCCGGGCGCAGCGGCACGCTCTGGGAAGGGCGCTTTCATACCAGCCTGGTGGCCTCGGACCATTACGCTCTCGCCTGCTACAGGTACATCGAGCTCAACCCCGTGCGCGCGGGGATGGCAGCGCATCCCCGGGATTACCGCTGGTCCAGCTATCGCAGCAATGCGGACGGCCGCTTCGACCCGATCCTGTCCGAGCACTCCAGCTATCTCGCCCTGAGCGAGGCCGCGGAAACTCGTCGAAGCGCCTACCGGGGCCTTTTCGAAATGGGCCTCCAGGACTCCACGCTGGAAGACATCCGCAAAGCAACGCGCGGCGGCTATCCGATGGGCGCCCAGCGCCGGCCGCGCGGCCGGCCACCCCGACCCGCGAAAATGGGGTACGTCCCCATTTAACGGTAGTCCTGTTGTGCTAGGGAAAATAGGGTACGTCCCCATTTTGCGGGCGTACCATTGGGCCATGGCGTGGGAAAACCCCATCGGCACCGACGGCTTCGAGTTCGTGGAGTACGCCGCCCCGGACCCGAAGGCGCTCGGGGGGCTGTTCGAGCGCATGGGCTTCCGGGCGGTGGCGCGGCACCGCCACAAGGACGTGCTGCTGTACAAGCAGGGCGACGTCAACTTCATCGTGAACGCCGAGCCGCGTTCGTTCGCGCAGAATTTCGCGCGCCGCCACGGGCCGAGCGTGTGCGCCATCGCCTTCCGCGTGAAGGACGCGGCGGCGGCCTACGAGCGGCTCATCGAGCGCGGCGCCTGGGGCGTGGAGGCGCGGCCCGGGCCGGGCGAGCTCAACATCCCGGCGATCAAGGGCATCGGCGACTCGCTCATCTACCTGGTCGACCGCTATCCCGAGAACGCCTGGGGCAACACCATCTACGACGTCGACTTCCGCCCGCTGCCCGGATTCGAGGCGTTCTGGCGCGGCGAGGCGCCCGCGCCCGCAGGCGCGGGCCTCGCCTTCGTCGACCACCTCACGCACAACGTGCACCGCGGCCGCATGCAGGAATGGGCCGAGTTCTACGAGCGGCTGTTCAACTTCCGCGAGATCCGCTACTTCGACATCGAGGGCAAGCTCACCGGCCTGAAGTCCAAGGCCATGACCAGCCCCTGCGGCCGCATCCGCATCCCGATCAACGAGTCCTCCGACGACCGCTCGCAGATCCAGGAGTACCTCGACGCCTACCACGGCGAAGGCATCCAGCACATCGCGCTGCATGCCGCCGACATCTACAAAACTGTCGATGCATTGAAAGTCGAGCTTCTCGACACGCCGGACACGTATTACGAACTGCTCGACACGCGGCTCCCCGGGCACGGCGAGCCCGTGGACGAGCTGAAGAAAAGAAAGATCCTGCTCGACGGCTCGCCCGGCGGCGGGCTGCTGCTGCAGATCTTCACCAAGACCCTGATCGGCCCGATCTTCTTCGAGATCATCCAACGCAAGGGCGACGAAGGCTTCGGCGAAGGCAACTTCAAGGCGCTGTTCGAATCCATGGAGCTGGACCAGGTCCGCCGCGGGGTCCTCGCGCCGGCGAGATGAGCCTGCGGGGCGATTACAGCGAAGCCGGCGCCGACTTCTCGGTCGAGCAGGACTGGGACCGCTACACCGACGAAGAGCACGCGCTGTACCGGCGCCTGTTCGAGCGGCAGTCGAAGCTCGTGCCGCGCTATGCCTGCCCGGAGTGGATCGCGGCGATCGCGGGCCTGGATGCGGCGAGCGAGATTCCGCGGTTCGATGTGGTTTCTGCCAAACTGAAAACCAAGACCGGATGGGAGATCGTCGCCGTGCCGGGGCTCATCCCGGACGAGGCGTTCTTCACCCACCTCGCCCACCGGCGCTTCCCGGTGACGGTGTGGCTGCGCAAGCCCGAGGAGTTCGACTACATCGTCGAGCCCGACGTGTTCCACGACTTCTTCGGCCACGTGCCGCTGCTGTTCGACCGGGTGTATGCCGATCACCTGTGCGAATACGGCAAGGGCGGCCTGAAAGCGATGCGCCTGGACGCGGTTAAGTTCCTCGCGCGCCTTTACTGGTTCACCATCGAATTCGGCCTCATGAAGACCCCATCCGGCATGAAAGCCTACGGCGCCGGGCTGATGTCCTCCGGCGGCGAGCTCGCCTACTGCATCGACGACCCGCGGCCGCGGCGCCTGCCCTTCGACCTCGAGCGCATCATGCGCACCGAGTACCTCATCGACCGCTACCAGGACACCTACTTCGTCATCGAGTCCTTCGAGCACCTGATGCGCGAGACCGCACCGGACTTCACGCCGATCTACGCGCGTTTAAAATCGGCGGCATGACTGTCCCCCACCAGACCGGCCGGGCGCGCTCCGGCGAGCTGCAGATCCACTTCCGCAGGCTCGGCAAGCCCGGCGCCACCCCGGCGCTAATCGTGCACGGCCTGTCCTACTTCTCCTGGGACTGGCTCGAGGTGGCGCAGGCGCTCGGCGCCGATCGCGAGGTGATCGCCATGGACATGCGCGGCTTCGGCGAATCGGACTGGAGCGCGGCGAAGGACTACAGCGTGCCCTCGATGGCGAAGGACATCCTGGCGGTGCTCGAGCACGCCGGCTGGCCGCGCGCGCTGCTCTTCGGCCACTCCATGGGCGGGCGCGGCACCACCTACGTCGCCGCGAAGCATCCCGAGCGCGTCGCCGCGCTGGTGCTGGTCGACTACACGCCCCAGAACGCGCCCGAGGGCGCCAAGCGGACCACGAACATCGTCGCCAACACCCCGGATGCCTTCGCCAGCATCGAGGCGGCGATGGAGTACTTCGACGACACCGACCGCGCGCGCTTCGAGCAGTACCTGAAGAAGACCGAGCGGGGCTTCATGGTCAAGCGCGACCCGCACTTCCGCGACGAGTTCAGGAAGCGCCTGCAGACCGGCGAGGCGCCCAAGCTCGGGGTCGACATGTGGGGGCTGATCGGCGAGGTGCGCTGCCCGATCCTTTCGCTGCGCGGCTCGCGCTCCGACATGTACGCGCCCGAGACCGTGGCGAAGATGCAGGCCGCCAACCCGCGGCTGCAGGTGGTCGAGGTGGACGCCGGCCACAACATCGCGGGGAAGAACCCGCAGGGCTTCCTGAAGGCAGTGAGCTCCTTTCTGAAGGACAAAGAGCTATGAACACGCGCGGCGTCGATCATCTGGCCATCGTCACCGACGACATGCCCACGGCGATGGACTTCTACACGCGGGTGGTGGGTTTCCGCCTGGTGCACGTGCGCCGCGTGCCCTTCGAGCAGGACCGCTGGCAGCCGCCCTACGACAACCTGCGCCACTACTTCTTCGACATGGGCAACGACTCGCTGTTCGCCATCTTCGAGTACCCGAAAGGGCTGCCCAAGCAGGTGCGCGACCACGTCGGCGGCATGCAGCACATCGCCTTCCACGTGCCGCCCGAGAAGTTCGACGCCGCGGTCGAGCACGTGCGCGCCTGCGGCGTGCACGTCGTGGGCCCGGTGCCGCTCGGCGGGCGCTTCTGGTCGGCCTACTTCCTCGACCCGTTCGGCACGCGCCTGGAGCTCGCCACCGACAGGAGCGGCGGCAAGCTCGGCGTGGTGGCCTCGGTGCTGCAGACCGAGGATGAGGCGCGCGCCGAGCTCGAAACCCTCTACGCCGACCCCGCCGAGGTCGAGCGCTGGTTGGCGCATATGCCCTTAAAGAAGGCGTCGGTGCCGGCGTAGGAAAATGGGGACGCAATAATGGGGTACGTCCCCATTTTCCGGTTCTGACTTGAAAACCATCCTCGTCACGGGCGGCCTGGGCTACATCGGCTCGCACACCTGCGTCGCGCTCGCGGCGGCGGGCTACGGCATGGTGATCGTGGACAACCTGTCGAACGCGAAGCCGCAGGTGCTCGAGCGCATCCGCGAGCTCGCGCCGGGGGCGTCGATCGGCTTCCACCAGGCCGACCTGCGCGACCGGGCCGCCCTGGAGAAAATATTCTCTTCGACAAGCCTGGATGCCGTGATCCACTTCGCCGGCCTGAAGGCGGTGGGCGAGTCGGTGGAAAAGCCGCTGCTCTACTACGACAACAACGTCGGCGGCACGCTCACGCTCCTCGGCGCGATGGAAAAGCACGGCGTGCGCCGGATCGTGTTCAGCTCCTCGGCCACGGTGTACGGCGAGCCGGAGAAGCTGCCGATCCCCGAATCGCATCGCCTCGGGCCGACCAACCCGTACGGGCAGACCAAGCGGATGATCGAGCAGATCATCCGCGACTCGCGCCTGCTGCACGCCACCCTGCGCTACTTCAATCCCACCGGCGCGCATCCCTCGGGGCGCATCGGCGAGGACCCGGCGGGCATCCCGAACAACCTCTTTCCCTACATCGCGCAGGTGGCGGTCGGGCGGCGCGCCGCGCTCAACGTCTGGGGGCGCGACTACCCCACGCCCGACGGCACCGGCGTGCGCGACTACATCCACGTCATGGATCTGGCCGAGGGTCACGTTGCCGCGTTGAAGTACCTGGAGCGCAAGAGCGCGTCCATCACGGTGAACCTGGGCACCGGCCGCGGCTACTCGGTCCTCGACGCGGTCAAGGCCTTCGAGCGCGCCTCGGGCAAGCGCATCGCGCTCGAGTTCGCG
>DASUUN010000116.1:0-27805 GCA_036374055.1 Burkholderiales bacterium
AGGTGATGGAGTACGCGCGCCACGCTTCCTCGCCAGTCGAGATTCGGCCGCGGACCTCGATGTGGGCGCCAGGCGCGAATGCCGGCAGCGGCTCGGCGGTCATGCTCTCCAGCGTAAACGCCTTCACGGCTTCGGCTTCGGCCTGCACCCCGGCGACCCGAACGTGAAGCGCGGTCATGACGACAGCGTGCGCATCTCGGCTTCGGTAAAGCGCGGGGTGATGTGCTGCGGACAGTTCCAGTCGAACGCCTCCACCTCGATGATTGCTACTCGCTCGACGCGGCCACGGTAACTGGGCAGCTGCGCTGCCTTCAAGATCCCGGGATCCACGCGGCTCGCATCCTCGAAGCGGATGCGCCCGAGGAGCTTGAGCCGTTGACGATGGCGGTAGTCCATCAGGATCAGCGACACACGATCGTTTCCTGCCGCGTTACCGGCGGAGACAAGCTGGGTGTTGCCACGGAAATCGGCGAACGCCAGCGTCTTCGGTCCCAGAACCTTCAGGAACCCGGGCGGGCCGCCGCGGTGCTGCACATACGGCCACCCGGTCTCGCTTACCGTGGCCATATAGAAGCTGTCGCGTTCAGCGATGAAGGCGGTCTCGGCATCGCCCAGCGCGTCGTGTGGACCGCCCGTTTGCTGCAGGCGCTCGTTTTGCGAGCGGGACCGGTACTGCTCCTGGACGGCCTTGACCGCGTCGGTGAACGCGATGTCGGCAAATCGATGGCTCATGGTTCTCTCTCCTTGCGAAGTGGCCGGCGGCTTGAGCCGCCGGCGGTGCGTTCCGCCTATGCGGCGGCCTTCTCGGCGCTGGAGAGCAGCGCCACTTCCGGGAAATCGATGTTGATCAGGGTGGACTTGCCGAGGAGGTTGGTGAATACGTTGAGCGCCACCAGGGTAATGATCTCGACGATCTCCCCGTCGCTGAAGCCGGCGGCGCGCACGGCCTGGAACTCACCGGTGGTGACTTCGCCGCGGTGCTCGTTGAGCGCCTTCGCGAACGCCACGGCGGCAGCGGCCTTGGCATTGCTGGAGTCGCCCTGGCGGTTGAGAAGCATTTCCTCATTGCTCAGGCCCGTTCTCCGGCCGATGGCGGTGTGCGCGGAGACGCAATACTGGCACCCGTTCACTTCGGCCACGACCAGCGCGATGCGCTCCTGCGTCGCCTTGTCGACAGCCGCCCCGCCCAAGGGCCCGTAAAGCCCGAGGAAGGCCGAGAGCGCCTTGGGCGAGTTGGCCAGCGCGCGGATGAAATTCGGCACGATGCCAAGCTGCTGCTGTACGCCATCCAGCAGCTCCTTGACTTCGCCGGTGGCGGTTTTCGGATCGACGACCTTGATGCGGGACATGGTTGCTCCTTTCCGTGATTTGCGGTTGGTGGCGGCGGCTTGCCGCGTCAAGCAAATGGTCGGTCCGCGAGGGCGCGCAATAAATGGGGGCAGATGCAGTTGACTATTGCAATATGCGCAGTAATCTCCAGGCATGGACAAGCTGCAAGCCATGGCTACCTTCGTGCGCATCGTCGACCACGGCAGCCTGAGCAGCGCCAGTGAGGCGCTGGATACCTCGCTGTCTTCGGTGGTGCGCACGCTCGCGCGGCTGGAAAAGTCCCTGGGCGTGCGACTGCTGAACCGTACGACGCGCCGCATCTCGCTGACCGAGGAAGGACGCCATTACCTGGAGCGCTGTCGCCGCATCCTCGCGGAAGTGGACGACGCCGAGCAGGCCCTAAGCGCGAAGGAGCAAGACCCCAGCGGCCTGCTGAAGGTGACGGCACCTGTGCTCTTTGGTCAGCTCCACGTGGCCCCGGCAGTGGCCGGTTTCCTAGCGCGCCATCGCCGCATGCAGGTGGAACTGGTGCTCCTCGACCGGGTGGTGAACCTGGTGGAGGAAGGCATCGACGTCGCCGTACGCATCGGCGCATTGGCCGACTCGTCGATGGTGGCAGTGCCGGTAGGCCAGATCCGGCGCGTGGTGGTGGCGAGCGCGGCGCTCCTCAGGACGGCCGGCAAGCCGAGGCACCCGCGCGACCTGGAGAGACTACCCTGCGTACGCCTCACTGCCCTCATGCCGGGCGCTACCTGGCACTTCGTCGAGAATGGGCGCCCGCTGTCGATTCAGGTGGGCGGCCAATTCTCCTGCAACAACGCGGCGGCGGCCGTCGACGCTTGCATCGCCGGCCTCGGCTTCGGCATGTTCATTTCCTACCAGGTCCGCCGCCAGACGGAAGCGAAGCAGCTCAGGGAGGTGCTGACGGATTTCGAGCCCGCGCCCCTGCCGGTGAGCCTCGTGTTCCCTCACGCGCGACTGTTGTCATCGCGGGCGCGGGCGTTCGTTGACTTCGCCGCCGCGGAGCTGCGGCGCACGCTCGCCCGATGAAACTTCCAAAGGAGAGTGACCCGTGCGGAAGATTATCGTCGGCGCCATGGTTTCCATGGATGGCGCCGACGTGAAGCGCCTGAAGCATGAAGACGGCCCGAACCTCGTCACCCAGGGCAGTACCGAACTCGTCCACGCGCTGCTCGCCAATCACCTGGTCGACGCTATGAGCATCTTCACGGTGCCGGTCGTGCTTGGCGGCGGCAAAACGCTGTTCGCCGACGGCTCGGCGCCGCATTCGTTCAAGCTGACCAGGTCTCTCCAAATGGCCTGATCGTCGGCCATTACGAGCGAGAGGGTGGGATCGAGATTGGCGACAGTACGCTCGATTCCCCCAGCGAACGTGAGATTGCCCGCCGGAAGCGCATGAAGCGCGAGGGCTAAGTCGCCCGACGCAGAAAGGCCGCGACCTCGTCACGGACCGCCGCATCATGCCCGAGCCAGGCATGTCCGCCGGTGGGGAACAGGAGCAGCCGCGCTCCCGGGATCTGTTCTGCCGCATATCTCGCACCGGTCGCCGTGCTGTAGAGATCGTCCTTCGCACTGATGGCGAGCGTGGGGGCCGCTATCCGCTCCAGGTGCTGAACGGGCGCCGGAGTGGTGACGCGCGCGTCATTTCGCAGGCCGTCGGCCTTGAGGCTGACCGGGAAGATGTCCCGGATGACGCTGAGGCCGCGTTGCCGCTCTGCGGGGCTGGCGCGGCGAAACTCTTCCAAGGGCGTGGCGAGCACGGTCTCGACCAGCATCTCCGGCCAAGCGCGGGTGATCGCCCAGATCGCGAAGTCGGACTCGAGTACGTAGTTGAATACGAATTGCCAGAACGCAGACGGCGGGGTGGTGTCGGCGATGTCGCGCCCGGGCACGGCGATGGCCGGCACGAGCAGGACGAGTGCCGAGCAGCGCGCCGGATGCCGCAGGCAATACTGGAGGGCGGAAGGAGCGCCGGCCGAGAGTCCCAGGGCTGCAGCTTTCGATTCCCCGAGCGCATCCAGCAGGCAGGCGTGGGCATCGGCCTGCGCGGCCGGCGAAGCATCCTGCGGCAGCGGTGTGCGCAGGTAGCCGAAGCGCGACATCGCGATCGCCTTGAAGCCGGACGCCGCGAGCCATTCGCTGATGGCGGCAACCTGCGAGTAGCCGCCGCCGGCGCCGTGGATGACGAGCACGGCTGGACCCGATCCCGTAACGGCGTACTCGACAGGGCCGCAGGCGGTAGGCGCGATGCGGCTGCCCGCCTGAAGGTCGCGCCGCGCGGCGAAGAGATCGGAGCGGTACTGAGCGTATAGGAGCCCGGCGGCGACGATCAGCAGGAGGCCGGCGACCAGCATGGTGCGTCTCATCGCCCGGGCCCGAACTCGTACTCGAGCGAGGTCATCTCGCCCTTCCAGATGATTTCCAGGCGCCCGTTCGCATACCAGCCGACCGCGGCTCTTGCCGGCACGAGCATCCCTTGATGCCGGCGGTAGCCGCTGAAATGGCCTTCCCAGGGCGTGAGTTCGTATCCATTTGCCGTTCGGCTCCAGCGTCCCTCCGTATGGATGCCGACGACCTCGGCAAGATCGTTGAACCGGAATTCGAGCGACACGCTGTTTCCCAGGTCGCTCAGCGTGGCCACAGCGCTGCGCTCGTCGACCGGAGTCCACTGCACGCCGGCGGATGGCAGCAGTGCAGTCGGATACCAGACCGCCTCCGCCAGATAGCGGTGCAGCGAGGCCGCATTCAATTCAGGCCTGTTCCTGTCGGAAGCCACGGTCACCGCGGAAAGAAGCTGGACCTGCCCCGATCCGACTCCATCGGCGTAGGCATCGCGTACACGCAGGTACAGGAGCGGCAAGACTCGCACCCGGGCGTCCCAGCAGAAGGTCCTGGACTCGGGTGTGACCCTGTGTTCAGCGCGGAATTTCATCCATCGCGGGCGGCGAGGATCGGTGCGCAGCTCGCCGCTCTGCGTCATCCGCATGACGCGGATCGGGCGTCGCTCATCGCCAAGAACGTGCTTGACGTAGCGGCGTACCGGGTCCGGCAGACCCTTCAAGTCGTCATGTACGGTCATAGTCCTCGCAGTTGACGCACATCAAACCCGCTGCGCGCCTGGCCGGGGCATCATCGAGCCATGAAAATCATGGACTGTAAATGGCGCTCGTGAGTCCCACAGAACCCCAGCCCCGGCCCGCGCCGCGGTTCGCCCTCTTCGCGCTCGGCTTCCGGCCCTTCTACCTGCTTGCCGGCGCGTACGCCGCGCTCAGCGTGCCGCTGTGGGCGGTGCAATTCGCCGGCTGGCTGCCCGGGGCGAACCCGCTGTGGCACGCGCACGAGATGCTCTTCGGCTACGCCTTCGCGGTGATCGCCGGGTTCCTACTGACCGCGGTGCGCGTCTGGTCCGGCCGCCCGACACCTACCGGGGCGTTTCTGGCAGTGATTGCCGGTATCTGGGTGATCGCCCGCATCCTCGCGCTTCACTCACTTCCAATGGCGGCGTGGGCCGACCTCGCGTTCGCCATCGCGGTCGCCATCGGCATAGGACGGCCGCTGGTGGCGAGCGGCAACCGGCGCAACTGGTTCTTCATCGCGCTCATGCTGGTGCTCGGCGTGGCGAGCATCGCCTTCACGCGCTATTCGCGCATCGGGCTGTTTGTGGGACTCGACGTGGTGCTGTTCATCATGGCGGTGATGGGCGGCCGGGTGATCCCGGCGTTCACCAACAGCGCCATCCCCGGCGCCGGCGCCCGCCGCAATCCGGTGATCGAGTATGGCGCCTTGGGTTCAGTGCTGCTGCTGCTGGTCCTCGACCTCTTCGAGCTGTTCGTGCCGGCCGCGATCGCCGCGCTTTTCGCGGGAGTGATGCATGCGGCGCGCCTCGCGCTGTGGTCGCCGTGGGCCACGCGGGCGCGCCCGATCCTGTGGATCCTGCACCTCTCCTACGCCTGGGTCGTCGTGCACCTGGTGCTGCGCGGCCTGACCGGCTTCGACCTGATCGCTTCGGGATTCGCAACCCATGCCCTCACGGTCGGGGCGATCGGCGGCCTGACCCTGGGCATGATGACGCGCACTTCGCGCGGCCACACCGCGCGGCCGCTGAAGGTCGGCGGCGCGGAACTCGCGGCGTACGTGCTGGTGCACGCAGCGGCGTTCGTGCGGGTGTTCGTGCCGCTCGTGCTGCCTGACGCGTATGTCGCCTGGGTCATCGTCTCCGCCGTGCTGTGGTTCGTCGCCTTTGCGCTTTTCACCGCGGTGTACTTCCCCATCCTCTCGCGGCCGCGCCTGGACGGCCAACCGGGCTAGTGGGGGGCAGCTCCACCGTTACCTCCAGCCCGCCGTCCGGGGCATTGGCGAAGCGCACCGTTCCCCGGTGCAGCTCGGCGATGCGCAGCACGATGGACAGCCCGAGGCCGCTGCCCGACTCGCCCGAGGCGCCGAGGCGATGGAAGCGCTCGCCGAGGCGCGCGAGCTCCGCGGCCGGAACGCCCGGCCCGTTGTCCACGACTTCGAGTCGGACCGCGCCGGGCGCCGCGCGCACGGCGAGGCGCACGCGGCCGCCCGCCGGCGTATAGCGCACCGCGTTATCCACGAGGTTGCGGAGGAGAACGGCGAGCAGCGCCGCATGGCCTTCCACCTCCGCGGGCGGGCCTTCCTCCAGGGAGACGTCGATGTTCTTCTCCACCGCGCGCGGCGCCGCTTCGGCGAGAGCCTGGCGCGCGAGCTCGTGCAGCGCCACGCGCTGCGCGTGCTCGCCGGGCTGGCCCGCCTCCAGGCGCGCGAGCGTGAGCATCTGCTCGATCAGGCGCGCGGCGCGCCCGGCGCCGGCCACCAGGGCATCGAGCGCCTCGTTGCGCGCGGCCTCGCCCGGCGCGCGGCGCGCCACCTGCGCCTGGGTGCTCAGCACCGCGAGCGGCGTGCGCAGCTCGTGCGCGGCATCGGCCGTCAGGCGCCGCTCGCGCGCCACGGTTTCGCCGATGCGCGCGAAAAGGCGGTTCAGCTCGGTCACCAGCGGCTCGATCTCCTGCGGCGCGTTTGCCGCGTCGAGCGCCGACAGATCCGCCGCGCCGCGGCGCGCAAGCTGCGCGCGCAGCTCGCGCAGCGGGCGCAGCCCTGCGCCGACGCCCAGCCAGATCGCGAGGGCGAGGGCAGGCACGGCGGCGAGCAGCGGCCAGACCAGCGACTCGGCCAAGGTCTCGACGATCTCGTCGCGGGCATGGCGCGCCTCGGAGCGGGAGAAATGCTCGTCGAACAGCTCGCGCGCTTCGTGGCGCACCTCGACATAGGCGGTGATGCCAATCGCGAGCCACGCTACCGCGGTCAACCCGAGGATGAGCGCGAGCAGCCGGCGCCGCAGCGAGGGCCGTGCCATCAGCGCGGGATCAGGTAGCCCACGCCTCGGATCGTGCGGATGAGCTCCGGGGCGAGCTTGCGGCGCAGGTGATGGATGTGCACGTCGATCGCGTTGCTGCCGACTTCCTCGCCCCAGCGGTAGACGCGGCCCTGCAGGTGCTCGCGGGAGAGCACGCGCCCGGCGTTGAGCATCAGCTCATGCAGCACCTCGAACTCGCGCGCCGGCAGATCCACGGCGCGCCCCTGCCAGGACACGGTGCGCGCGCCCGGGTCGAGCGTCACGCCGGAGGCGCTGAGCACCGGGGCGGCCTCGCCGTGCGCGCGGCGCACCAGCGCGCGCAGCCGGGCGGCCAGCTCCTCGAACTGGAACGGCTTGACCACATAGTCGTCTGCGCCCGCGTCCAGGCCCTTGACGCGGTCTTCCAGGGCGTCGCGCGCGCTCAGGATCAGCACCGGCGTGCGGTCGCCGGTGCCGCGTACCTTGCGCAGCAGCTCGAGGCCTTCCAGCCGCGGCAGGCCGAGGTCGAGCACCACCGCGGCATAGTCCTCGGCGCCAAGCGCGGCATCCGCCGCGATGCCGTCGCGCACCCAGTCGGCGGCGAAGCCCGCCTGCTCGAGCCCGGCCTGCACGCCGCGCCCGAGCAGCGGGTCATCCTCGACGACCAGGACGCGCATCTACTGGAATGCTCCGCTCCAGAAGCCGACCACCGCGACGAGCAGCGCTCCCGCCGCGATCCACCGCGGCCGCCGGATGGCCTCGGAGGCGATGCCATGCTTCAGGCCCGTGACCATTGCCCTCACCAGGTTCTCCCGGTGGATGAAGGATGAAACCACGACCGCGCCGATGTGGACGAACACCAGCGCGAGCATGGCGCTCGCCGCGCCTTCGTGCAACTCCTCCAGCCAGTGGCCGCCATAGTCGCTGTACGTGGCGTACCCCGAGAGCGCCGTGACGGCGCCCAGCCCGAGCAGCGCGAGCACCGCCCAGCCGCCGGCCGGGTTGTGCCCGACATGGTGTTCAGGTCTCAAGGAAACAATGGATTTCAGATAGCGGAGGACGGGCTTCGGCCCGGCGACAAAGGAAGCGAAGCGCGCGTAGCGCGTGCCGACAAAGCCCCACGCGAGGCGAAATGCGATCAGCCCGGCGAAGGTGTAGCCGAGCATGGCGTGCACGTCGATCCAGCGCTCGGAGTCGGCGGTGAGCCAGGCGCCGGCGAAGGTGCCGGCGAGCAGCCAGTGGAACAGACGCGTCGGAAGGTCCCACACCAGGATGCGCTCAGTCTTCATAGATGCCTTTCCCGGCGCCCGCGTGGCAGGCGCCGCAATCCGCGGGGTTCTTCACCTCGCCGTGTTCTTTTCGAAACCAGCGTGTTTCGGTAATGCGGAGCCCGGTGCCGCCGCGCCGCCGGCCGGCGTGGGCCGCCAGGAACTCTCCAATCTCCTTGCCGAGCGCGGGCTCGAGCGAGGCGTCGCTGCCGAAGTGCCTGTCGAGCCCCGCCATGAGCTGGCGCCACGACGCGGCAGGAAGCAGCTGCGGCGGGTAGGCGACATGGCAGCTGCCGCACTCGGCCTGGTAGGCCGGGTTCGGCGGGACCCGCACGTCGTCCGCAACCGCCGGGAGCGCGGCGAGCGCGAGCACGATTCCCAGAGGGAGGGGCCTCATTTGAGCAGGTAGGCGAGCACATCCGCCTTCTCCGAGGGCGTGCAGGCGCGGCCCAGCACGTCGTTGCAGTTGCGCCGGAACCATTTCTCCACCTTGCCGGCGTCGGCGAAGCGCTCGGCGTTCGCCGCCGGCGCGAGCGGCGCGATGGCCTTGCCGGTCTTGGCGTGCTTGCCCTGGCCCGTGGCCGGCGCGCCGTGGCAGCTCGCGCAGCTCCATTCGCCGCCGTGGCGCGCGGTGAAGAACTGCTCGCCGCGGCCTGCCGAGGCGCTGAAGGCGCCGTCGGCCTTGCGCGCCTGGGCCTGGTAGCCGGCGAGCAGCCCGGCGGGATCCGCAGCGAGCGCCGGGCCCGCCAGCGCCAGCGCTGCAGCGATGAAAACCGTTCTCATGCGTACCTCCGTGGAATGCGATGGAGGTACCTTAGGCGGCCATCATTAGCGTTTGATTAAGTACACTGGCCGCATGTTCAAGCGCATCGACCACATCGAGCTCGTCACCGCCGATCCGGCGCGCGCCGAGCGCTTTTATACAGAGATCCTGGGCTTCCGCGTGCGCGAGCGCGTCAGCGTCCCGGGCGGCCTGCAGCTCACTTACCTCGACCTCGGCGGCACCACGGTGGAGCTGATGTGTTATTCGGAGACCAAAGTCGACCCCGCGCCGACGGCGGAGCATCTTGGCTATCGCATGATGGCGCTCGAGGTCGAGGACATGCAGCAGGCGCTCGGCTATCTCAAGGGGAAAGGCATCGAGCCGGTGTGGGGGCCGATCACGCGCCCCGCGTATGCCCGCGCCGAGATCCGCGACCCGGACGGCAACCACATCGAGCTGCGCCACTGGGTGCGCTGAATCCTTAGCAGCGGTCAAGGTTGCGCATGCCGGGCCGAACGGCGCCCGGCGCGCGGGGTCCATCCTTCAGGCACAACCATCGGAGGACGCCATGACCGCCATACCGCAATCCCTGAAGCTGGAGCATCACGAGCTGCACGAGGAGCTGGCCCGCATCATCCGCGAGCCGGGGCCGGTGGGCGAGGCCGCCCGCGAGGTCGCTCGCGTGCTGCATCCGCACTTCGTGAAGGAAGAGGAATTCGCCATGCCGCCGCTGGGCGCCCTGCAAGCAATTGCCCGCGGCGACAAGGTGCCCGACGCCGCCGCCGTCATCGCGCAGGCGCGGCGTGTCGCCGACGAGCTGCCGCAGATGCTCGCCGAGCACCGTGACGTCGTGCGCGCGCTCGAGCGCCTGGAGCAGGCGGCGCGCGCGGCAGGCAGGCCGGAGCACGCGCATTTCGCCGAAAAGCTGAAGCTGCATGCGCGGACCGAAGAAGAGGTGCTTTACCCGGCCGCGATCCTGGCCGGGCGGGCGCTGGAGCGGACGTGATTGCTTGACCTGAATCAAGCAAGCGCCCGCCGGGGCGGGAAGAATGGGGGTCGGATGAAGATCGACGCCTTCACGCACATCTTCCCGAAAGCGTACTGGGACCGCATGTTCCGCGTGCTGCCGGATGGACGCGACATGCACAAGCGGGTGCGCGCCATCCCGAGCATCGTCGACCTGGACGCGCGCTTTCGCATCATGGACGGGTTCGGCGACGACTACCGCCAGGTGCTCACCCTTGGCTCGCCGCCCATAGAAGCGTTTCCCGCGAGCGCGGCGGCGGAGCTCGCGCGCATGGCGAACGACGGCATGGCGGAGCTGGTGTGCCGCCATCCGGAGCGCTTCTTCGGCTTCGCCGCCTCGCTGCCCATGAACGACATCGAGGCGTCGCTGCGCGAAGCCGAGCGCGCCGTCGATCACCTGAACGCGCTCGGCGTGCAGGTATTCACCAACATCAACGGCCGGCCCCTGTATTCGGCGCAGACCCTGCCGCTCTTCGACCTCATGGCGCGCTTCGACCTGCCCATGTGGATGCACCCGGCGCGCGGCGCCGAGACCGTGGACTACGCCGGCGAGAAGAAGAGCCACTACGAGATCTGGTGGACGCTCGGCTGGCCCTACGAAACCAGCGTCGCCATGGCGCACATGGTGTTCGGCGGCCTGTTCGACCGGCACCCGGGCTTCAAGCTGATCACGCACCACATGGGCGGCATGATTCCGTACTTCGAGGGCCGCGTCGGCCCGGGCTGGGACCAGCTCGGCACTAGGACCTCCGATGAAGATTACGGTCCGCTGCTTCAATCCATGAAAGCGAAAGGCAAGCGACCGGTCGACTATTTCCGCAACTTCTACGCCGATACCGCGCTGTTCGGCGCGCACGAGGCGACGAAATGCGGCCTGCGCTTCTTCGGCGTGGAGCGCACGCTGTTCGCCTCCGACGCGCCGTTCGATCCGGAGGGCGGCCGCATGTACATCCGCGACACCCTCGAGATCCTGGAGCGCCTGGACTTGTCGCCGGCCGAGCGCCGCGCCATCTACGAAGGCAACCTGCGGCGCGTTTGCCGCCGGGACTTAGCAACCGTCAAGGTTTCCGGGGACCGTCCGAACATCGCGCCCGCGCGCCGCTCTATCTCCTTGTAGCCCACCCACACAGGAGATGATCATGAAGGCTTTGGTACTGGCAATCGCGCTGGCTTTCACCGCGCCCGCGTTCGCCGCGGAAGACGCGCATTCGCACGGCCACGCCGCGGAAGAAGCGAAACTCGTTCTCAACCAGGGCAAGAAGTGGCAGACCGACGCGCCGCTGCGTCAGGGCATGGAGAACATCCGCGCCGTGGTCGCCAAGGGCGCGAAGGACGAGGCGCTCGCCAAGGCGGTCGAGGCTGAAGTGGCCGGCATCGTGCAGAACTGCAAGCTCGAGCCGGAAGCCGACGAGCAGCTGCACATCGTGATCGCCGAGCTGATGGCCGGCGCCGAGGCGAAGGACGCCGGGCGCGTGGCGAAGGCGCTGAACGCCTACGGCGAGCACTTCGACCATGCGGGCTGGAAGCGGCTCTAAGCCGAAGCTGGCGCTGCGCCTTGCCGCGGGGGTGGCGGTGCTTTTCGGCGCCGCCACCGTCGTGAGCGGCGGCAACGTGCTCTTCGGCAGCGGTGCCGCGGCGGCCGGAAACTACGTGCCCTTCGTCGTCTGGTTCAACTTCGTCGCCGGCTTCTTTTATATCGCTGCCGGCATCGGCCTGTGGCGGCGGCGGCGCTGGGCGGCTTGGCTTGCCCTGGCCCTGGCGGTGCTTACGGGCCTGGCGCTTGCAGCGTTTGGCTGGCATGTCGCCGCAGGCGGCGCCTTCGAGATGCGCACGGTGGCTGCAATGACGCTGCGAACGCTGGTGTGGACCGCGATCGCTGCGCTGGCCATGTATTTTCTAACTCCACGAGGATCCTCATGAACCATCCTGCCCATCTCCACCTGCGCGACGACCGCATCTACCCGTTTGACGCGCGCGGCATCGCCAAGCGCTTTCGACACGCCGCGATCTTCGGCGCGCTCGACGCGCTCGCTCCCGGCGAGGCGATGCGCTTCGTCAACGACCACGACCCGCTGCCCCTGCTGGAGCAGCTGCGCCAGCGCTACGGCGAGACGGTCTCGATCGAGTATCGCCAGCGCGAGCCCGGGGCGATCGTCATCGATTTCGCCCGGGTGTAGGCAACCGCGGCCGGCTAGTGGTGCGTATGCGCCTCGTCCGCCGCATGGTGGCCGTGCGCCGTGCCCGAGGCCGCCTGCCATAGTCGCTCGACGTAGTGGATGTAGGGCACATAGGCCTCGACGTAGTCGCGGCCCGCCTTCACATCATCCGGCGCAAAGTCCTTGCGCTCCACCGCGTGGTGGTAATGCTCCTCCAGCCCCTTGCGCAGTGCGTCGCTCAGCACGTTGAGCACCTTGTCGATCGAGCCATCCTGGAGCGCGCGGTCGGCAGCCGGGATCGCGGGCCCGAGGTCGCGCCCGGCGGGCTTGAGCCCGGTGTAGGGCGCTCCTTCGCCGGCGCGGTGCACGCGTACCAGCGTCTCGAAGAAATGCCGGTCGGCCAGGTCTTTCGCCTCGCCGCCGAGCTTGCGCACCGCGACGGCGTGCGCGAAGGCCTCGCGGATTTCCGCCTCGTCGTGCTCGCGCACCCATGGCAGCACCAGGTTTACGTTGCCTGCGTCGAGGGCGCGGCGCGCAAGCGTGACGACCGGGCCGTCGACGCCGTCGCAATGCCCCAGGCCGAAGGCAAGCAGGCCAAGGCCGCCGCCCAGCCCGCCCCACCCGCCTTCGCTCCCCGTCATCCACGCGATGGCACGCTCCAGCGCAACGATGCCGATGAGCGAGGCCGCCAGGACGAGCCTTGGTTTGCGGATTGCGATCGCTTTCATGGGATGCTCCCGATCCAATTGGTCCAGAATCCAGTCTGCGCCGGCGCTGCGGCATCCTGTTGACCCACGTCAAACGGCCATGCATCGAGAACCCGACGTCAAGTCATTTCTGGCCCACCTGCCGTTGTTCGAGGGGCTGAAGGCGGACGAGCTCGCGCGCCTGGCAGCCGGCACCACGCGCCGCAGGCTGCGTAGCGGCGAGACACTGTTCAAGCAGGGAGATCCCTCCACCGGCTTCCATGCGGTGGTCCACGGGCGCATCGCTTTGGTCTCCGCCGCACCGCAGGGGCGCGAGCGGGTTACCGCCATCATCGAGGCCGGACGAAGCTTCGGCGAAGCGATCATGTTCCTGGAGAAGCCTTACATCGTCACCGCGCGCGCGCTCAGCGATTCGCTCGTGCTGCATATCGCGAAGGAAACGGTGTTCACCGAGCTGGAGCGCAACCCCGGCTTCGGCCGGCGCATCATCGCCACGCTCTCGGCCAAGCTGCACGCGAGCGTGCGTGAGCTCGACATGTACGCGCTCGGCTCGGGCGGGCGGCGCTTCGCCGCCTGGCTGCTGCGCCTGGTGCCGCGCGAAAAGGCGGGCGCGACCGAAGTGACCTTGCCGGCGGCAAAGCGCGCGATCGCCTCGCAGCTCAACCTGAGCGCCGAGCACCTCTCACGCATCCTGCGAGAGCTGACGGCCGAAGGCCTGATCGACGTGCGCGGCCGAAAGCTGGGCGTTCCCGATATCGGTCGGCTGCGCGAATGGGCGGGCAAGGCTTAGCAGGCGTCAAGGTTTCCCGAGCAGGTTCGAACGCAGCTCGAGCCGGCGGCTCTATACCGTAACCGGCAATTTCGCCGGCCCAACTCAGAGGAAACCAGATCATGAAACGCTTCATCGCTGCAGTATCGTTTGCCGTGCTTGCCGTCCCCGCCTTCGCCGGCGGCCTGCCGTACGACCAGAACCTGGTCGATCGCGCGCTGCCGAATCTGCCGGAAAAGGCGGTTCGCGCGGAAACCGGGAGTGCCTTTGGCGCGCCTTTCGACCAGACCCTGTTCGACCGCGCGCTGCCGAGCATCGAGCCGCGCCGCACGCACGTCGCCGAATACAAAGGCGACACGCGCTCCGACGTCGAGATCGCGACTGAAGAGAAAGCGCCGCAGGAGAGCGCCGAGTCGGTCTGGGCGAACGACTACCACTTCATCGCCCCGGCGCAGTGACCATGCGGCCCCTGAAAGGCGCGGTCATCCTGGGCGCCGCGGTGGCATTCGCGGCCCCAGGGTTTGCCGCAGACAAGCCCTTGTGGCACGAGCACGCCGCGCCCGAAGCGCGGCTCACGCTCAACCAGGGGCGCAAGTGGCCGACCGACGCGCCGCTGCGGCAGGGCATGGAGAACATCCGCGCGGCGCTTGCGGGCGGCATGGATGACGCAGCGCTCGCGAAGGACGTGAGGACGGAGGTGGCCGACATCGTGCAGAAGTGCCGCCTCGAGCCCGCCGCCGACGCGCAGCTGCACGTCGTCCTCATCCAGCTGCTGGCAGGCGCCGAAGCGATGGAGGGCAAGGTGCAGGGCGAAAGCCGCGGCGACGGCCTCGAGCGCATTGCGAAGGCGCTGAGCGCATATGGCAGGCACTTCGACCACGCTGGATGGAGGGATCTGTGAAGGCCAATTCGATCGCCATGCACGACCCGCTGGCCGAGTTTCTCGGCGCGGCTGAAGGCGGGCACCTGGAGTACACGTATGCCGATGCCGTGAAGCTGACCGGCCATTCCTGCCCGACCGTGGCGGGCGCCTACGCGGCGACGAGCGAGGCGCTCGCCGCGCTATATCCTGCAGAGCTGCCCGAGCGCGGCGCCATCCGCGTCGAGCTGCGCGAGCGGCTCGAGGACGGGGTGGCGGGCGTGGTGGCGAGCGTCGCCGGCCTCATCACCGGCGCGGCGGGCGAGGGCGGCTTCAAGGGCCTCGCCGGCCGCTTCGCGCGCTGCGGGCTGCTCCAGTTCGGCGCCCCGATCACGGCAGACCTGCGCTTCACTCGCCTCGATAGCGGAGCATCCGTGGACGTCAACCTGCAGCGCGCGCCTGCCATGTCGCCCGAGCTCATGGCGGGGCTGCGCCGCGCGCTGTCGCCCGAGGCGTCGCCCGCCGAACGCGAGGGCTTCGGCCACGCGTGGCAGGCACGGGTGGCGGAAATGCTCGCTCCATAGCTTTACTTGCGGGCCCTCGACATCTCGTAGCCGCCTACGATGGCGGCATTTGCTTCCGCGGCGGCATGCCGTTCACCAACGATGGCCTGGTACTCGGCTGACCGGTACCAGTCGCGGGCCGCCTGCACGGAATCGAACTCCAGTATGACGGTGCGCCTTCCGTGCCACTGGCCTTCAATCACGTCGGGATCGTCAAAGACCACGATGGGCCGACCTCCCGACTGAAGGATCGTCGGCACCGCCTTCTGCACGTAGCTGTCGTAGCCGGCCTGGTCGCGAATCGTTTCCGTGAAGATCGCATAGCCTTTGGGCATCCTCGCCTCCTGGTGAAAGGGATCAGGATGCCCGTATAGCACCGCGCAGCCCGCGCGTTAAGTTCAAGAAAAGAACCTAGAAAGCCGCGTCGAAGCCGAAGAGAAGGTAGTGCTCCCTTGTGAGATGCCCGGTGAAGAACGGCCCGGTTCGCGGCTGCGGGTCGAGCAGGTCGATGTTGAGCTCGACGATGCCCTTCACGTTGCGCATGAAGTAGTAGCTCACGGCGAAGCTGAGCGTACGCATGGCGATGCCTTCGAACACGGTATTGGTGTTCTCGAAATCGCCGGCGTCGGCGTGGTTCCACAGCACCGAATACACCCAGCGCCCGCCCGGAACGTAGTCCACGCCGGCGAAGGCGCCGAACCATTTGTAGTCGAGCGCGGGGTCGAGGAAGCCGTCCCAGCGGTTCCACAGCCCCTGCGCGAACCAGAAGAGCTTGCCGCCGAAGTCTCCCGAGAGGTCCAGGCCCAGGGTGCGCTTGTCCGTATCGCGCGTGCCGGTGTCGGCACCGGCCGCGCCCGTCGCGCTGCGCTGGCTGCCGCTCGCGCCGAAAAGGCCCACGCCCACCGGCCCCACGTCCACGCCCACGCGCCCGAATACCGTCTTGCGCGAGTCGTTGTCGAACATGCGGTCGGGCCGGCGGAAGCCCGGGCTGTTGATGTTGAAGTTGGCGTTGATACCGTTGCCGTTCACGAAGCCGAGCGCGGCGTCCACGGGCCCGAGCTCGCGCGAGAAAAGAACGCCGCGGTCGTACGTGACCCCCGCCATGCGGTACACCATGAAGTCCTGGAAGGTCATGCGCGTCTCGCGCGGGAACATGAGGTCCGAGAGCTGGAACTGGCCGAGCTGGACCGAGACGCCGCTGCCGAAGGCGTCGCCGTGGCGGAACCAGGCGTCCTCGATCAGCGCCTCGCCGTTCGCGCCCTTCTCGGCGAAGATGCCGTAGAAGTAGTAGGTGATGTTGTCGGACAGCGGTGCGCTGGAGAGCAGCTTGATGAGGTACGGGCTCTGGAAGTCGAAGCCCGACTTGTTGCCGGTGGGTCCGGTGATCGGGTCGATCTCCTCGCCTTCGCGCCCTTGCACGTTCGCCTGGGCGCGCACCGCCATGGGCGGCACCTTGGGCAGCGCCAGCTCCGCGTCCTGGCTGGGGAGCGCGGTTTTCGCCCGCCAGTCGGGCATGCGCATGTTCATCTTGCCGGCAAACGCCTCGCCGAACGCATTGAGCCGCGGATAGGCGACGTGGCAGGTGTTGCAGCTCATGTCGTACTGCCGCGCGAACACCGGCATGGCGAGCGCCGCCGGAGCCGCCAGCGCCGCGAGCGCCAGCGCCGCGGCCAGCCGCCCTGCCGCCCTGAGAACCGCCGAACCTTTCGAAGCCATGACCGCCTCTCGTGCCAAGGATCAGCAACCATTAAGACAGTCTTGTTGAACAATCCACCTCGAGGAGTGGCCTTCCTTGACCTGTCTCGGAGCTTTACCGCGGCTTGCGGCATCATGCCGTCATGATGACCTGGGGCACTGGGGGAAGGACGACGTCATGCAAAGGATGATGCGATAACCGCATGCGCTTCTGAAGGCACGTCTCTTGCGGGGACCGGCGAAACCCCGCAGGAGGCTCATATGCAGCGCATGTTCCTGTTTCTTTTCCTTTTCTCCCTTCTTCTGCCTGCCGCCGCCGCCCAGGTCGACAAGGCGACGTGGTACGACATCCGCGCGAGCGAACTGATCGGCAAGGAAGTCGCCGGCAAGGACGGCCAACCCCTGGGCGAGGTCGAGGACGTGGCGATCGACGTGCGCAGCGGCCGCATGCCGCACGTCATCCTGTCGTTCGGCGGCGTGGCCGACCTGGGCGACAAGCTGTTCGTGTTCCCGGCGAATGCGTTCGGCCGCGACGAGACGAAGGACCGCCTGGTGCTGAACGTCGAGCGCGACCAGCTGAAGCGCTCGCGCGGCTTCGACCGCAGCAACTGGCCGTTCGATCCGCCGCTGCGGCGCGCGAGCGAGCTGCGCGGGGCCAACGTCTCGGACCGCGACGGCAAGCCGGTGGGCGAGATCGAGGACCTGGTGATCAACCTGGACACGGGGCGCGTCGAGCGCGTGTGGTTCGCGCAAAACGGCCGCAAGGGCGCCGAGGACAAGCAGGCGCTGCCGCTGTCGGCCTTCGCCATCCCGGAGAAGACCGGCGGCGAGGTGGTCCTCAGGAAGTGACCGGCTGCGCGCCGGCGCGCAGGCGCTCCAGGTCGGGAATGCGCACCGCGCGGCCGTTCACCTCGATCAGGCCGGCGGCCGACAGGTCGTGCAGGATGCGCGAGAAGTGCTCGGGCGTCATGTTGAGGCGCGAGGCAATCACGCTCTTGCCGGGCGTGAGGTGAACCTCCACCGGCTTGCCGTTCACCGAGATGTCGGCGGCGTCGGCCAGCAGGTAGCCGATGACGCGCTCCTGCCCCGAGCGCAGGCTGTAGGCCTCGACGTCGCGCACCAGGCCGTGCACGCGCCGCGCCAGGCCCGCCAGCAGGCGCCGCGCGAAGCCCGGATCGCGCGACAGCTCCTCCAGCATGACGTGCTTCGCCACGTGCAGCAGCATCGAGTCGGCGAGCGCCTGCACGAACACCATGTAGGGCTTGTCGAGGAACAGCAGCGCCTCGCCGAAGCTCTGCCCCGGGCGCACGATGTCGACCACCTTCTCCACGCCCTGCGGGGAGGTGAAGCCGAGCTTCACCTGGCCGTACACCACCAGGTGAAAGCCGGTGCAGGGGTCGCCGCACTGCACGACCGACTGCCCCTTCTCGGCGTAGATCGGCACGGTGGCGGCGGCGATGCGGTCGAGCTCCTCGCGGCTCATGTCGGCGAACATGGGCAGGTTGGCGAGGAACGCCTGGACCTTGATCTGCGGATGGCGGTTCTTCATGGGCTGGTTCCCTCCGAGCGCATGATCTTGTTGTGCACGTTGTACTTGCCGACGGGCTTGTTCATCGGGATGCGCTTGACTTCCTTCAGCGTGCGCGCGTCGAACACGATGAGCGCGCCGTCGCGCTCCCAAAGGCTGGCGAGCGCGTAGCGCCCGTAGCGGTCGAACTCCACGTGCGCCAGCGTCCTGCCCGGCTCGGGCGTGAGGCGCGCGGCGACCTGCAGCGTCTGCTTGTCGATCACCTGCAGCGTGTCGCGGCCCTTCGGGCTCATCATCGAGTCCACCCAGGCGTAGCGCGTGGCCTCGTGGCTGCGCAGGAAGAAGCCCGGCCCCGCGGTCGGCACCTGGCCGACCAGCTTCCAGGTCTGCACGTCGATGATGCTCACCAGGCCCTCGCGCAGGTTGGGCGTGGCCATGACGCGCCGGCCGTCGCGCTCCCAGCTGATGCCCGAGCCCAGGTGCGGCAGCCCCGGCAGGTCGACCGTGGCGATGGCGCGCCGCACGTCGAGGTGCACCACGTGGCCGCGCTTGCCGTCGCGCTGCGCGCCCACCAGCATGGCGTAGTCCGGCGTGAAGAAGAAGTCGTCCAGCACCTCGTCGAGCGGCGTGCGCCGCGGGTTGAGGAAGCCAGGGACGAAGCTGCCTTCCTTCAGCTTGTAGTCGTGCACCAGCCCGGCGGCGATCGGCTCGGCCTTCGGATCGTAGGAGATCTCCCACACCTCGGGCACGTCCTTCAGCGCCGCGACGAAGCTCTTGCGCGGTCCGGCGTCGTAGACCGCGGATATGCGCGAGGGCGCCGGGATGACTTTTGAAAGATTCAGATCAGAATCAAGGACCACGAGGGTGTGAGGCAAATAGTTCGCGACCATCACGTAGCGCCCGTCGCTCGACACCGCGGCGTTGCGCGTGTTGATGCCGGCGCGCACCTCGGCCACCATCTTCAGGTTCCACAGGTCGAACTTCGAGATCCAGCCGTCGCGCGAGGCGAAGTAGACGAAGCGCCCGTCGCGCGTGAACTTCGGCCCGCCGTGCAGCGCGAAGCGCGAGGCGAAGCGGTGGATCGGCTCCAGCCGGTCGCCGTCCAGGATGGTGACGTGGTGGTCGCCGGCTTCCACCACCACGAAGAGATTGAGCGGGTCGGCGTCGAACTGCGGCCGCGCCGGCAGCGCGTCGGCGCGGTGGTGCTCGACGCGCGAGGCGCGGATGTCGGCTTCGGTCCACTGCGGCGCCGGGACGACCGGGGTGTAAATGAACGCCGTCAGCTCCTCGATCTCCGTGTTATCGAGGATCTTTTCAAAGGCGGGCATCTGCACGCCCGCGCGGCTGTCGCGGATCATGGCGGCCGCCTCGGGCTTCTTCAGCCGCGACAGGTTCTCGGGCAGCAGCGCCGGCCCCATGCCGCCGAGGCGGTCGGCGCCATGGCAGCTCGCGCAGTGCCTTTCATAGAGGGGGTTTGCACTCGAAAGGCCGGCAAGGGATGCAAGCAGGAGGAAAACCACCGCTTTCACGCGGCGAGCTCCGCGTCGTCCAGGTAGCAGGCGGGGTCCTCGCCCCAGGGGTCGCCGTTGACCTTCATCGCGCGCACGCGCGTGTTGCCGCCGCAGATGTCGAAGTAGGCGCACTGCGCGCAGCGGCCCTTCAGCTTGCGCGGGCGCGCCTTGAGGCCGGCCATGATGGGGTGGCGGGTGTCGCGCCAGATCGCGCCGAAGGGGCGCTGGCGCACGTTGCCGAGCGTGCAGTCCCACCACATGGTGTCCGGGTGCACGTTGCCGAGGTTGTCGATGTTGGCGACGTTGACCCCGGAGGAGTTGCCGCCCCACTGCGCGAGCTTCGCCCGCAGGTGACCTTCGTCCAGCTGGGGAACATGCTTGCGCGCCCAGTGCAGCAGGTACACGCCGTCGGCGTCGTTGTTGCCGGTGACGATCTCCTTCTGCGCGCCGCGCTGCGCATAGCCGAAGGCGCGCTCGAAGAGGAGGTCCATGGCGGCGCGCGCCGTGCGCAGCCCCGCGTCCTGCCTGCGGTTGGTGTTGCCGCGCTCGGCGTAGTTGAGGTGCGAGAGATAGAACTTGTCGATGCGCTCGCTCTCGGCGAGGTCGAGCAGCGCCGGCAGCTCGGCGGCGTTCACCTGGGTCAGGGTGAAGCGCATGCCCACCTTCACGCCCATGTCGCGGCACAGGCGCATGGCATTCAGCGCCTTTTCGAAAGCCCCCTCCTTGCGGCGGATGCGGTCGTGCGTCGCCCGAAGCCCGTCCAGGCTGATGCCGACGTAGTCGAAGCCCGCCGCGGCGATGCGGCCGGCGAGCGGGATGTCGATCAGCGTGCCGTTGGTGGACAGCGCGGTATAGAAGCCGAGCGCCTTGGCGCGCGCCGCGATGTCGAACAGGTTCTTGCGCAGCAGCGGCTCGCCGCCCGAGAGGATCAGCGCCGGCACGCCGGCGGCCTTGAGGTCCTCCATCACCCGGAACACCTCGGGCGTGGTGAGCTCGCCCGGGAAGTCGATGTCGGTGGAGATGGAGTAGCAGTGCATGCACGTCAGGTTGCAGCGCCGCACCAGGTTCCAGATCACCACCGGCCCGGGCGGATCGCGCCTTGGCCCGGCCGGCGTGGGGCGGACGATTTCCTCCATGAACCGCGAGACTCTGAGCATCGAATAGCCTTTTTAGGGTTACTCGATGCTAGGACAATCCGCTACGAGCCTTTTGATGCATGTCAAAGGCGCAGGCCGCTCTTCTTGAGGATCCGCACGCTGTACAGCACGTCCCTGGCGCGCAGGGCGCCGCCCAGCAGCGGCGCGATCTCGTCCATCAGCCGGCTGGTCTCGGCGCGATTGCGGCCGTGCACCATGGCGAACAGGTTGTAGCGCCAGTGCGGCAGGCGGCGCGGCCGGCGGTAGCAGTGGCTGACGAAGGGCAGGGCGCCGACGCGCCGGCCGAGCGCGTCGACCTGGGCGTCGTCGACGTCCCAGACGCTCATCGCGTTGGCGTGGTAGCCGAGCGCGTAGTGGTTGGGCACCGCGCCGATGCGCCGGATGCGGCCGTCGCGCAGCATTGCCTCCAATGATGAAATCAAGGCCTGCTCGGACATGCCGATGCGCCGCGCGATCTCGGCATACGGCTCGGGCACGAGCGGCAAGCCGGCCTGCGTCGCCCGCACGACTTCCAAATCGGTGGCGCTCATGCGACGAGCTTCAGCTCGACGAAGTACTCGGCCTCGCGCGGCAGATCGAGCACGGGGTAGCCGGTTTCCTTCTCGATCAGGGAAACCATCCTGGCGTTCTCCGCGGGCGAGGCGGTGGCGAGGACGAACCACATGTTGAAGCGGTGCTCGCGCTCGTAGTTGTGCGCGACCTCGGGGTGCGCGTTGACCAGGCCGGCCACGCGCTCGAAGTCCGCGGCCGGCACGCTCATCGCGCACAGCGTGAACGCGCCGCCCAGGCGCTCGGCGTCGAACATCGGCCCGAAGCGTGTGAGGGTGCCGTCGGCGAGGAGCGCCTTGAGCCTTTCGAGGAGCTCGTGTTCGTTCACGTTGAATTCGTCTGCAACAGCCTCGTACGGCCGGGAGCACAGCGGGAGGCCGCCCTGCAGGCCGTTGACAATGGCGCGGTCGAGTTCATCCATAGCGGGCGGCGCGCTGGGTGAAGCAGCGCTTGCTGAACAGGATCGCGCGGTCGAAGCCCGCCAGGCCGAGCGACAGGCTGATGCGCTTGGCCTCGTAGAGCACGCGGCCGTGCTCGCGGCCGTGCACCATGCAGTAGAGGTTGTAGGGCCACTGGGGCAGCGCCCGCGCGCGGCGGTAGCACAGCGTGACCGCCGGGTCGGCGGCGAGCCGCGCGCCGGCCTGCGCGACGCGCTCGTCGGGCACGTCCCAGACCAGCATGGCGTTCGCGTGGTAGCCCAGGCTGCGGTGGCGCACCACCGCGCCAATGCGCCGCACGATGCCGGCGTCGAGCCAGCGGCCTAGCGTCTCGATCACCTGCGCCTGCGGAAAGCCGAGCGCGGCGTAGGGCTGCGCCACGAGCGGCAGGCCGCCGGCGAGGCGCGCCACCAGTCTTTTTTCGTCGGCGCTCAGGCTGGGCCTGGCGCCTTGCGTGCGGCCGCGAGGAGCGGCTCCCGTCCTGAGGTCGAAGCCGAGGTCGATGTGGTACTCCTCGAGCAGCGGCAGCCGCAGCACCGGCAGGCCCGCGGCGTACTCGATGCACGACAGGGTCCATTGCACCTCGGCCTCGAGCTGGCCGGTGACCACGAACCAGAGGTTGTAGCGGTGGTCGCGCTCGTAGTTGTGGTTGACGCCACGGTAGCCGCTAACCAGCGCGGCCACTTCCTCGAGGCGCGCCTGCGAGACCTCCATGGCGGCGAGGCAGCTCGCGCCGACGGTATTGGGCCGGAACACCGGCCCGATGCGGTCTATCACGCCTTCTTTTTTCAAGGAGGTGTATTGCCTTATCACATCCTCTTCGCTAAGCCCTGCATGCGCTGCGATCTCGGCGAAGGGGCGCGCCACCAGCGGGAAATCGCGCTGCCAGGCGTTGGCGAGTCCGAAGTCGGAAGGCGCGCCCATGTCAGAACCCGGTGGCCGCGGCGCGCGAGGCGAGGAAGATGCCGCTCGGCTTCTGGGCGGGCAGGCGCGCGCGCTCGGCGAGGGTCGCGGTGTCGTACACCACCACCGCGTCGTCGTCGCGCGAGGAGATCCAGACCTGCTCCCCGCGCGGCGTGAATTCCAGGTGCAGCACCGCGCGTCCCGGGCGCAGGTCGGCCACCGTCTTCATCGCCGGCACGTCGATCACCTGCACCACGCCGTTGCGCGGGAAGGCGAAGTTCACCCATACGCGGCGCCCGCCGGGCTGCGCCACGACGAACACCGGCTGGCCGTGCACCGGGACGCGCGCCGCTTCGGTCCAGGTGCGCGTCTCGACCACCAGCACCTCGTGCCGGCCGATCGCCGGCAGGAAGGCATAGCCTCCGGCGAGCGCCCAGCCGCGCAGGTGCGGCATCTTGAACACCGGCAGCGGCTCCTCGCCGCGGCCGTAGCCGCCGAGGATGCGCCGCGCCTTCGGCTCGGCCTCCCACAGGTCGACCAGCGCGAGCCCGTCCTCGCCGTACAGGCCGGCGATGTAATGGCGCCCGTCGGGGGTCACGAACCCGTCGTAAGGCTGTTTTCCTATTTCAGGAATCTTCGTGGTGGAAGGATTCCGGGGATTCGATGCGTCGACAATCCAGATCTCGCCCTTCTCGAACAGACTGAACACGAAGCGGTTGCCGGGCGCGTCGCCGATGCCGACGACCTTGGCGCCGGTGGGCACCTCGGCGAGCGGCTCGAGCGTGGCGCTGTCGAAGATGCGGATGCCCCCCGGGGTGTAGTTGGCCACCGCAACCAGCCTGCCGTCCTGCGAGATGGCACCGCCGATGGCGTTGCCCGACTGCACGATGCGCCGCTCGACGCGGGCGCGCAGCAGGTCGACCTTGGTGAGGCCCCCGTCGCGGCCGAACACGAAGGCGTAGCGCCCGTCGCGCGAGAACACCGCCGAGGCGTGCGACAGGTCGCCCAGCCCGGAGACGCTGGCGAGCTTGGAGCGGCCGCTGGTCTCGACCAGCATCACGCGCCCCGCGGAACGTTCTACCACCAGGCCGAGATCGCCGGTGCCGCGAACCACCGGGTTGGCACAACCTGTGAGGACGAAAGCGATGAGGAGTGCAAACCACTTCATTGCGGGAAACCTTTCTTGAGTTGCTCGGCGATCCACTGCGCTTCGGCTTCCGAGAGATGCTCGCGCCACGGCGGCATCGGCGTGCCGCGGCGCCCGTGCAGGATCACGTAGCCGAGGAACTCGGCGTCCTTGCCGGCGAGCGCGGCCGGCTCGAGCGCCGGCCCGAGCCCGCCCTTGAGCGTCAGGCCGTGGCACGAGCCGCAGTCCTGGCGCACCAGCTCGATCAGCGCCGCCTGCCGGGTCGGCGGCGGCTCCGCCGCGAAGCCGGGCAGGGCCGCGCAACACAACGTGAAAATGCAACGACGGAGCATGGCCGCAGCTTGCCAGAGCGACCGCCGCGGCCTTTTAACCTAGATCAAAGGCGGGGCGCACGACCCCTCTAGAGTAGGGGCATGCGACTCGGCAAGCTCAACATCTCGGCCGGCCTGCTTTTCATGGCCGGCTTCATGGTCCACGGCTTCGTCCTCATCTACCTGCGAGATTTCGCGCCCGGCAAGGAGCAGTGGATCGCGGACTACTCGGTGGGCAAGCATTTCGAGTCGCGCCTCGCCCACGTGCACGGCAACCTGTTCGCCTTCATCAATATCGTGGTGGGCTACTTGCTGCTGCGGCTGCCGCTGCGCGAAGCCACGGCCAAATGGGTCTCGTGGCTGGCGCTTGCCGGCATGCTGATGCCGGTGGGCATCCTCGCCGAGGTGCTGGCCGGCGCGCCGCCGCTTTTCGTGCTGCTCGGCGGCGTGAGCATGGTGGCCGCGCTCGTGCTGATGGGCGTGGCGGTGGCGCGGCTTCGGCTGTGAGCCGCGCGCCCGCGGTCGACCGCGCCTACTTCGCCGCCTTCCTCGACATCCGCGGCAAGCCCGCCGTGGTGGCCGGCGGCGGCGCGGTCGCGGCGCTGAAAGCCGAGACGCTGCTGCGCTCGGGCGCCAGGGTGACCGTGGTGGCGCCCGAGCTTTGCGCGCGCCTCGCGGAGCTCACGCTGCTCGGCGCGGTGCGGCACGAAGCCAGGCGCTTCCAGCCCGGTGACCTGCTGGGCGCGGACATCGCCATCGCCGCCACCGACGATCCGGCGGTGAACGAGGCCGTATCCGCGGCGGCGCGCGCCCTGCGCATGCCGGTGAACGTGGCGGACGAGGCGGCGCTCTCCAGCTTCATCATGCCTTCGGTCGTCGACCGCCCGCCGCTGCAGATCGCCATTTCCAGCGCCGGCACCTCGCCGGTGCTCGCGCGCAAGCTGCGCCGCCTGATCGAGACCGCGGTGCCCTTTGCCTACGGGCGGCTGGCGGCGCTGGCGGGGCGCTTCCGGCAGGCTTCCAAGAAAAAATATCCCGAGCCGGAGGCGCGGCGGCGCTTCTGGGAAGAGGTCATGGACGGCCCGATCGCCGAGATGGCGCTAGGCGGGAACGAGCAGGCCGCGGCCCGTGCCATCGACGATGTCCTCGAAAACTCCTCCACTTCGCCCAGCGGATTCGTCACGCTCATCGGCGGCGGGCCGGGAAACCCGGACCTGCTCACGCTGCGCGCGCTGCGCGCCCTGCAAGGCGCGAGCGTGGTGCTCTACGACCACCTCGTCGCGCCGGCGATCGTCGACCTCGCGCGGCGCGACGCCGAGCGCATCTACGTCGGCAAGGAGCAGGACAACCACGCGCTCGACCAGCACGAAATCAACGCGCTCATGGTGCGCCTCGCGCGCGAGGGCAAGCACGTGGTGCGCCTGAAGGGCGGCGACCCGTTCATCTTCGGCCGCGGCGGCGAGGAGATCGAGGCGCTCGCCGGGCAGAGCATCGCCTTCGAGGTGGTGCCCGGCATCACCGCCGCCTCCGGCGCCGCCGCCTATGCCGGCATCCCGCTCACGCACCGCGACTACGCGCAGACCTGCGTGTTCGTCACCGGGCACCTGAAGGACGGCGCCGCCCAGCTCGACTGGAAAGCCCTGGCGCAGCCGCGCCAGACGGTCGTCGTCTACATGGGCGTCCACGGCCTCGCCAGCATCTGCCGCGGCCTCATCGACCACGGCCTGCCCGCGGACACCCCCGCGGCGCTCGTCGAGCGGGCCACGCTCCCCGAGCAGCGCGTGGTCGAAGGCACGCTCGCTTCCCTTCCGGAGCTGTCGCGCAAGGAAGGCGTGAAACCCCCGGCGCTTCTCATCGTCGGTGAAGTCGTGCGCCTGCGCTCGCGCCTCGCCTGGTTCAAACCCGAATCAGGGACAGACCACGTTTTTCAGGAAAACGTGGTCTGTCCCTGATTTACGGTGTGGAACTCGCAGGCCACGCCGCTGGCGCGAATGAGCTCGTAACTTTGGCGGGCTCGTTCGCCGCTGTTGGCGACGCCGGTGATCTCATGGTGGCGGTGAAAGTCCGTCTTTAGATCCATGCTGACCCAATCCACGAGTGGCAAGATCTCTTTCAGGCGCCGCGGCACGATGCCGGCGGTGTGCAGGCCGACGAGGTAGCCCAGCGCCTTCACTTCCCGCATCGCCGAAGCGAGCGGGGCCTGCAGCGTCGGCTCGCCGCCGCTGAAGACGGCCGCATCGAGAAGGCCGCGACGTCGTCGCAGAAACGAAACGACGTCGGCCCACGCGATTTCCCGTTCACTTCGTTTTCCGAGCAAATGCGGGTTGTGGCAGTAGCTGCAGCGCCAGGCGCAGCCCTGGCAGAACACCACTGCGGCGAGCTTGCCGGGATAGTCGCTCGCCGACAGTGGCGTCAAGCCGCCTATCCGGAGCATTGGGCCTCTTCAAAGAATTGCCGCTCATGGAACTCGCCCTGTTTGCCTCTATTGAACGAGGAAACGGGCCGGTGGTAACCCATGACGCGCGTCCACACTTCGCAGGCCGCGCTGCACGTAGGGCAGGTCTGGTGCTCGCCGGCGAGGTAGCCGTGGCGCGGGCAGATGGAGAAAGTCGGCGTGACGGTGAGGTAGGGCAGGCGGAAACGCCCCAGCGCGCGGCGCACGAGCGCCTTGCACGCCTCGGGGGAGGACAGCCGCTCGCTCATGTAGAGGTGCAGCACCGTGCCGCCGGTGTAGCGCGTCTGCAGCGCCTCCTGGCGCTCCAGGGCCTCGAAGGCGTCGTCGGTGAACCCCACCGGGAGCTGCGAGGAGTTCGTGTAGTACGGCAGGTCGGCGGTGCCGGCTTGCAGGATGCCGGGAAAGCGCTTGCGGTCCTCCTTGGCGAAGCGGTAGGTGGTGCCCTCGGCCGGCGTCGCCTCCAGGTTGTAGAGATGCCCGGTCTCCTCCTGGAAGGCGACGATGCGCGCGCGCACGTGGTCGAGAAGGCGGCAGGCGAAGGCGTGGCCCCACTCGGTGGTGATGTCGTGCGCGTCCGCGGTGAAGTTGCGGATCATCTCGTTGATGCCGTTCACGCCGAGCGTGGAGAAGTGGTTGCGCAGCGTGCCGAGGTAGCGCCGGGTGTACGGGAACAGCCCGTTGTCCATGTGGCGCTGGATCACCTTGCGCTTGATCTCCAGGCTCGCTTTTCCGAGATCCAGCAGCTCGTCCACGCGCCCGAGAAGGCCGGTCTCGTTTCCCTTGAAAAGAAACCCCAATCGCGCACAGTTCAGCGTCACCACCCCCACCGATCCGGTCTGCTCGGCCGAGCCGAACAGGCCGTTGCCGCGCTTCAGGAGCTCGCGCAGGTCGAGCTGCAGCCGGCAGCACATGGAGCGCACCATGTGCGGCTCGAGTTCGGAGTTCACGAAGTTCTGGAAGTAGGGCAGCCCGTACCGGGCGGTCATCGCGAACAGCTCGCCGGCGAGCGGGCTGTCCCAGTCGAAGTCCTTGGTGATGTTGTAGGTCGGGATCGGAAAGGTGAACACGCGCCCCTTGGCGTCACCCGCGGTCATCACCTCGATGTAGGCGCGGTTGATCATTTCCATCTCGGGCTGCAGCTCGCCGTAGGTGAACGCCATCTCCTCGCCGCCGATCACCGGCACCTGCGCGCGCAGGTCCTCCGGGCAGGTCCAGTCGAAAGTGAGGTTGGTGAACGGCGTCTGCGTGCCCCAGCGCGAGGGCACGTTCAGGTTGTAGACCAGCTCCTGGATGCACTG
>DASUUN010000117.1:0-4025 GCA_036374055.1 Burkholderiales bacterium
CCGCGGGGCTATTCGGCCGCCCTCGCGTTCTCGCTGCTGCTGCAGCTCTTCATCGCGGCCCGGCTCATTGGAGGAAGACGCTAGATGGCGCTCGAAATTGCAATCCGCCGCTTCGGCGGCCCGGAAGTGCTCGAGGCGCGCGACGTGCCGCCGGAAGCGCCGCGCGCGGGGCAGATCCGTATCCGCCACAAGGCGATCGGCGTCAATTTCACCGACGTGCACGGCAGGCGCGGCGACTATGCGCCGCTGCACGCCCTGCCGATGCCGCTCGTGCTCGGCCTGGAAGCCGCCGGCGTGGTCGAAGCGGTGGGCGAGGGCGTCGAGCGTTTTCGCGCCGGCGACCGCGTCGCCTATGCCTCCGGGCCGATCGGCGCCTATCGCGAGGTGCGGAATTTTCCCGCGAACCGCTGCGTCGCCCTGCCGCAGGGCGTGTCGGAGCGCGAGGCGGCCGCGCTCCTGCTGAAGGGCCTCACGGTGCAGACGCTGCTGCGGCGCGTATTTCGCGTGCCGCCCGGCGCCTGGGTGGTGTTTCACTCGGCGGCGGGCGGCGTGGGCTCGCTCGCCGGCCAGTGGCTGCGCTCGATCAAAGCCCGGGCCATCGGCACGGTGGGCTCCGAAGCCAAGCTCGCCGCGGCGCGCGCCGCGGGATACGAAGAGGTGCTCGTGCGCGGGCGCGAAGACTGGCCCGCGCGCGTGCACGAGCTTTCGGGCGGCGGCGTGCCGGTGGTCTACGACTCGGTCGGGCGCGACACCTGGCAGGGGTCGCTCGCCTGCCTTGCGCCGCGCGGCCACTTCGTCTGCTTCGGAAATTCCTCCGGCCTCGCCCCGTCCTTCCAGGTGAACGAGCTGCGCGACCGCGGCAGCCTGGTCCTCACCTGGGTGCGCTTCAGCGACTACACCGCGACCGCCGCCGAGCTGCAGGCGGCGGCGCAGGAACTCTTCGAGATGCTCGCGAGCGGCGCGTTGCGCCCGCCTGAACCGCAGTGCCTGCCCCTCGCGCGGGCGGCCGAGGCGCACCGGTTGCTCGAAAGCGGCCAGACGACCGGGCCGCTGGTGCTCCTGCCTTAGGCCCCCTACGCCCCAGCGGAACGGGAATTGCTACGGCTTGTCCTGCATACATTTACAGGAGACTCAGATGGGCAAATTCCTTACTCTTTCGTTTTCCGTCACCGCGTTGGCGCTGCTGGCGGCATGCGGCAGCAGGCAGCCCGCGAACGTGGTCGTCGTGCCGCCTGCTTCGCCGGTAGTCGCCGCGCCGCAGGTCGCGACAACGCCGGTCGTGCAGGCTCCCGCCCTGCGCACCGGCTTCGGACGCATCGAGACCATCACCGGGGCACCAACCGCCTCGGCGGGCGCCACCGCGCCCAGCGCTATGCAGCGGCTCGGCATCAGGATGGACGACGGCAGCTTGCAGTACGTCGATACCGCCTCTGCGGGTCTTTCGGTCGGCGATCGCGTCGAGCTCACTCGCGAAGGCTATATCCGGCGCCATCCGACGTCCTGACCGGCTGCGGCTTATTCCACCCTGGCGCCGGAAACCTTCACCACCTCCGACCAGCGCGCCAGCTCCTCGCGCAGGTAGGCGTTGAACTGGGCGGGGGTGTTGCCGACGGGTTCGGCGCCTTGCTTGCGGAGCTGCTCGCGGGTGACGGGGTCCTTGGCGGCGCGGGCGACGGCGGAGGCGAGCTTGTCGACGGTGTCGCGCGGGGTGGCGGCGGGGGCGAGGAGGGCGTACCAGAGGGACACTTCGACGCCGTCGATGCCAGCTTCCTTCATGGTGGGCACGTCGGGCATGAGCTCGGTGCGCTTGGAGTCGGTCACGGCGAGCGCGCGGAGCTTGCCGGCCTTGATGTGCCCGCCGACCGCCACGGGGTTGATGAAGGTGAGCTGCACCTCGCTCGCGAGGAGGGCGGTCATCGAAGGCCCGCTGCCCTTGTAGGGGACGTGCACGATGTTGGTCCCGGTGCGCAGCTTGAAGAGCTCCCCGGCGAGGTGCTGGGTGGTGCCGGGGCCGGCGGAGGAGTAGTTGAGCACGCCGGGCTTTTGCTTGGCGATCCTGACGAGGTCCTGCGCGCTTTTCGCCTCGAAGGAGGCCGGGACGACGAGCAGGTTGGTCGTCGCGGCGAACAGCGACACGCCGGTGAAGTCGCGCAGCTCGTAGGGCGGCTTGGCGTAAAGCGCGGTGTTGATGACGACGGCCGGGCTGTTCATGAACAGCGTGTAGCCGTCGGGCGCCGACTTGGCCACTTCCACCGCGGCGATGTTGGTCCCGGCGCCGGGCTTGTTCTCGACCACGAACTGCTGGCCGAGGTACTCGGAGAGCCTGGAGGCGAGCAGGCGGGCGCTGATGTCGACGCCGCCGCCGGGGGCGAAGCCCACCACGATGCGCACCGGGCGATTGGGATAGGGTTGGGCTGCCGCGCTCATCGCGCAGGCCAGCAGCATCCATGCGAACACGCGCATCGTGACTCCTCCTCGGCGGGGATATTAGTTCAAAATGGGCCGCATGAACGGCCTGGACCTTCGCTTGTGGATCGAGCAGATCCGCGACCTCGGGGAGCTGCGGGAGGTCCGCGGCGCGGACTGGAACCTGGAGCTGGGCGCGATCAGCGAGCTGAACGTCAAGAAGGACGCGCCGCCGGCGCTGCTGTTCGACGAGATCAGGGGCTATCCGAAGGGCTTTCGGGTGCTCACCTGCAGCACCAGCAGCCCGGCGCGGCTTTCCTCGATCCTGCGGCTGCCGGTGCAGAAGACCCACCAGGGGCTGGTCGAGGCGCTGCGCGGCAAGCCCGCGCAGTGGCAGGCGGCGGCGAAAGACTTTGATTTCGTGGAAACCCGGTCGGGTCCTGTCCAGGAAAACATCCAGAAGGAACCCGACATCCTCGTCTTTCCCTCGCCGCTGTGGCACGAGCTCGACGGCGGGCGCTACATCGGCACCGGCTGCTCGGTGGTGACGCGCGATCTCGACTCGGACTGGATCAACGTCGGCACCTACCGCGTGCAGGTGATCGACCGCAACCACGTGGCGCTCGACATGGTGCCGGGCAAGCACGGCCGCATCCACTACGAGAAGCACAAGGCGGCGGGCAAGCGCTTCCCGGTCGCCATCGTGGTGGGGGGCGATCCGCTGGGCTATCTCATCTCGGGCATCGAGGTGCCGTTCGGCATGTGCGAGTACAGCTACATGGGCTCGATCCTGAAGGAGCCCGTTTCGGTCATTCGTGGAGAGCTCACGGGGCTGCCGTTTCCCGCCGCGTCCGAGATCGTGCTCGAAGGCTTCGTCCAGCCGAACGACGAGCGCACCGAGGGGCCCTTCGGCGAGTTCCACGGCTATTACCCCGGAAAGGCGGGTACCGCACCTGTTGTTACCCTCGAAAGAATTTATTACAGGAACGACCCCATCCTGATGGGCAGCCCGCCGGCCAAGCCGCCCAACGACTATTCGTACTCGAAGGCGGTGATGCGCTCGGCGCTGCTGCACGACGCGCTGGCGGCGGCCGGCGTGCCCGACGTGAAGGCGGTGTGGGCGCACGAGATCGGCGGCGCGCGCATGTTCAACGTGGTGGCGATCAAGCAGCGCTACGCCGGGCACGCGCGCCAGGCCGGCCACATCCTCAGCCAGTGCGGCGTCGGCGCCTACATGTCGCGCTACTCGGTGGTGGTCGACGAGGACATCGACCCGGCCAACCTGCAGGAAGTGATGTGGGCCGTGGCCACGCGCACCGACCCGGCGATCGACATCGACATCATCCAGCGCGGCATGGGCTCGAAGAACGACCCGATGTTCGTCGCCTACCGCTACGACGCGCCGTTCAGCTCCAAGGCGATCATCGACGCCTGCCGCCCCTGGGACCACCTGCACGAGTTCCCGGCGGTGGCCGAGGCGAGCAAGGCGCTGCAGGAAAAGACCCGCGCCAAGTGGAAGGACCTCCTTTAGGAAACCGGCACGTAGCGCCGCCAGGTTCGCAGCCATACGTGCTCGGCGAGCGGCAGCGCCCCGGCGCCGAGCAGGGCCACGACGAAGG
>DASUUN010000118.1:0-10338 GCA_036374055.1 Burkholderiales bacterium
GGCCGCGGCACGCCGGCGAATACTTCAAGAAGATCGAGTGCTTCTGCTTCACCCAGCAGACGCTCGCCGCGGGCGAAACGCGCCGCATGCCGGTCACCTTCGTGGTTGATCCGAGGCTGCCGCAGAGCGTGAGCACCATTGTCGTGTCGTACACCTTCTTCGAGGTCGCCGGCCGGGGGGGCGCGTCGTGATGGAGGCGGTCAAGACCGTCCTGTACGGCGCGATCGGCATCCGCCGCAAGTCGGACCACGAGCGCGCCCGCATCCAACCGGCGCAGATCATCGTTGCCGCGATCGTTTTCGTAGTGCTGTTCATCCTGACCATCCGCACCATCGTGCATTTCGTTACGAGCTAAGGGAGAAGCAGAAAATGGCGCACAGCGCACATCCCACAACCGGCGGCACGCGGCAGGCGCACTACTTCGTGCCGCAGCCGATGCCCTGGCCGATCCTGGGCTCGATGTCGCTATTCATGATGGCGCTCGGCGCAGTGTTCGTGTTCAACGGCATGCGCGGCGGCTGGGTGCCGATCGTTGCGGGGTTCCTGCTGCTGCTCTACATGATGGTGCGCTGGTTCGGCGACGTGATCCGCGAGTCCGAAGGCGGCAAGTTCGGCCGCTGGGAGGACGTGTCGTTCCGCTGGGGGATGAGCTTCTTCATCTTTTCCGAGGTGATGTTCTTCGGCGCGTTCTTCGGCGCCCTGTACTGGGCGCGGATCTACTCGGTGCCCGACCTCGCGACCCTCGAGAGCCAGGCGCTGCTGTGGCCCGGCTTCACCGGCCACTGGCCGTCGGCCGGGCCGGGCTTCATCGAGACGTTCCAGACCATGGGCGCCTGGGGGCTGCCGGCGATCAATACCGCCCTGCTGCTCACTTCGGGGGTCACCGTCACCTTCGCCCACTGGGCGCTGATCCGCAACGACCGTGCCAAGCTGCTCGTCTGGCTCGGGCTTACCGTGCTGCTGGGCGTGACCTTCCTCGGCGTGCAGGCCTACGAGTACGGCCATGCCTACTCGGATCTGAACCTCAAGCTCTCCACCGGCGTCTACGGCTCGACGTTCTTCATGCTCACCGGCTTTCACGGCTTTCACGTCACCATCGGCGCGATCATGCTGACGGTGATCTGGTTCCGCTGCCTGAAGGGGCACTTCACCCCCGACCATCACTTCGCCTTCGAAGGCGTGGCCTGGTACTGGCACTTCGTCGACGTGGTGTGGCTCGGCCTGTTTATTTTCGTCTACTGGCTATAGCTTCCCGGGCTGAAACACGCCGAAGAAGTAGCCGGCCATCAGCAGCAGGAACAGCGCCACGGAAAGGCCCACGCGCAGCGCGAGGGCCTTCGCCATGCGCCGGGAGTCGCCGCGCCCGCGCAGCATGAACACCGCCGCGGAGCCGAGGCTGGCGACGATGGCGAGCAGCATCGCGATCACGACGTAGCGCATGGCGTCAGGATACTCTTTCCGTCCGCGTCTCTGGGCGGTAGCGCTCGCCGCGGCCGCGTGCGCGGCCGGCATAGGCCTGGGCAACTGGCAGGCGCGGCGCGCCGACGAGAAGCGCGCGCTCGGCGCGGAGCTGGCGCAGGCCATGGGTACTCCCCCGGTGGAGCTTTCTTCCCGGAGCGTGAATCCGCAGTCGCTGGTCCTGAGAAGAGTCGCGGCAGGGGGCCGATTCATCGATGAGCACACCGTTTTTCTCGACAACAAGCTGCGCCGCGGCCGCCCAGGGTATGAAGTGATCACCCCGCTGCGGCTGAACGGCACGCACGTGCTGGTGAACCGCGGCTGGGTGGCGGCGGGACGCACGCGCGGGGCGCTGCCGAAAGTGCCGGTTCCAGCCGGTGCCACAAAGGTCGAAGGACTGGCGCTTGCGCAGCTGCCCCACGCCCTGGCGGCCGGGCCGCCGGCTGGCAGAGTGCGCCAGAACATCGACGTCGATGCGTTCGCGAGCGAAACCGGATTGCGCCTGCTGCCGATCGTGATCCAGCAGGACTCCCCGGCCGACGACGGCCTGCTTCGCGAATGGCCGCGGCCGGACGCCGGCGCGGAGAAGCACGCAAGCTATGCCCTGCAGTGGTACTCGCTCGCGGTCCTCGCCGTCGTCCTGCTCATCGTGCTGTCCGTCCGCCGTGTCGGCCCGCGGTAAGCTGCTCGCGGTGTTTCTCGCCTGCGCGGCGCCGTTCGCGCTCGCCTGGGCGGCGTGGTATTTCGGCTGGGCGCCGGGCGCAGCCGGAAACTACGGCGAGCTCATCCCGCCGCGCACCGTCTCCGCAGCGCCGCTGCCCGACTTGCGCGGCAAATGGGTGATGGTGACGTTCGACCACGCGGCCTGCGACGCCTATTGCGAGAGGAAGCTGTATTACATGCGCCAGGTGCGCCGCGCGCAAGGCAAGGACCAGGGACGCGTCGAGCGCCTGTGGGTGATCACCGACGCGGGCCAGCCGCGCCCCGAGCTGCTGGCGGCGATCGAGGGCACACATCTGTCGCGCGGCTCTCCCGGCGAGTTTCCGGGCGAGCCCAGGGAGCACATCTACCTGGTCGATCCGCTGGGCAACCTGATGATGCGCTTTCCGCGCGATCCGGATCCTTCGAAGATGCTCAAAGACCTGCAGCGCCTTCTCAAGTACTCGAGGATCGGCTAAACTTCTTTGCTTTCCGCGCTTTATCCTTCCCGGTGAACACCCAGGTCCTTTCCCAAGGCTTGACCCAGCAGCTGCGCGCCTTCTACGCGCTCACCAAGCCGCGCGTGGTGTCGCTTATCGTGTTCACCGCGGTGATCGGCATGTTCCTGGCTGCGCCGGGCATGGTGCCGCTGCAGGTGCTGGTCGCCGGCACGCTCGGCATCGCGCTGGTGGCGGGCGCCGCGGCCGCGGTGAACTGCCTGGTCGAGCAGAAGATAGACGCCGTGATGAAGCGCACGCGCTGGCGCCCGCTGCCGCGCGGAGAGCTCACGGCGCTGCAGACGCTGATCTTCGCCGGCGCGCTGGGCGGGCTGGGCCTGTGGATCCTGTTGCAATTCGTCAACGCGCTCACCATGTGGCTCACGGTGGCCACCTTCGTGGGCTACGCCGTGGTGTACACGGTGCTGCTCAAGCCGGCCACCCCGCAAAACATCGTGATCGGCGGTGCCTCCGGCGCCATGCCGCCGGTGCTGGGCTGGGCGGCAGTGACGGGGCAGGTCAGCATCGAGGCGATGCTGCTGTTTCTCATCATCTTCGCCTGGACCCCGCCGCACTTCTGGTCGCTCGCGCTGTACCGCACCGAGGATTACGCCAGGGCCGGCGTCCCCATGCTGCCGGTAACCCACGGTAAGCCCTATACGCGCCTGCAGGTGCTGCTCTATACCCTGATCCTGTTCGCGGTGAGCCTGCTGCCCTATGTCATCCGCATGAGCGGCCTTGCCTACTTCGCCGCGGCGCTGGTGCTGGGCGGCATCTTCGTCGTCTATGCGCTGCGGATCTATTTCGCCTACAGCGACGCAATCGCCCAAAGAACCTTCCGGTATTCCATTGTCTATCTCGCCGCTCTGTTCGCCGCGCTTCTGGTCGATCATCACCTTTAGCCTGCTGCTCGCCGGCTGCGACGGCGGGCCGCAGTTCAAAAGCACCGATATCACGGGTGTCGACTACGGCAAGTCGCTGGCGCTGACCGATCACACCGGCCGCCCGCGCACGCTGGCGGATTTCCGCGGCAAGGCGGTGGTACTGTTCTTCGGCTTTACGCACTGCCCCGACGTCTGCCCGACCACGCTCGCCGATGTCTCCCAGGCGCTGAAGCAACTGGGATCCGACGCCCAGCAGGTCCAGGTGCTGCTGGTGACGGTTGACCCGGAACGCGACACGCCGGAGGCGCTGGCAAAATACGTCACCGCGTTCGACCCGCGGTTTCTCGGGCTGTACGGCGACGAAGCCGCCACCCGCAGGGCGGCGCAGGAATTCAAGATCTACTACGAGAAGCGCAAGACCGGCGACTCCTACAGCGTCGACCACAGCGGGCAGAGCTACGTGATCGACCCGCAGGGACGGCTGCGGCTGCTGGTGCGGCCGGAACGGATCGCGTCCGACCTGCCGGAGGACTTGCGAACGCTGCTGAAGGAGGGCTAGGCCGGCGCGGGCAGCGCTTTGCGCATCTTTTCGAGCGCTTTCGCCTCGATCTGCCGGATGCGCTCGGCCGACACCTTGAACTCCGCGGCGAGCTCGTGCAGGGTGGCCGGATCCTTCTCGCGCAGCCAGCGCGCCTCGACGATGCGGCGGCTGCGGGTATCGAGGCTTTTCAGCGCTGCGTCCAGCCCGCTCGCGCGCAGCGTCTCCGATTCCTTCGCCTCGAGCATGCGCAGCGGCTCCTCGTCGCGGTCGGCGGCGAGGTAGTTCACGGGGGCGTACGCTTCCTCGTCGTCGTGCTCGGCCTCGAACGCCACATCCTGCCCCGATAGCCGGGTTTCCATCTCGACCACTTCTTCGGGCTTCACGCGCAGCTCGGCGGCGACGCGCTCGACGTCGTCGGCCGTGAGCGGAGCGAGGCCGCTCTTCCTGGAGCGCAGGGTGAAGAACAGCTTGCGCTGCGCCTTGGTCGTGGCGATCTTCACCAGACGCCAGTTGCGCAGGATGTACTCGTGCATCTCGGCCTTGATCCAGTGGATCGCGAACGACACCAGCCGCACCCCGCGGTCGGGATCGAAGCGCTTCACGGCCTTCATCAGGCCGATGTTGCCTTCCTGGATCAGGTCCGCATGCGGCAGCCCGTAACCGAGGTAGCCGCGCGCGAGCGCTACGACCAGCCTCAGGTGGGACAACACCAGACCGCGGGCAGCTTCCAGGTCGCCATCGCGCCGGAAGCGCAAGGCGAGCGAGCGCTCCTCTTCCGCGCTCAGGATCGGGAAGCGGTTGACGGTCTGGATGTAAGCCTCGAGGCTGCCCGTGGGCATCGGCATCGAGGCCGAAACGGGAAGCGGCAGCGTTGCTTGCATGGTCAGCAGAACCTCCTTATCTCCCTAAAGTCTAGCAGTCTGATTGTTAGAGTGCTAACGCGTGGGACGGTTCCCGGCTTGATCAATAATGTAAGTGTGCGCTTACCTAGGCTCAATGTCCCTCAGGTGCCGGCTGACCGAGAGTTGCGCGCCTAGCCAGCCGAGCAGGCCGGCAAACAGGACTACGGCGAGGGCGTCGCCCGGGGAGAGGAAAGCGAAGCGGAAACCGGAGCCGTAAGACTGTGCGAGGCCGGCAACCTCCTGGTTGAGACCCCACAGGCCGGCCGCGACGATGGCGAGCGCCACGCCGCCGCCCGCCACGCCCTGCAGCAGTCCCAGGTAGTAGAAAGGCCGCCGAATGAAGGCATCGGTTGCGCCGATGAGCTTGGACACTTCGATCTCGTCGCGCTGGGTGAGGATCTGCAGCCGGATGGTATTGAATGTCACTGCCACCAGGCCGATGCCGAGCAGCCCGCTCAGCAGCCCCACGGCGAGGCGTCCGATCGCGGCAAGCGCCGCCAGCCGGCGCGCCCAGGCCGCGTCGGCCTGCACATGGGCGACCAGCGGCAGCCGGGCGAGGTCCGCGGCCAGCGCTTCGAGCGACGCCGGGTCCGAGGTCACCACGAATGCGTCGGGCAGGGGATTGCGCCCCAGCGCTTCGATCACCTCGGGCATGCCTTGCACGGCAGCGAGCTCCTGCAGCGCTTCGTCGCGCGGCACGAAGCGCACGCGCGCTATGCGGCGGTCGGTGCGCAGCAGCTTGCCGAGCGCGTCCGCGTCGGCGCGCTTCGCCTCGGGATGCAGGAACACCGAGAGCTGCGTGTCGAGCGCAAGGCGCCCGGCCACGCCGCGCAGCCCTTCGAGCACCGCATACCCGCCAGCGGGCAGCGAAAGCGCGACCCCGATCACCACGGCGTTGAGCAGCCCGAGCCGCCGCAGCGCGGACCCGAACGCCTGGCGATGCTGCCGCAGCCATGCGCTCATGCGATCCGGCCGGCCTCGAGGTGCAGCCGCCGCTTGCCGTAGCGCTGCACGAGGGCGGTGTCGTGCGTGGCGAGAAGCACCGTGACCCCGACCTGGTTGAAAGCGACGAAGATCTCCAGGATGCGCGCGGCCGATTCGGCGTCGAGATTGGCGGTCGGCTCATCGGCAATGAGCAGCGCCGGGCGGTTCACCACGGCGCGGGCGATCGCGACGCGCTGCTGCTCGCCGCCCGAGAGCTGGATCGGGTTGGAACGCTCGCGCGCCAGAAGTCCCACCTTGTCGAGCGCCGCGCGTGCGCGGCGCGCCGCTTCGCGGGGCGCCTGGCCGGAAAAGGCGAGCGGCAGCATCACGTTGTCGAACACGCTGCGGTCGTAGAGCAGCTTCTGGTCCTGGAACACCAGGCCGATATTGCGGCGCAGGTAGGGAATGGCGCCGCGCTTGAGCGCCCCGACGTTCTGGCCGTTCACGATCACCGAGCCCGAAGTCGGCCGCTCGATGGCGGGGATGAGCTTGAGCAGCGTGGACTTGCCGGCGCCCGAACGCCCGGTGAGGAAGGCGAGCTCGCCCGCTTCGAGGGAAAAGCTGACGCTCTTCAGTGCTTCCTGGCCGCCGGCATAGCGCTTGGCGACGGCGGAGAAGCTAACCAACGAGCGCCTCGGCAAAATCGCGCGCGACGAAGGGGCGCAGGTCGTCGATGCCTTCGCCCACTCCCACGAACAGCAGCGGAACCGGCCTTTCCTTGGCGATCGCGCACACTACGCCTCCCTTCGCCGTGCCGTCGAGCTTCGTAAGGATAAGGCCGGTCAGCCCGAGCGCCTCGTCGAACGCCTTCACCTGGGCGAGCGAGTTCTGCCCCGTATTGGCGTCCAGCACCAGCAGCACTTCGTGCGGCGCGCCTTCCAGCGCCTTCGCCGCGACGCGCTTCACCTTGCGGATCTCCTCCATCAGGTGCAGCTGCGTGGGCAGCCGGCCGGCCGTGTCGGCGATCACCACGTCGGCGCTGCGGGCGCGCGCCGCGCCCAGCGCGTCGAACACCACCGCCCCCGGGTCGCCCGAAGCCTGCGCGATCACCGGGACGTTGTTGCGCGCGCCCCAGGCGACCAGCTGCTCGCGCGCCGCCGCGCGGAACGTGTCGCCCGCGGCGAGGATCACGCTGTGGCCCTGCAGCTGCAGCCACTTCGCGAGCTTGCCGATGGAGGTCGTCTTGCCCGAGCCGTTCACGCCGGCGATCATGATGACGAAAGGCTTGGCGCTGCCGGCTTCGAGCTTCCTTTCCAGCGGCGCGAGCAGCTCGGCAATCGCGTCCTTCAGCGCCTGCTTCAGGGCTTCGCCGTCCGGCAGCTTCTTCTTGCGCATGGCGGCGATCAGCGCCTGGGTCGCCTGTACCCCGCAATCGGCCTGCAGCAGCGCGCTCTCGAGCTCCTCGAACAGCGCCTCGTCGATCGTGCGGCGCGTGAACAGCTCGGAGACCGGCGTATTGAGAACATCGCGTGTGCGCGCAAGACCTGCCTTGAGGCGCGCGGCCCAGGAGAGCGCTACCATGAATGCGTGCATTCTAACAAAGGCAGGATCCGAATCATCGCGGGGCAGTACCGGGGCAGGCGCATCGCAGTGCCCGAGAAGGCGGACCTTCGTCCGACGCCTGACCGCGTGCGCGAGACGCTGTTCAACTGGCTCGGCCAGGATCTGTCGGGACGCGCCTGCCTGGACCTTTTCGCCGGTAGCGGCGCGCTCGGCCTCGAGGCCGCCTCGCGCGGCGCCGCGCGCGTCGTGATGGTGGAAAGCGATCGCGCCGTCTTTCGGGTTCTCCAGGATTCCGTGCGCATCATCGGGGCAAGCCAGGTCGAGCTGGTTTGCGCGGACGCTTTCGCCTTCCTGCGCAGCTGCCCCGAGCGCTTCGACGTGGTTTTCCTCGATCCGCCCTTCAGGCAGAATGCGCTGCCGGCGCTGCTCGAGGCGCTGCCGGCGCGGCTCGCGCCCGGTGCCCGCGTCTACGTCGAGGCGCCGGCGCCCTGCGAGCCGGACGAATCCTGGCGCGAGCTCAAGCGCTCGCGCGCGGGCCAGGTGAGCTACCAGCTTCTGGAGAGGCGATGATCAAGGCGGTGTATCCCGGCACGTTCGACCCGCTCACCCGCGGCCACGAGGAGCTCGTGCGGCGCGCGAGCAAGCTGTTCGGCGCGCTGGTCCTGGGGATCGCGGAAAGCACCGCGAAGCGAACCTTCTTCTCGCTGCCGGAGCGCGTCGACATGGCGCGCGAGGTGCTCGGCGACCTGAAGAACCTGCAGATCGTCGGATTCAGCGGCCTGCTGATCGACTTCGTGCGCAAGCACGATGCGCGCGTGGTGCTGCGCGGCCTGCGCGCGGTGTCCGACTTCGAGTACGAGTTCCAGCTCGCCGGGATGAACCGCAACCTCTACCCTGAGATGGAGACCATCTTCCTCACGCCGTCGGAGCAGCATATGTTCATCTCGGCGACGCTGGTGCGGGAAATCGCCACGCTGGGGGGCGACGTTTCCAAGTTCGTGCATCCGGCCGTCGAAAAACGGCTGAAGGCCAAGGTCAGCGCTGGCAAGTAGGACAGAAGTAGGTGGAGCGCTGGCCTTGGGTGATTTTCCGTACGAGCGTGCCGCAGCGCCGGCATTTCTGCCCGGCGCGGTCGTACACCCAGTAGCGCTGCTGGAAGTACCCGGCATTGCCGTCGGCGCCCACGAAATCGCGCAGGCTCGAGCCGCCGGCGCGGATGGCCGCCTGCAGGGTTCGCTTTATTTCCCTCGAAAGCTTTTCGCACTGCGCGAGCGACAGCCGTTTGGCGGGCCGTCGCGGATTGATGCCGGCGCGGAACAGGCTTTCATTCGCGTAGATGTTGCCCACCCCGACGATGCGCCGCCCGTCCATGAGGAACTGCTTGATCGGCGCGCGGTGCGAGCGGGTGAGCTGGTGCAGGCGCACCGGATGCAGCGCGCGCGACAGCGGCTCGACGCCCAGGTGCGCAAGCAGCGGATGGCGCTCGATATCGGCCGAGGTCCAGAGCACCGCGCCGAAGCGCCGCGGATCCCGCAGCCGCAGCATGCGGTCGCCGAGCACCAGGTCGAAATGATCGTGCTTCTGCGCCGGCGTGCCCGGCGGCAGCACGCGCAGGCTGCCCGACATCCCCAGGTGCACGATGAGATGACCGTCGCCGCAATCCAGGAGCAGGTACTTGCCGCGGCGGCGCACCGCCGCGACCCTGCGCCCGGCGAGCGCCAGCACTTCCCTGGGCACCGGCCAGCGCAGCCGCGGCTCGCGCACCGCGACCCCCGAGATCACTCGGCCGGCGAGCTGCGGCGCGATGCCGCGGCGCGTGACCTCGACTTCGGGGAGCTCGGGCATGTGGAAACGTTGCTTGTGCGGGGCACCAAATATACCTAAGATCGGTCGAAACCCAGATGCAGATTACCGTACGCTTCATCTTCGCCGCCGCCGGACTGTCGCTCGCGGCCCAGGGCTGCCTGGCGCAGCCCAAGCAGATCCCGTCCACCGAGCTCAGCGAGCCGATGCTCTACGAGTTCCTGCTCGGCGAGATCGCGCTGCAGCGCGGCGATACCGCGCTCGCCGCGCAGACCTTCCTCGACCTCGCCAAGCGCACGCGCGATCCGCGCGTGGCGCGGCGCGCGGTGGAGATCGCAAACCAGGCGCGCATGCCGCAACTCGCGCTCGAGGCGGCAAAGACCTGGCACGAGCTCGAGCCGGCCTCGTCGCACGCCCTGCAGGTGGTGGCGGCGGTGCTCATCGCCGACAAGAGGGTCGAGGAGGCGCTGCCCTACCTCGAAAAGCTGCTCGCCTCGAGCGGCGTGAACCTCGAAAACGGCTTCATGCAGCTCAACCGGCTGCTCGCCGGTAATCCCGACAAGGCCGCCAACCTGCGGGTGGTGCGCAAGCTCGCTTCGCGCCATCCGCAGCTAGCGCAGGCCCACTTTGCGATCGCGCAGGCGGCGGCCGCGGCCGGCGACGACACCGCCGCGCTCGGGGCAATCCGGCGCGCAGCGTCGCTGCGCCCGGATTGGGAGCTGGCGGCGCTGCTCGAGGCGCAGATCGTGCAGAAACGCTCGCCCGCCATGGCGGCCAAGGTGCTCGGCGACTTCGTCGAGAAGAACCCCGAATCGCGCGAGGCGCGGCTGAACTATGCGCGCGCGCTCGTGCTCGACCGGCGCCTGCCGGAGGCGCGCGCGCAGTTCGAGGCGGTGCTCGCCGCCAATCCGGGCAACCCGGAAGTAATCTACACGGTGGGCCTGCTCGCCTTCCAGCTGAAGGACTACGCGGTCGCCGAGGAGAACATGAAGCGCCTGCTCGGCATGAAGTACCGCGACTCGAACGCGGTGCGCTACCTGCTCGGCCAGATCGCGGAGGACCAGAAG
>DASUUN010000119.1:0-4101 GCA_036374055.1 Burkholderiales bacterium
CGGCAGGAATTCCATGGCGAAATGCACGCCCGACAGCTCGCGGCCGGGGATCGGCAGGTCGCGCGGCTGCTCGGAGCCACCCGCAAGCACCACCGCGTCGTAGTCCGCCAGGAGCTTTTCCGGCGAAACGCTGCTCTTCGCGTCGCTGCCGACGCCGCGCGACGGGGCCTGCTTGCCGACGAATACCCCTGGACGGAACTTGACGCCCTCCGCGCGCATCTGCTCGAGGCGCCGGTCGATGACGCCCTTCTCGAGCTTGAAATCCGGGATGCCGTAGCGCAGCAGGCCGCCGATGCGGTCGCTCTTGTCGAATACCGTGACGTCGTGGCCGGCGCGCGCGAGCTGCTGCGCGCAGGCGAGGCCCGCCGGGCCCGAGCCCACCACGGCGACCTTCTTGCCGGTCTTGTGGGCCGCCGGCTGCGCGCGCACCCAGCCCTCTTCCCAGGCCTTGTCGATGATGGCGTGCTCGATCGACTTGATGCCGACCGGATCCTCGTTGATGCGCAGCACGCAGGCTTCCTCGCACGGCGCCGGGCATACGCGCCCCGTGAACTCGGGGAAATTGTTGGTGGAATGCAGCACCTCGATCGCCGCTTTCCAGTCCTGGCGGTACACCAGGTCGTTCCAGTCGGGGATGATGTTGTTGACCGGGCATCCCTGCATGCAGAACGGGATGCCGCAGTCCATGCAGCGCGCGCCCTGCACCCCGGCGGCGTCGTCCGCCAGGCGCGCGTAGAACTCGCGGTAGTGCTTCTTGCGCGCCTCGGCCGGCTCGTGCGGCTCCTCCAGGCGCTCGTACTCCATGAACCCGGTGACCTTGCCCATCTAGGCGGCGACTTTCCGCTCGGCGAGCTCGGCAAGCGCCCGGCGGTATTCCTTCGGAAAGACCTTCACGAACCTGGGGCGGTACTGGCTCCACTTCTCGAGAATCTCGGCGGCGCGCTTCGAGTTGGTGTAGCGCGCGTGGTTCTCGATCAGCCGCTTGAGGCGCGCCTCGTCCTCGGCTTCGGCGAGCGGCTCCAGGTCGACCATCGACGGGTTGCAGCGCTTGTCGAACTCGCCGTCGACGTCCAGCACATAGGCATACCCGCCCGACATGCCGGCGGCGAAGTTGCGCCCGGTAAGGCCCAGCACCACCACCATGCCGCCGGTCATGTACTCGCAGCCGTGGTCGCCCACGCCCTCCACGACCGCGTGGGCGCCGGAGTTGCGCACGGCGAAGCGCTCGCCCGCCACGCCGCGGAAATACGCTTCGCCGGCGATGGCGCCGTAGAGCACGACGTTGCCCGTAATGATGTTGTCGGAGGGCTCGCCGCGGAACTTGGGCGATGGCTGCACCGAGATGCGCCCGCCCGAGAGGCCCTTGCCGCAGTAGTCGTTGGTATCGCCGACCAGATCGAGCGTCACGCCCCTGGCGAGGAAGGCGCCGAAGCTCTGGCCGGCCGAACCCGCCAGGCGAATATGGATGGTGTCGTCGGGCAGGCCTTCGTGCCCGTAGCGCTGCGCGATGCGCCAGGACAGCATCGTGCCGACCGTGCGGTTGATGTTCCGGATCGGGATGTCGATGGCGACCTTCTCGCCGCGCTCCAGCGCCGGCGCGGCGAGCTCGATGAGGCGGTTGTCGAGCGCCTTGTCCAGGCCATGCGCCTGCTTCTCGCAGTGGTGCCGGGCCACCTCGACCGGCATCTTCGGCGTGTGGAACACCCTGGAGAAGTCCAGCCCGCGCGCCTTCCAGTGCTCGATGCCCTTCTTCATGTCCAGCAGCTCGGTACGACCGATCAGCTCGTTCAGGCTGCGGACCCCGAGCTGCGCCATGAGCTCGCGCACTTCCTCGGCGACGAAGAAGAAGTAGTTCACCACGTGCTCGGGCTTGCCCTCGAACTTGCGCCGCAGGGCCGGGTCCTGCGTCGCCACGCCCACCGGGCAGGTGTTCAGGTGGCACTTGCGCATCATGATGCAGCCTTCCACCACCAGCGGCGCGGTGGCGAAGCCGAACTCGTCGGCGCCCAGGATGGCGCCGATCACCACGTCGCGCCCGGTCTTCATCTGGCCGTCGACCTGGACCGCGATTCTGCCTCTCAGTCTATTCAAGACCAATGTCTGCTGGGTCTCCGCCAGGCCCAGCTCCCAGGGGGTGCCGGCGTGCTTGATGGACGACCACGGCGAGGCGCCCGTGCCGCCGTCGTGGCCGGCGATGGTGACGTGGTCCGACTTGCCCTTCGCCACGCCCGCGGCGATCGTCCCCACGCCCACCTCGGAGACCAGCTTCACCGAGATCGCGGCCTCGGGATTCGAGTTCTTGAGGTCGTGGATGAGCTGCGCGAGGTCCTCGATCGAGTAGATGTCGTGGTGCGGCGGCGGCGAGATGAGCTCGACACCGGGGGTCGAGTAGCGCAGCTCGGCGATGTACTCGGAGACCTTGCGCCCCGGGAGCTGGCCGCCTTCGCCGGGCTTCGCGCCCTGCGCGATCTTGATCTGCAGCATCTCCGCGCTCGCCAGGTATTCGGCGGTCACGCCGAAGCGTCCCGAGGCGACCTGCTTGATCTTGGACTTCAGCGAATCGCCCTCGCGCAGGGGAATGTCCACCTCGACGCGCGCTTTCCCCAGCCTGGCCTGCAAAGACTCTCCGGCCTTGATCGGCGCATAGCGCCGCCGGTCCTCGCCGCCCTCGCCGGTGTTCGATTTGCCGCCGATGCGGTTCATCGCGACGGCGAGCACCGTGTGCGCTTCGGTGGAGATCGAGCCGAGCGACATCGCGCCCGTGGAGAAGCGCTTGACGATCTCGGCCGCCGGCTCCACTTCCTCGATCGGCACCGGCTTGCACTCGCCGAAGCGGAAGTCGAACAGGCCGCGGAAGGTGTTGTGGCGCCTGGACTGGTCGTTGATCAGCGCCGCGTACTCCTTGTACGTGGCGTACGAATTGCTGCGCGTCGAGTGCTGCAGCTTGGCGATCGCGTCCGGCGTCCAGGTGTGGTCCTCGCCGCGCACCCGCCAGGCGTACTCGCCGCCCGCGTCGAGCATGTTCTTCAGCACCGGGTCGGCGGGGTCGAACGCGTCGTCATGGATGCGCAGCGCCTCTTCGGCGACCTCAAACAGGCCGATCCCCTCGATGTTCGAGGCGGTGCCGGTGAAGTACTTGTCGACCAGCGACCTGGCCAGGCCGACCGCCTCGAAAAGCTGGGAGCCGGTGTAGGACATGTACGTGGAGACGCCCATCTTGGACATCACCTTCTTCAGGCCCTTGCCGATCGCCTTGATGTAGTTCTTGACCGCCTTGGAAGCCTTGTCCCGCGAATGCAGGCCGAGGATGGTCTCGAGCGCGAGGTACGGATGGATCGCCTCCGCGCCGTAGCCGCCGAGCAGCGCGAAGTGGTGCACCTCGCGCGCGCTGCCGGTTTCGACCACCAGCCCGGTCGACGTGCGCAGGCCCTTGCCGACGAGGTGCTGGTGGATGGCGGACAGGGCGAGCAGCGCGGGAATCGCCACGCGCTCCTTGTCGACGTGGCGGTCGGAGATCACGATGATCGAGTAGCCCGAGCGCACCGCGTCCTCGGCTTGCGCGGCGAGCGAAGCGAGCCGCGCCTCCACCGCTTCCTTGCCCCAGGCCACGGGGTACGTGATGTCGAGCTCCCAGGACTTGAACTTGCCGGCCGTATAGCGCTCGATGTGCCGGATCTTCTCCATCTCGAAGAAGTCCAGCACCGGCTGCGACACCTCCAGGCGCAGCGGCGGGTTGAGCTCGTCGATGCCCAGCAGATTGGGCTTCGGGCCGATGAACGAGACCAGCGACATCACCAGGTCCTCGCGGATCGGGTCGATGGCCGGGTTGGTGACCTGGGCGAACAGCTGCTTGAAGTAGTGGTAGAGGGTCTTGTTCTTGTTCGAGATCACCGCCAGCGGCGAATCGTTGCCCATGGAGCCGATCGGCTCCTCGCCGGAGGCGGCCATCGGCTGCATGATGAACTTCAGGTCTTCCTGCGTGTAGGCGAAGGCCTGCTGGCGGTCGAGCAGCGACACCGAGGACTTGAGCGGCGGGGTCTTCTCGCTTTCCACCTCGTCCAGCTTGACGCGGATGCGCTCGATCCACTCGGCGTAGGGGCG